>DASXQY010000114.1:0-10173 GCA_036506915.1 Gaiellaceae bacterium | reverse complement strand
GACGTGATCATCCGCGAGGCGGACTGCAAGACCAAGGACCATGTGGACCTTCCGCTGCACGTGCCCGAGGGCGTGAACAAGAGCCTGCTCGGCCGCGTCCTCGCCGAGGACGTGCACAAGCCGCTCTCGAGCGGGCGGCCGGGGAAGACCGTGGTCGCCGAGAAGGGCGCGATCGTCACGACGCAGGTGCTCGACGAGATCGAGGAGGCCTTCCACGAGATCGAGGAGGAGCCGACGGTGCCGGTCCGCTCGGTGCTCAAGTGCCGCAGCGAGTTCGGCGTCTGCCAGTCCTGCTACGGGATCTTCCTCGCCACGGGCGGGGTCTCCGAGATCGGTGACGCGGTCGGGATCATCGCGGCCCAGTCGATCGGCGAGCCCGGCACGCAGCTGACGATGCGGACCTTCCACACCGGCGGCGTCGCGGGAGCCGATATCACGCACGGCCTCCCGCGCGTGGTCGAGATCTTCGAGGCGCGCAATCCGAAGGGCGCAGCCAAGCTCGCCGAGGTCGGTGGCAAGGTCGAGCTCGAGGACACCGAGCGCGGCCCGAAGATCACGATTCACACCGACGAGGTGGACGAGGACGGCGAGCCGCTCGAGCCCGTCGCCTACCAGCTCCCGCGCCGCACGCGGGTGCTCGTCGCCGACGGCCGGGTCGTCGAGCCGGGAGACGCCCTCCACGAGGGCTCGCTCAACCCGGCCGACCTTCTGCGCCTGAAGGGCTCGACCGCGACCGAGCTGTACCTCGTCTCCGAGGTGCAGAAGGTCTACAAGTCACAGGGCGTCGACATCCACGACAAGCACATCGAGCTGATCGTCCGCCAGATGCTGAAGAAGGTGCGCGTCGACAACGCCGGCGACACCGATCTCCTGCCCGGCCAGCTTGTCGACCGGGTCGTGCTCGAGCGCGAGAACGCCCGGGTGAAGAAGGAGAAGGGCAAGAAGGAGCAGGCGACCTTCGAGCCGCTGATCCTCGGGATCACGAAGGCCTCGCTCGCCACCGAGTCGTTCCTCTCGGCCGCCTCCTTCCAGGAGACGACGAAGGTGCTGACCGACGCCTCGATCGAGGGCAAGGTCGACCGGCTCCTCGGGCTGAAGGAGAACGTGATCATCGGCAAGCTGATCCCGGCCGCGACCGGACTGAAGCGCTACCGGACGATCGACATCGGCCCCTCTGAGAAGGTGCCGAAGGAGACCTACGAGCGGGAGGCCCTGTTGGCCGCGCTCGAGGAGATCGGCTCCGACGGCGGCGAGGGGATCGACCTGGCCAGCCTCGGGCTCGACTTCGGCGGCGAGCCGGAGACGAGCGGCGACGGCGAGCCCAGGCCGCATACGTCGACCGAGGCGGAAGAGATCCCCGAGGTCGACAGCCCGCTGGACGAATAACCGCGGCGCGGGAGGTGCGATGCCTCCCGCGCTGATACCTTGAGCGGTCGGGTCGATGAGGAGGCTGCTGGTCATCGCACTCGCCGCCTGCGCGGCTTTCGCGGCGACGCCGCATCGTGCGCACGCGGGCACCTGCGGGATCTCGGGCAAGGGGACGCTCTGGATCGACTTCGCCGACGGGTCCGTGCCGTTCTGGCAGACGTTCGCGCGGCCGGGGGTGATCGCCGCCGCGTCGAACTTCATCTACCCGCCGCAGCTCCGCGCGCAGGGGGCGCGGACCATCTACTGGGACATGTACCTCGGGCGGCGCGTCGGGACCCCGCTCGAGCCCTTCGACCCCGGCCTCGTGATCGAGCGGGCGAACAGGCTCTACGACGTGGCCGCCATGTCGAGCGACTGCGCCCAGCCGATCATCGCCGAGAACGAGATGAGCGGCTCGAGCACGGTCACGCCCTGGAGCGCGACGAACGCGCAGTACCGGCGCAACCTCCTGATCTACGTCCAGACCCTCGCTGCGCGCGGGGCGCACCCGGTCCTGCTCGTCCCGAGCGTCCCGTACATCGGCGACGTGGCCGGGGACTGGTGGCGGCAGGTCGCCAACTACGCCGACATCGTGCGCGAGTCGTACTTCTCGGCACCCGCGATCGCCGAGGAAGGCCCGCGCGCGGGCAGTCGAATGCTCAGGAACTTCTTCCGCAAGCGCATCGCCGAGTTCACCAGCGCCGGGATCCCCACCCGGAAGCTCGGCCTGATGCTCGGCTTCCAGACGACTCCCGGCTCGGGCGGGCGCGAGCGCGCCTCCCGTAGGTCGTGGCTCGAGGTGACGAAGCTCCAGACCCTGGCGGCGCGCCAGGTCGCGCGTGAGCTCAAGCTCCGCTCCGTCTGGTCCTGGGGCTGGGGCGTCTGGAGCAAGGGTGAGGACGACCCGGACAAGCCGGCCGCCGCCTGCGTGTACCTCTGGACGCGCGACCCGAAGCTGTGCAACGGCCCCGCGCTGGCCGGTGCGGGCTTCAACTCCTCGCGGACCGAGGGCCAGCTCGTCTTCTCCGCAGGGACCCGCTGCACGCTCTACGGGCGCCCCGTGGACGAGGGCGCGATCTCGGCTCTTGCACCGGTGACCGGAGACCGGGACGTTGCGTTCACGGCGGTGTTCGCGCGGGTGGTCACGAGCCTGAACGCGCCTTTGAAGGCCAAGCAGGTAGCCGCGGCGGAGAAGGCGGCCGCAGCCCGCCTCGGCGGCTTCGCCCGCTACCGGGCAGCCCTGGCCAAGGCGCACGCGAGCCCGGCCGCCGCCCGCGGTGTGATCGCCGACGAGCTTCGCCGTGCGCTGATCGAGTCGCACATGCGGGTCGCGCCGCCCTCGGGCGCGGACATAGAGGAGTACTACCAGTCCTACGGGGACATCAGCGCCCGTCTCGTCCAGACGAAGACGCGCGCGCCGTGGCTCGGGACTGCCACGCGCGGCCTCGCCCTCGCCTCTCACGCGCCGCCGCAGGTCTTCACGATCCCACAGGGCCGGTGGGTGAAGGTCCGGGCGATGCTCGGCACCTACGAGGTGCGGGCGCTCGGGCCGGCGGTGCCGCTGGGCACTGTTCCGCTCGGAATGGCGCGGGGCGCGGTCGTCAACGCGCTCAAGAGCCTGGCCCGGGGCGAGCGGTACGAGGGTTGGCTGCTCGACCGCGAGCGCGTGCTCGTCGACCAGGCCGTCTGCCGCAAGGACGTCCAGCCGGCGATCGGCGTCGTCCCGTTGACCGACTACCTGCCCTTCCTCGCGGCCGAGTAGCGCATAAAGCCGGGTCTTTGACCTCGATTCACTCGACCGGTCAGTTCAGACGGACGCACGGCTAAGGCATCGCCTGCGATGCCCCTTGGAGGCCATGGCGGCTTTGCCGGCGTGGCCGTCCGTATCCCGCGCGTCCTGACGACGGCATCGCAAGCGACGCCTTACGCCGTCTCACTGGCGGACTGGCCGTTCCGGCCGGCCTCAACGAGCTGGCCCTTGCCAAGCTCCTTCGCGCGGTAGAGGGCCCCGTCCGCGCGCTCGAAGAATGTGGTCGCATCGTCGTCCTCCGACAGCTCCGCGATCCCCGCCGAGAGGTTGAGCCGGCCCGCCTGGGCGACCGCGCGGGAGGAAACGGCGCCGCGGACGCGATGGTAGAGCTGGTCGGCATCGTCCATCGAGGACTCGGGAAGGATGACCGCGAACTCGTCGCCGCCGACGCGGCAGGCGATGTCGGCCGTCCGGACGACGTCGCGCACGCGCTCCGCGATCTCGGCGAGGACGGCGTCGCCGGCCAGATGGCCGATCCGGTCGTTGATCGCCTTGAAGTCGTCCAGGTCGAAGACGACGAGCGCGAGCCGGCGCCCGTACCGCTGGGCGCGGGAGACCTCTCGCGCAAGCGTTTCGTGGAAGTAGCGGCGGTTGTGGAGGCCGGTGAGCGCGTCGAGGTCGGCGAGCTGACGCGCCTCGCGGAAACGGCGCGCGTTCGCGATCGCCGGGCCGGCCCGCTGGGCGAGCTCCTCGAGCTCCCGGGTCACCTCCTCGTCGTACCGGTGGGAGGCCGAGCGGCTGAACACCGCCAGGAAGCCCATCGGGCCCGTCTCGCCACGCACCGGTACCGCGACGCCTGAGTGGATCAGCTCGGCTGCGTCCATCCCCGGCGGGTACTGGTAGACGATCGAGATCGCCTGTGCCTCCTGGCCGTCCGGCGGGCCCGAGATGACCTGGCGGTGCGCCTCGTCCGACGACAGGCCGAGCGTCGCGACAATCGGCTTCTCGCCCGCGACCTGGAGCGAGACGAGCGCCGCGTCGACACCAGGGATCGCGCCGCCTGCCTGAAGCGTGTGCGACAGCACCTCGTCGAGGTCGATCGAGTTGCCGAGCTCGCCGAGGAAGCGGTTGCGGCGGGCTTCCTCCCGGGCGCGCTCGAGAGCCTCGGAGAGCTCGCGCACCGTCCTCTCCATCCGCCAGTTCATCTCGGAGACCAGCTCGATCGCCTCCCGCTCGTGACGGCCGCCCCGGCGGCGCAGAACGAGGACGGCCAGGACCAGGACGAGCGTCACCAGGGCCGCGCCTAGCGCGACGAGAGCGGTGGTGCTCATGGCAACGTCCGCCATCCTCTCACTCCCCAGAACTCGGGCCCCAGCCCGGCCAGTTGCCACAGAGCAACCCGACCGTCTCACTGTAATGCGCCCCAGGCCCCCAGGCTATGGATTGAAAGTAATAAAACGGCGCCGTTGAGACGCTTGGGCTGCGGAGGCCGCGGAAGCCCCGATTCCATGCAGCCATGCGCTTTCCGCGTTTGACGCTGCCCCTCACCTTCGCTACCATCGTCCACCGGTTGGCAGGGGCCCAGCCCCTCGCCAGCCTTTGTTGTGCCAACGCCCAGAAGCAGGGAGTAGATGCCGACCGTCAATCAGCTGGTCCGAAAGGGCAGGGTCTCGCCCAAGGCGAAGATGAAGACCCCTGCCCTGCGCGGCGCGCCGCAGAAGCGGGGCGTCTGCACGCGCGTGTACACGACCACGCCGAAGAAGCCGAACTCGGCGCTACGGAAGGTGGCGCGCGTGCGCCTGACCAACGGGATGGAGGTCGGCGCGTACATCCCCGGCGAGGGGCACAACCTCCAGGAGCACTCGGTCGTTCTGATCCGCGGCGGCCGCGTCAAGGACCTGCCGGGCTTTCGCTACAAGGTGATCCGCGGTGGCCTCGACACGGCCGGCGTCGGCGAGCGGCGCCAGGGACGCTCGAAATACGGCGCGAAGAGAGGCTCGTAGTGCCCAGGCGCGCCACGATTCAGCCCCGGCCGCTGGAGCCGGATCCGGTGTACAGCTCGCGCCTGGTCACCCAGGTGATCAACAAGGTGATGTCGCGCGGGAAGAAGTCGAGTGCCGAGCGCATCGTCTACCGCGCGCTGGACCGGATCGGCGAACAGACCGGCAAGCCGCCGGTCGAGGTGCTGGAGCAGGCGATCAAGACCGTCACGCCGGTCCTCGAGGTGCGCTCGCGGCGCGTCGGCGGCGCGAACTACCAGGTTCCGGTCGAGGTGCCCCAGCGGCGTGCCCGCACGCTTGCGGTGCGCTGGATCGTCCAGTTCGCGCGAGACCGGCGCGAGAAGCACATGGACGAGAAGCTCGCGGGCGAGATCCTCGACGCGCTGAACCAGCAGGGCGGCGCCTTCAAGCGCAAGGACGACCTCTACCGGATGGCGCAGGCGAACAAGGCCTTCGCGCACTACCGGTGGTGATGCCGGCAATGGCTGCCACGACGACACAGGTTGCGCTCGAGCGGGTCCGGAACATCGGGATCATGGCCCACATCGACGCGGGCAAGACCACCACGACCGAGCGAATCCTCTACTACACCGGCCGCACCCACAAGATGGGCGAGGTGCACGAGGGCGCCGCGGTGATGGACTGGATGGCGCAGGAGCAGGAGCGTGGGATCACGATCACCTCCGCCGCCACGACGGCGTCTTGGCGCGACTTTCGCATCAACATCATCGATACGCCCGGGCACGTGGACTTTACGGTCGAGGTCGAGCGGAGCCTGCGCGTGCTCGACGGGGCGATCGCCGTCTTCGACTCCGTCGCCGGGGTCGAGCCGCAGTCCGAGACCGTCTGGCGCCAGGCCGACCGCTACCGCGTCCCGCGGATCGCGTTCATCAACAAGATGGACCGCACCGGGGCGGACTTCTTCGCCGCGATGCAGTCGATGGTCGACCGGCTCGGCGCCCGGCCGGTGCCGGTGCAGCTGCCGATCGGCCAGGAGGAGCACTTCCGCGGGGTGGTCGACCTCGTCGAGATGCGGGCGATCACCTGGGCCGACGACCTCGGCACGAAGATGGACGTCGGCGAGGTCCCGGCCGAGCTGGCCGAGCAGGCGCAGGAGTACCACCACCAACTGATCGACGCGGTCGCCGACCACGACGACGAGCTGCTGGAGACGTACCTGCTGGACGAGGAGTCGGTGACCCCGGAGATGCTCAAGCGCGCCCTCCGTGCCGCGACGCTCGACATCACCGTCACGCCGGTCCTCGCCGGGTCGGCCTTCAAGAACAAGGGCATCCAGCCGCTCCTCGACTCGGTCGTGGACTACCTGCCGAGCCCGCTCGACGTGCCGCCGATCCACGGCATCGACCCCCGGACCGAGCACGAGCTCTCGCGCCGGCCCGCGGTGGACGAGCCCTTCTCGGCGCTCGTCTTCAAGGTCATGTCGGACCCCTACGTCGGCAAGCTGACCTACTTCCGGGTCTATTCGGGCCAGGTCAAGGCCGGCGACCGCGTGATGAACACGAGCACCGGCAAGACCGAGCGGATCGGCCGGATCCTTCAGATGCACGCCAACCACCGCGAGGAGCGGGAAGAGATCGGCGCCGGCGAGATCGCGGCGGCGGTCGGGATCAAGAGCTCGACCACCGGCGACACCCTCGCCGTCGACACGGCCCCGATCCGGCTCGAGTCGATGGACTTTCCCGAGCCGGTGATCTCGGTCGCGATCGAGCCGAAGACCAAGGTTGACCAGGACAAGCTCGCCGGCGGCCTCCAGCGCCTGACCGAGGAAGACCCGACCTTCCGAGTCCGCACCGACGACGAGACCGGCCAGACCCTGATCTCGGGCATGGGCGAGCTCCACCTCGAGATCATCGTCGACCGCCTTCTCCGCGAGTTCTCGGTCGACGCGAACGTCGGCCGGCCGCAGGTCGCCTATCGCGAGACGTTCGGCCGGCCGGTCGAGAAGATCGAGGGGCGCTTCGTCCGCCAGACCGGCGGCCGCGGCCAGTACGGGCACGCGGTGATCAGCGCCGAGCCCACCGAGCCCGGCGAGGGCTACGAGTTCCTCGACAAGATCGTCGGCGGCAAGATCCCGCGGGAGTACATCCCGTCAGTCGACCTCGGGATCCAGGAGGCGATGGAGTCGGGCGTCCTCGCCGGCTACCCGGTCGTCGACGTCCGGATCGAGCTGATCGACGGCTCCTACCACGAGGTCGACTCGAGCGAGATCGCCTTCAAGGTCGCAGGCTCGATGGCCTTCAAGAACGCGATGCAGCGGTCGAAGCCGAAGCTGCTCGAGCCGGTGATGGCCGTCGAGGTCGTCACGCCGGAGGAGTACCTCGGCGACGTGATGGGCGACCTCAACTCGCGCCGCGGGCGCGTCGAGGGCCTCGAGCCGCGTGGAAACGCGCAGGCGATCCGCGCCCACGTCCCGCTCGCCACCATGTTCGGCTACGCAACCGACCTGCGCTCGACGACGCAGGGACGGGCCACATTCACCATGCAGTTCGATCGCTACGAGGAAGTGCCTCAGTCGATCGCGGGCGAGATCGTCGACGCCCAAAGCTAGCGACAAGGAGAACGGATCTATGGGCAAGCAGAAGTTCGAGCGCAACAAGCCGCATCTCAACGTTGGCACGATCGGTCACATCGACCACGGCAAGACGACGCTCACGGCCGCGATCACGAAGGTGCTTGCGGAGAAGGGCACCAACACGTCCGAGCGGTCGTTCGAGTCGATCGACAACGCGCCCGAGGAAAAGCAGCGCGGCATCACGATCAACACCTCGCACGTCGAGTACGAGACCGAGAACCGCCACTACGCGCACGTCGACTGTCCCGGCCATGCCGACTACATCAAGAACATGATCACCGGCGCCGCCCAGATGGACGGCGCGATCCTCGTGGTCTCGGCCGCGGACGGCCCGATGCCGCAGACGCGGGAGCACATCCTGCTCGCCCGCCAGGTCGAGGTCCCCTACATCGTCGTCTTCCTGAACAAGGCCGACATGGTCGACGACCCCGAGCTGCTCGAGCTCGTCGAGATGGAGGTCCGTGAGCTCCTCTCCAAGTACGAGTTCCCGGGCGACGACATCCCGATCGTGACGGGGTCGGCGCTCAAGGCGCTCGAGGGCGACGAGGAGCACACGCAGAAGATCCTCGAGCTGATGCAGGCCGTGGACGATTACATCCCCGAGCCGCAGCGGGACACGGACAAGCCGTTCCTGATGCCGATCGAGGACGTCTTCACGATCACGGGCCGCGGCACCGTCGTCACGGGCCGGATCGAGCAGGGTCAGATCAAGTCGGGCGACGAGGTCGAGATCGTCGGCATCCACCCGGAGGTCGAGAAGACCGTCGTCACCGGGCTCGAGATGTTCAACAAGACCCTCGACTTCGCCCAGGCCGGCGACAACGCGGGTGCGCTCCTGCGCGGTACCAAGCGCGAGGAGGTCGAGCGCGGGCAGGTGCTCGCGAAGCCCGGCTCGATCACGCCGCACACGGTCTTCAAGGCCGAGGTCTACGTGCTGTCGAAGGACGAGGGCGGCCGGCACACACCGTTCTTCAACAACTACCGGCCGCAGTTCTACTTCCGCACGACGGACGTGACGGGCGCGATCAAGCTCCCGGAGGGCCAGGAGATGGTCATGCCGGGCGACAACACGAATATGGACATCGAGCTGATCCAGCCGATCGCCATGGACCAGGGCCTCCGCTTCGCGATCCGCGAGGGCGGGCGCACGGTCGGCGCCGGCGTGGTCACCGCGATCGAGACATAACGAGAGGACGCGCCGGTGCCACAGAGCAAGATCCGCATCCGCCTCAAGGGCTACGACCATCAGCAGCTCGACAAGTCCGCGAGCCAGATCGTGGAGACGGCCCAGCGCACCGGCGCGACCATCACCGGGCCCGTGCCCCTGCCGACCGAGAAGAACGTCTACTGCGTGATCCGGAGCCCGTTCAAGGACAAGGACTCGCGGGAGCACTTCGAGGTGCGCACGCACAAGCGCCTGATCGACATCCACTCCCCGACGCCGAAGACGGTCGACTCGCTCATGCGGCTCGATCTCCCGGCGGGCGTAGACATCGAGATCAAGCTGTGAAGGGCATCATCGGCAGAAAGCTCGGCATGAGCCAGGTCTTCGATCCGGAGACGGGGCAGGTGACTCCGGTAACCGTGATCGAGGCGGGGCCGTGCCCGATCGTGCAGGTGAAAACGGTCGACTCGGACGGGTACGAGGCCGTCCAGCTCGCATTCGAGCCTGTCGCGGAGCGAAAGCTCTCGAAGGCCGAGCGTGGGCACCTCGGCACGGCGAAGGTCGAGCCGCATCGGCACCTGGTCGAGTTCCGCGGGACGACCGAGCTGACTGTCGGCGAGCCGGTCACGGTTGAGACGTTCGAGCCCGGCGACCGGGTGAAGGTCTCGGGGATCGGGATCGGCAAGGGCTTCGCCGGCACGATCAAGCGGCACAACTTCAGCCGCGGGCCGAAGACGCACGGCTCGCACAACATCCGCAAGCCGGGCTCCATCGGCGCGTCGGCGACGCCCTCGCGCGTGTTCAAGGGCGTGCGCATGGCCGGCCGGATGGGCGGCAAGCGCGTCACCCAGGTCGGCCTCACCGTGCACGAGGTCGACCTCGAACGGAATCTGCTCCTGGTCAAGGGCGCCGTCCCCGGGCCGACGAACGGCATCGTCGAGGTAAGAGAGGAGCCGAAGCGTGGCTGATCCCAGCGCTCCGGTCCTGGACGGCACGGGCAAGTCCACGAAGAGCCTCACCCTCGAGGGTGCGATCTTCGGCGCCGAGGTGAAGCAGCACCTGGTCCACGAGACCGTGCGCGCCGAGCTGAACGCGGCGCGCGCCGGGACGCGGGGCGGCAAGAGCCGCGGCCTGGTCGCCGGCGGCCGCTCCAAGCCGTGGCGCCAGAAGGGCACCGGGCGGGCCCGCGCCGGATCGACCCGCGCCCCGCATTGGACCGGCGGCGGGATGGCGTTCCCGCCGGGGATGCGCAGCTTCG
>DASXQY010000113.1:0-7859 GCA_036506915.1 Gaiellaceae bacterium | reverse complement strand
CGAAACGCTCACGGCGCGCGAGCGTGTCGCCGAGGTTCGTGTGCGCGCGCAAGGCCGCCCATGGAAGGTCGTTCTCGAGCGCGAGCTCGAGGGCGTGTTTCAGCAGGGCGATCGACTCCTCCGACCGGCTCAGCGTGTCGGCGACGATGCCTTTGGTGATCAAGGCTTGGGCGACGATCTCCGGCAGCCAGAGCGTCTCGGCAATCTCCAACGCGCTTTCCACCCGCTCGGCTGCGCGCGCAACGTCTCCGTGGAACCAGTACAGCCGGCCGAGCTGCGCCGCGAGCGCCGCGAGATCGTGATCCGGCTCGTCTCCTGACAGGACGCCGTAGGAACGCTCCATCCGCTCGAGCGCGTCGCCGAGGCGGCCCGTCTGCCACTCCACTTCGCCGAGCCGGGCCGCCACTCTCGCCGCAGGATGGCTTTGCTCCTGGCCCTCGAAGAGCTCGATTGCCCGTGAGTAGTGGGCCTCCGCCTGGTCCGCATGCCCGCGCGACCAGGCCATTTCGCCCGCGCGCTCGAGCAGCACGGCTTCTTCGAGTGGCTGCTCGGCGAGCGCGGCGGCCTGCTCGAAGTACCGTTCGGCCTCCTCGTTCGCGGCGAGCGAGGCAGCGCGCTCGGCTGCGCCCGCCAGGTGCGCCCGGGCCTTCGCCCGGATCGCGGCAGGGTCCTCCGCATCCGGAGTCGCCTCCAGCGCGGCGAGGTAGTGCGATGCCACGACTTCCACGATCTCGGTCTCGGCCGGGCCCCAGCTTCCCTCGAGATACTCGGCGGCGGTGAGGTGGAGGGTCTTTCGCTCCCGGCGGGCCAGCGTCTCGTACGCCACCCGCTTGAGGAGGTCCTGGAGAAAGCCGTACTGGCCGCGCTCGGGGGAGCGGGGGTCCGCCTGGAGGTTGACGACTTCCTTGCGGACGAGGGAGGCGAGCAGGGGCTCGAGCTCGTCCTCGGGGAAACCGGACAGGTGCGCGAGGGCCTGCTTCGTGAACGTCTTGCCGAGCACGGACGCCTGCTTGACGAGGCCGCGCTCCTCGGCGGAGAGGCCGTCCAGTCGGGCGGCGATGAGCGCGTGGAGCGTCTCAGGCACCTCGAGCCTCTCGACGGTTCCCGTCGGCCGGTAGACGTCGCCCTCGCGGACGAGCAGGCCGCGATCGAGGAGCATCCGCACGGTCTCGACCGCGTAGAGGGGTATGCCCTCGGCTCTTGCGAGGATCTCCGCGCGCAGGGAGTCGGGGAGCCCCGGGACGAAGCCGCCGAGGAGCGCCTCCGTCGCGGGCGTTGGCAGCGGCTCCAGTGTGAGGGTCGTCGCATTGCGGAGGTTCTTCCCGAAGTCGGGGTGACGCTCGGTCAGCTCCGGCCGTGCGAGCACGAGCACAAAGACCGGATGGGACCGCGACCACTCGAGCAGATACTCCACGAAGTCCAGCAAGGAGGCATCCGCCCATTGCATGTCCTCGAAGACGAGGACGACGGCGCTCTGCTCCGCCAGCCGCTCGAAGAAGAGCCGCCACGCCGCGAAGAGGTCGTCGCGTTCGTGGGTGGAGCGCTGGTCGATCCCGAGCAGGTGCGCGAGCCGCGGCTCGACGAAGCGGCGCTCCTCCGGGTCCGGCACGTACTGCTCCACCGCCGCTTGCAGCTTGTCGCGCGCGGATTCCGGCTCCTCGCCCTCGACGATCCCGGCCCGGCCTCTGACCATCTCCGCCAGGGCCCAGTACGCGACTCCCTCCCCGTAGGCGAGGCAGCGGCCGCGTAGCCACCAGACGCCTTCGGTGACGCCGTCGATGTACTTGAAGAACTCCCAACCGAGCCGCGACTTGCCGACTCCGGCAATGCCGGCGACCGAGACGAGGTGCGCCTTGCGCTCCTCGGCCGAGGCATGGAAGAGCTCCTTGACCAGCCGTAGCTCGCGGTCCCGGCCGACAAAGGGGGGCTCGAGGCCCGTGGACTTGAGCGCTCCGCCCCGGCCTGCCGTCACCCGCAGCGCCCGGAAGAGCGGCACGGGCTCCGCCTTTCCCTTGAGCTCGAAGCTGCCGGCCTCTTCGTAGGCGACCGCTGCTTCGGTCGCCCGCTTGGTGCTCTCGCCAACGAGGGCGGTGCCGGGCTCGGCCACCGACTGGATCCGGCTCGCGGTGTTGACGAGGTCGCCGGCGACCATCCCCTGGCCCTCGGCGCCCAGCGTCACCGCCGCTTCACCGGTGATGACGCCCGCCCTGGCCTTCAGCCCGGGGTCGAGCTCGGGCACGGCGACGACGAGCTCTAGGGCTGCCCGCACGGCCCGCTCCGCGTCGTCCTCCTGGGCGGCTGGGGTGCCCCAGACGGCCATCACCGCGTCGCCGATGAACTTCTCGACCGTGCCGCCGTACCGCTCGATCAGGTTGCGGCAGGTGTCGAAGTAGGTCGAGAGGAGGTCCCGCACCTCTTCCGCGTCGCGGCTCTCCGAGAGCGTCGTGAAGCCGACGAGGTCCGCGAAAAGGACCGAGACGAGGCGGCGCTCGGCGGCCGGGGCCTGTCGCGGCGCTTCGGGCAGTGCCGGCTCGGTGGCCGTCAGAGGCGTGCCGCACTCCGCGCAGAAGCGCTGGCCGACGGCGTGGGGCGCGCCGCACGACGGGCAGGCGAGCGCGAGCGGCGTGCCGCACTCGACGCAGAACTTCGCGTCTGCCTTGTTCTCGGTGCTGCAGCTCGGGCAGGTCATCCCGGCTCACATACTCGTTCAGTTGGCGTTTCACGGCAATCGCCTGCGTCGGCCGGACCGGGTCGGTGTCAAGACTCTGCTCCGTTTCCTCCCCAACCGTCCCTTCGGGCCAGGACTGGGGACAGTCCCCGGCCTTGGCCTAAAGGGACGCGTTCTTTGTGCCGATTTTGCAACGACTCCTTCGGCCGGGGACTGACGGCAATCATCCTGCGGCTGTGCGGAGCATTCGGCGGCGGGCTCCGGCCCGCCGCCGTTTTAGACGGCTCAGTCGTGGAGGACGCGGCCCTCCATCCCGCCGGCGACCGTGACGATCTGGCCGGTGACGTGGCCGGAGAGCTCGTCCGAGGCAAGCACGACCACCTGCCGCGCGACGTCCTCCGGCTGGGCGACCTTCCGCAGCGGCATCGTCCGGGTAACGCGCTCGACCGTCTCCGCGGAGAGCGAGTCACGGGTCATCGGCGATTCCGTCCAGCCGGGAGCGACAGCGTTCACGCGTGCGCGCGCCCCGATGTGAACGATTTCGTTCTTCAGGCTCAGGAGCAGGCCGTGCAGGATCGCCGACTTGGCTGCCGCGTAGTCGGCGTGCCCGGCCTCACCGAAGAGGCCCGCGGTCGAGCCGACGAGGACGAGCGCGCCGTGCCCGCTGCGCTCGACCCCTCGGAGGAACCCGCGGGCGGTGAGAAAGGTCGCGGTCAGGTTGACACGCAGCGTCGCCTCCCAACGCTCCAGTGGAAGCTCCCAGACAGGCACGTCCTCGCCCGGCCAGGCCCCGGCGACAGCCCCGCAGACGTCGAGCTCGCCTGCGGCCTCGAACATCCGCTCGACCTCGCTCTCCTCCCGCAGGTCCGCCCCCACCACCGGGGCGCCGCCGAGCTCGGAAGCGAGCGCCTCCGCCCGCCCGCGCCCGCCGTGGTAGTGCACCACCACCTCGCATCCCTCGGCCGCGAAGGCCCGCGCGCAGGCCGAGCCGATCCCGCCCGACGCGCCGGTCACCAGGACACGCTTTCCCCGAAGCCCCGTATCCACGGCGTGAGAGGCTACAGCCGTGAAGGTCTTCGTCATCAGCGATATGGAGGGGATCTCCGGGATCGCTACGACCTCCCAGACGAACGCCGGCGAGTCGCTCTACGAGGAGGGGCGCAGGCTCTACACGGAGGAGATCAACGCCGCCGTGCGCGGCGCCAAGTCCGCCGGCGCGACCGAGATCGTGGTGATGGACTGTCACGGCGCCGGCAAGGGGCACGACTTCAACTCGCTGATCGCCGAGGACCTCGACCCGGACTGCGAGTTCGTCGTCCAGGAGGAGTGGACCGAGTACACCGGCTTCCTGGAGGAGGGTTGCGACGCCGCCCTTTTCGTGGGCATGCACGCGATGGCAGGCACGGGCGACGGCCTCCTCAACCACACCGTGTCGGGCGTCGACTGGCAGAACCTCTGGTTCAACGGCAGACAGGTCGGCGAGACCGGCATCAACGCCGCGCTTTGCGGCACCTGGGGCTGCCCGGTGCTGCTGGTCACCGGCGACCATGCCGCCTGCCGCGAGGGGAGGGAGCTGCTCGGCAACGGGCTCACCACCGTCCAGGTGAAGCGGGGACTCGCGGTCAAGAGCGCGCGGATGCTGGCGCCGAAGCGGGCCCGGGAGCTCGTCGAGGCCGGCGCGAAGGAGGCGCTCTCGGACCTCCACGCGGTCGAGCCGTACGACCCCGGCAAGCCCTGCGAGATCAAGGTCGAGTACAAGTGGACGAAACCGCCGTCGAAGCTCCGCCACCGCGCCGGCGTCGAGCCGCTGGACGCGCGCACGCTCGTCTCGCGGGCGGACGACTGGTGGACGGCCTGGAAGCAGTTCTTTTTCTGATGCGCCTCGAGGTCGTGGAGGGCGACATCACGCAGCTCGAGGTGGACGCGATCGCGAACGCCGCGAACAACCATCTCTGGATGGGCGCAGGCGTGGCGGGCGCGATCAAGCGGGTCGGAGGGAAGGAGATCGAGCGCGAGGCCGTGGCGAAGGGGCCGATCGAGATCGGCGACGCGATCGCGACCGGGGCCGGCCGCCTGAAGGCCCGCCACGTGATCCACGGCGCCGTGATGGGCCAGGACCTGCGCACCAACGCCGACCTGGTGCGGCGCACGACCCGGCGCTGCCTCGAGGTCGCGGACGAGCTCGGCTGCCGCTCGCTTGCGCTCCCCGCCTTCGGCACCGGCGTCGGCGGCTTTCCCCTCGGCGAGTGCGCCCGCATCATGGTCGCCGAAGCCCGGGCGCGCCGGCCGGCCACGCTCGAGCGAGTGGTGTTCGCGGTCTTCGGCGACGAGGCAAGGCGAGAGTTCGAGGCCGCGCTTGACTGAGGAGACGCTGGCGCATGATCTCGCCGACAGGATCTCGTCGGGCGAGGCGGTGCCCGGGTCCGGCTGGGTTGCCGGGGTCTCTGCGGCCCTCGCCGCCTCGCTCGTCGCGAAATCGGCCGCACGCTCAGACAGCTGGAGCGAGGCGGAAGGCGCGCGGGCGCAGGCGCTCGACCTGCGCGACCGCCTGCTCTCGCTCGCCGGGCAAGACGCGCGAGCCTACGAGCGCGCGCTGACCGCGCTCGAGCGACGCGATACGGGGCTCGCCCGGGCGCTGGCCCGAGCCGCCGAGGTGCCGCTCGCGATCGCCGAGGCGGCCGTCGACGTCGCGCTTCTGGCCGCGGAGGCCGCCGAACGCTCCGAGGGCTCGGCCCGCGCAGACGCCGCGGCGGCGGCCTGTCTCGCCGCCGGGGTCGCGACCGCCGCCCGCCGCCTGGTCGAGGTCAACCTGGCAACCGTGAGCGAGGACGAGCGTCTGACCAGAGCCGAGCGCGCGGCCGAGGCCGCCGCCGACGCCGCCAAGCAAGCCCTCGCGGCCGAGCTCTAGCCGGCCAGCCCGACCAATAGGCTCAACCCGTGGCGGAGATCACCGACTTCGGGCTGATCGTGACCGTGGTCGCCGGGGTCTTCGCCCTCGCGGTCTTCTCCAACAAGCTCAGCGAATGGTTCCCGATCCCGGCGCCCGCGATCTTCCTCTTGGCGGCGGCCTTGGCCGCGCGGCTCTCCGACCGGCTCAGCAGCGAGCTCTCGATCAGGGACGTCGAGCGGATCGCCGTCGTTGCCCTGATCGCCATCCTCTTCGACGGCGGGATGCGCGTCGGCTGGCGGCGCTTCCGCGTCTCGGCCGTGCCGATCTCGCTGCTCGGCGTGCTCGGCACCTTCGGGACCGCCGCCGTGATCGCGCTCGCCGGCCGATACCTGTTCGACTTCTCGTGGACCGGGGCCGGGCTCCTCGGCGCGGCGCTCGCCCCGACCGATCCCGCGGTGATGTTCTCCGTGCTCGGCAAGCGCGAGGTCGGCGGCCGCACCGGCACGATCCTCGAGGGTGAGTCGGGGGTGAACGACCCGGTCGGGATCGCGCTGATGATCGGGATGCTGGAGTTCGCGACTCACGCCGACGCCTCGTTCTGGACGGTTGTGCGCGAGTTCGTCGTCGAGATGTCAGTCGGGCTCGCGATCGGGATGGCCGGCGCGCTCGTCCTGCTCCAGTCGGTGCGCCGGATCAGCCTGGTGAACCCGGCCCTCTACCCGCTCCGGAGCCTCGCCGCGGCCGGAGTGATCTACGGGGTCGCCGCGATCGCGCACGGGTCCGGCTTCCTGGCCGTCTTTGTCGCCGGGATCCTGATCGGGGACGCCGACTACCCGCACCGGCGCGACGTCGTCCGCTTCCACAAGTCGCTTGCCAGCCTCGCCGAGGTCGTCGTCTTCGTCGCCCTCGGACTGACCGTCAACAACGTGCCGCTAGGGTCGGTGTGGAAGGACGCGATCTTCCTCTCGCTCATCCTCGCGTTCGTTGCGCGCCCCCTTGCCACCGGCCCGCTGCTCCTGCCGGCCCACCTGCGCCGGGGCGAGCGGCTGTTCGTGATGTGGAGCGGGCTCAAGGGAGCGGTTCCGATTCTGCTCGCTGCTTTTGCGCTGCTCGAAGGGGTCGGCGGCGCCGACCGGATCTACGGGATCGTGTTCGTCGTGGTCACCTTCTCTGTGATCTTCCAGGGCTCCACGATGCCGGTCGTGGCGGAGCGCCTGGGGGTGCGCATGCGCCTGATCGGGCAGGACGACGGATGATCCTCGCGCACCTCGACCTGGATGCCTTCTTCGCCGCCGTCGAGGAGCTGGAGGCGCCCGAGCTGCGTGAGCGCCCCCTCGTGGTCGGGGGCGACCCGCACGGCCGAGGCGTGGTCGCGACCGCGAACTACGTCGCGCGTCGCTACGGGATCTATTCCGCGATGTCCTGCGCCGAGGCCCTCCGCCGCTGCCCGCAGGCGGTCTTCGTGCGGCCGCGGCACCGGCTCTACTCGCAGTACTCCAAGACGGTGTGGAACGCCGTGCGCGAGGTCGTGCCGACGGTCGAGCGCACCGGCATGGACGAGGGCTACCTCGACATGGGGGAGGTGGCACCGGACTTCGGGCGCGCGCGGGCCGTGGCCGAGGCGGTGCAGGCGGCCGTCCGGGGAACGACGAGCCTGTCGTGCTCGCTCGGGGTGGCCTCCTGCAAGGTCGTGGCCAAGATCGCGAGCGACCGGCGCAAGCCGGGCGGCGTGACCGTCGTGCCGGCGGGCAGAGAGGCGGCCTTCCTCGCGCCCTTCGACGTGCGCCGGCTCCCGGGCGTCGGGCCCCGGTCGGAAGAGCGGCTCCGCCGCGCCGGGATCGACACGATCGGTGCGCTCGCGGCCCTGCCGGACGATGCCCTCCGGCGCCTGCTCCCCGGCAAGCTCGGGCCGCTCCTGCGCGACCGCGCCCGCGGAATCGACCCGCGGCCGCTCGAGCTCTCGTCCGAGACCGTCTCGATCAGCGCGGAGGAGACCTTCCCGCGTGACGTCGCCGAACGCGAGCGCCTCCAGGAGGAGCTGCGCCGCCTCTCCGAGCTAGTCGCCCAGCGCCTAGCCGTGGCGGGCCAGACCGGCCGCACCGTCACGACGAAGGTGCGCTACCCGGACTTCTCGATCCGCTCGCGCTCGACCTCGCTGGCGGTGGGAATCGACGACGCCGAGCGGATCTGGGAGCTCGCGTGCGGCCTGCTCGACCGCGCCCTCGCCGACCGTCCCGGCGCCCTACGGCTCGTCGGCGTCGCCGTCTCGGGTCTCGAGGCCCACCGCCAGCTCGCGCTTGT
>DASXQY010000112.1:0-13146 GCA_036506915.1 Gaiellaceae bacterium | reverse complement strand
AACGGCAGGATCCGCCAGGCCTGGACGGCGATGATCGCCATCTTTGCCATCGTGGCCTGGCCCAGCCACTGCGGCGGGTTGAAGGGGTTGATCTTGCCCGCGTGGATCCAGGGCAGGCCGTTGATCACCCCGAGCACCCAGTTGACCGGCTTGTAGAGGTAGAAGTGACCGTGGCCCGGCATGAGGTCATGCACGAGCGTCCAGTTGAGGACGCTGAACTGCGAATCGAAGATCCAGAGGAATCCGATCGTGCTCAACGCGACCGGAGCCGCCCAGGGCAGCAGGATCAGAAAGCGCAGGAGCCACCGGCCGCGAAAAGGCCGGATCAGCGCGTGCGCGAGGAGGGCGGCGCCGACGAGCACGAGCGCCTGCGAAGCGAGCGTGAAGAGGATCGTGTTCTTCAGAGCGGTGCGGAAGTTGGGGTTGTGCCAGGCGTCGACGAAGTTCTGGACGCCGACCCAGTGCCCGGTGAGCGAGCCGGCGGTCGCGTCGGTCAGGCTCAGGTAGACGGACAGGCCGAGCGGGACGCCGACGAGAAGTGCAATGAAGAGGACCGCGGGGCTGATCAGCAGCGTGGCGAGGAAGCGGCGCTCCTCGAGGACGTCCCTCCAGCGCCGTCGTCGCGCCTTCCCCCCAGCGACGGCTTCCAAGGCGCGGAGATCCTACAAGAAGGAGAGCGCAGAGCTTGATGCGGGCTCAGCCCGAGCGCCCGTTGGAACTGATGCCGCAGCGAACCTTGCGTGGCCACGAACGCATGTTCGCAAAACCTACGGTTGAGGCTCTTGACTCGAATTGCAACGAGGAAGAGACTCCCTGCTAAGAGGGAGCCGCTGCTAAGTGGGAGGCGGGTCCAGCGACTCCCTAACTGCGGCAGAGAGGACAGGGCATCATGAAGAGACTCATCCTGGCGGGCTTGGTCGCGGCGTGCACCGCGGCAGGGGTGGCGTGGGCGACAGCTCCGTCGGGAACCCGCACGGTCGACTACCAGGCGCAGGGAACGTTTCCAGCCCCGGTTCACTACAACGTCGACCGAATCAAGTTCCAGATCAAGGATCAGACAGACTTGGTGACGCAAACGATCACCTACGGCCCGCATTCGTCATCGGGTTGGCACAGCCACATTGGCATCGTGCTGGTGACGGTGAAGGACGGAACGGTCACGCGGTACCTGGGCGACTGTGTCGGCGAGAGCTTCCATGCAGGAAACGTCTTCGTCGAGACGAGCCAAATGGGACCGCTCGTGCTGCGAAACGAAACGGACGCTCCAGCACACCTCGCCGCGACATTCGTTGCGCCGAGTCCGGCCGTGCTTCGCGTCGACCAGCCGAACCCCGGCTGCTCCGTCGGCTAGCCCGTACCTGGGAGAGCGGCCCTCCGTCTGGCCGCTCTCCCTTCAGCGTCGTCAGACCCCCCCGCATCGACCGTGCGCGGAAGAGCAGACCCAGGCCGGCGTCTGTCCACCAAACGCCCTCCGACAGTCTCTTCTCCGTATGGTTGTAACGCTTGCGGCGCAGAGGACGCCGTACAAGAAGTACAGTTCGCGCCCCTCGGCTGAGAGCACGCCATGGCGCAGATCAAGCTCGAGAAGCTGACCAAGGTCTACCCGGACGGGACGAAGGCCGTCGACGCCCTCGACCTGGAGATCCGAGACGGCGAGCTCGTCGTGCTCGTCGGCCCTTCAGGGTGCGGGAAGACCTCCGCGCTGCGAATGGTCGCCGGCCTCGAGGACATCACCGACGGCCGGGTCTGGATCGGGGACGAGATCGTGAACAGGGTCCCGCCGAAAGACCGCGACATCGCGATGATCTTCCAGAACTACGCGCTCTACCCGCACATGACGGCGTACAAGAACATGGGGTTCGCGCTCAAGATGCAGGGGGTCGACAGGCGCGAGATCGCCGCGCGGGTCGAGAAGGCGGCGCGCGTGCTCGGCCTCAACGACGTGCTCAAGAAGCGTCCGCGCACGCTCTCGGGTGGGCAACGGCAGCGTGTCGCCATGGGACGCGCGATCGTGCGCGAGCCGCAGGCGTTCTTGATGGACGAGCCGCTCTCCAATCTCGACGCCAAGCTGCGCGTGGAGATGCGGGCCGAGATCGCCCGGCTCCAGCGGGACCTGGGTGTCACGACCCTGTACGTCACGCACGACCAGATCGAGGCGATGACGCTCGGCGACCGGGTCGCCGTCCTCCGCGACGGCCTCCTCCAGCAGTTCGACGATCCTTCCGAGCTCTATGAGCGGCCGGTCAACCTGTTCGTCGCCGAGTTCATCGGCTCGCCCGCGATGAACCTCGTCGGCGCCGACCTGCGGGGCTCGGACGGCTCGCTGCTCGCGGAGTTCGGGGAGCACAAGCTCCGGCTCGACGACTCGCTGCTCTCCGACCTGCCGGCGCTGAAGGGATTCGAGGGGAAGCGGGTGATCCTGGGCGTCCGGCCCGAGGACCTGGAAGACGCGACTCTCGTCCCGGGGACGCCCGACGATCAGCGAATCGGCGCCGTCGTCGACATCCGCGAAGACACGGGTTCGGAGATCCTCTACCACTTTGGGGTGGGGGCTCCACCGGTGCGCGGGGAAGACGTCAAGGCCGCGGTCGGCGCCGAGGCGATCGAGGCGACCGAGGAGCAGGCGAAGAAGAAGGGCAGTCTCTTCGTCGCACGGCTCGGGCGTGATACCCGGGCACGGGAGGGCGAGCGGGTCGACCTGTCCGTGCGAACGGACCGCGTGCGCTTCTTCGACCCCGAGACCGGTCTCGGGATCTACACCTAACGCGCAAGTCCCCTCATCCGAGGGATCACCCATCGCTTGCGCATCCCGATGCTGCCAGCGAGACAACAACGGGGTACGTTGAGCTCAGCGGCCGAGCTCGTCTCTCTCAAACTCGATGGCCGCCGACCGCAAACTTCTCGCAGCCGCCTTCGCGGCAATCGCCTTCCTCACAGCGGGGCCGGCCCGCGGCGCGATCGGCCGCCCAACCCAGACTCTGCCTGCGAGCGGCGCCCTCTTCCAGTTCCTCCCCTCGTTCGCGTGGACGCCGGTCGCCGGAGCCGACAAGTACGAGTTCCAGATCAGCGCCGACATCGGCATGAACTCGCCGGTGCTCGGGCGCGGCAACGACGACTTCTTCACAAAGAACACGCGCGCCACGCTGCTCAAGACCGTCCCGAACGGCACCTACTACTGGCGCGTGCGCGCCGTCAACGCGGCCGGAGACGTGTCCGAGTGGACGCCGCCGCGCATGTTCCGCAAGAGCTGGACGGCGGCCGCGACCCTGCAGAACCCGTCGAGCGGCTCCTCGATCGTCTTTCCCACGAACCCGCTCCAGCTCGCCTGGTCGGCGGTGCCCGGGGCCGCGAACTACCAGGTCTACCTCGCGACCGACCCCGGCCTCGGCAACCTCGTGGTCAACGACAGCCTCAGTAGCGGAACGGGTCCGCCGGAGACGCAGGCGACCACCTTCACGCGCGGTGCGTCGCTCTCGCCGGGCACCTACTACTGGGGCATCGTCCCGATC
The DNA here is from genome assembly GCA_036506915.1 of Gaiellaceae bacterium. Lineage (GTDB taxonomy): Bacteria > Actinomycetota > Thermoleophilia > Gaiellales > Gaiellaceae > AC-32. The sequence continues at coordinate 9,637 of DASXQY010000112.1, read as the reverse complement.
GACGCCGAGGGGAACCACGGCACCGCCTCCCCGGTCGCCTCGTTCACCTGGGTCTGGCCCTCGACCACGACCCCGAGCGTCACCGACCTCAACTCCGCACCGGAGGTGTTCGACCCGCAGTTCTCGTGGACTCCGGTCCCCGGGGCCGCGGAGTACGAGGTCGAGGTCAACTCGTCCTCCGACTTCGCGCCCGGCTCGAAGGTGTGCTGCTCGCCGGCGACCGTCGCCACCTCACTCTCCCCGACGGGTGTCTTCAAGGACAACGTCTACTACTGGCGCGTCCGGGCGATCGACGCAGAGGGGAACGCGGGCGTCTGGAACAACGGCCCGTCGTTCACGAAGACGTTCGACAACGTGCCTCCCGTGACGGCGCCGAGCATCAAGAACCTGCACATGCGGGACAACGTGAACGACCCCGGCACCGACCTCGATCCCGGCACCCCCGGGTACCAGACGCAGGTGCCGATCGTAACCTGGGATCCGGTCCCCGGCGCAGCGAGCTACGAGGTCGACGTGGCGCCGTTCCAGTCCAGCGTCTGCAACTGGACTGCACTGCCGACCAACCACCACTGGCGGGTCACGACAGCGGTGCCGGCCTGGACTCCGCTCGGCGACCACTGGAACAACGTCAAGCCGTACCCGGACGCGCTGCCCGTGTCCAACGACGGTGTGATCAGCCTCGTCACCGGTTCATATTGTGTTCGGGTGCGCGCTCGCACCGACCGCGACACTTCGAACCAGGACGTCTACGGCGACTACACGTATCTCGACGACGGTACCGGCACGGCCTTCACGTGGACCGGCTACCCGACTCTGACCTCGTTCGGCTGCAACGGCGGCTATCCCTGCGCGGGCGACTACCTGACTCCTCTCCTAGGCAGCGTCAACCGCCGCACCCCGTACTTCACCTGGAACCCGGTGACAGGAGCGCAGAGCTACTTCGTCCTCGTCTCGAAAGACGCCTCCTTCACGCACATCGTCGATTACGGGTTTACGCGGATTCCCGGGTATGCACCCCGGACGGCGACCGCATCCCGGACGTACTCCGACGAGACCACGTCCTACTATTGGGCTGTCCTGCCTGCACAGGGCGCCGACGGAAGCCTCGCGCTCGGGAACCCGCTCCTGGCGGCACCCGACAACTTCCAGAAGCAGTCGATCCCGCCGGCGGCGATCTCCCCCGCGGAAGGAACGCTCTTCTACGACCAGCCGTCGTTCCGTTGGACGCCGACCGAGGGTGCGCGCCGGTACCGCCTCCAGGTGGCGCAGGACCCGAGCTTCGGCGACCCGATCGCGGACGTCCTCACCGACTCGACCGCCTACACGAGCAACAGCACCTACCCCGCCGACACCGTCCTCTACTGGCGCGTGCGGGCAGATGACGAGAATCTCGTCGGGCTGACCTGGTCGCCGACCGGCACCTTCCAGCGGAAGCTCCCCGTGCCCGTCCCGTCCGCGAGCAACCCGACCGCGGGGGAGACGCTGCCGAGCTGGAGCTGGTCACCGATCCAGGGCGCGGTCGCGTACGACTTCGCGCTCGACCTGCCCGACGGGACGCACAAGGACATCAACAACCTCCGGATGGCCGTGCTGACGCCGATCCTGCTCTGGGGAACGGGCGTCTGGCACTGGAAGGTGCGCGCGGTCTTCCCGACGGCGACCTCGGCCACGATTCCGGGGCCGTACTCGCCGGTGCAGACCTTTACGCGGACGATCGGCGAGCCGCAGAACGTGAAGACGGATGCCGACCAGACCCACGTCCTCCTGAGCTGGGACCCGCGCCTCGGGGCGAAGGACTACATCGTGCAGATCGCCGACCGTCCCGACTTCGCGACGACCGTCGAGAACGTGACGACGGAGAACACGACCTATGCGCCGCCGATGACGAAGCTTCAGTGGCTGGCCGGGAACACGCTCTACTGGCGCGTCGCCGCCCGCGACGCGGGCCGGAACCAGGGCGACTGGGCCCCGATGCAGACCATTCGCCTCCAGCCGAAGATGCGCCTGTCGTTGTCGATCACGGGCAAGCTGAAGCGCGGGCGGAAGACGTACATCCGGATCAGCGTCCGCAACGGAGCCGGCAAGCGGCTCGTGGGAGCTCGGGTGCGAATGTGGGGCGCCGGCCTCCGAGCCGTGACTCGCTCGACGAACACGCTCGGGATGGCGATCTTCACACCCAAGCCGAGGAAGCGCGGCACCCTTTACTTCCGCGCCACGAAGGCCGGCTTCCAGCCCGCCTACACCTCGGTCAAGGTACGACGCTGAGCGCCGAGCGCGTCCAGCCGCTCGAGCCACGGCTTCGCTTCCAGCCGCTCGAAGGTCTCCCGCGCCTCTTCCAGTAGCGGCGCCGCCTCCTCTGCCCGCCCTGCCTGCGCGAGCCACTCGCCGTATTCGAGCAGAACGACCGCCAGCCAGAAGCGTGCGGCGATCTCGCGCAGGAGCGCGGTTCCGCGCTTGAAGCCTCGCTCGGCCTCCTCCGCCTGCCCGCGGGCGGCCGCAAGCCGCGCGCGGAAACGCTCCGCCTGAGCTTCGAGAAAGGGCCCGCGGTCGGCGGGTCGCAGGTTGCGGAACCAGCGCAGCCGACGCTCGACCACATCGAGGTCGCCAAGGTCGAAGGCCGCCTCCAGCTCCTCGACGAACACGAGCTTCAAGACCGGATGCTCCGTCCCGAGCTCGGCGAGACGCTCGAACACCTCTTCCGCTGCGGCCACTGTCTCCGACGGCCGCCCTTCCGCAAGCGCGAGCGAGGCGCGAACGAGACCGTACGCCGCCCTTTCCTGGATCTCGGCCGAAGGCTCCGGCGGGAAGTGCGAGACGATCCGCTTTGCCTCCTCGAGCCGTCCCCGCTGAAGGTTGATCATCACTCCCGTCGAGAGAATGTCGAGGCCTCCCTGAGTGACGTCGGCGCGGCTCACGTCCGCCAGCTCTTCTTCGGAGGGGATGACCTCGTCCCACTGGCCGAGCATGGTCCGGTCGCCCCGCAAGTGGCTGATGAACGCCTGCTCCCAACCGCGGTCGCCGCGGCGCCGGGCGAGCTCCAGCCCTTGCTGGTTGATCTCCGTGGACTCGTCCCATCGGTCGCGCCCCGCCGCCCGGTAGGCCAGGTTGAAATACGCACGCAGGGCCGCCGAGGTGAGATCGTGCTCGAGCGCAAGCTCGAGTGCATGGCGGAGCAGGGCGAGGGACTCCTCCTTGCGCCCGCCGGTCGTCCGCATCAGGCTCTTCGTGTTCAACGCCTCTGACAGAACCTCTGGCAGCCTCAGCGACTCGGCGATCTCGAGTGCGAACTCGATCGGCTGCTCGGCCTCCTGGGTCCGGCCGGTGAACCAGAGGAAGCGGCCGAGCTGCGCGGCGAGCATCGCGAGGTCCTCATCCGGTTCGTCCTCGCGAAGCACCTCGTAAGACCGTTGCATTCGCTCAACGGCCGTGTCGATCTGTCCCTCGCCCCAGAGGGTCTGGGCGAGCCTCGCCTCCACGCGGGCGGCCGGGTGCGTGAGCTCCTCGGTCGAGTAGAGCCGGATCGCCCGCTCGAACAGCTCGACGGCGCCCTCACCGTCGCGGCCCGCGTCGGCCATGGTCCCCGCGTCCTCGAGCAGCTCGGCCTGAACGCGCGGCTCGTGCTCGGCGAGCTCGGCGGCCTGCTCGAAGTAGCGGCGTGCCTCCTGCATCGCAGCGACCGACGCCGCCCGGCGGCCGGCCCTGCGCAGGGCCTCGCGTGCCTGCCCTTGGATCTCGCCGGCATCCGGCGCCTCCGGGTCGGCCCGGTAGGCGTCGAGGTAGTGGGAAGCGATCACCTCGACGATCTCAGCTTCGTCGGCGCCCCAAGTCTCCTCGAGGTGCCGGGCGACGGCGAGGTGGCGCGACTTGCGCTCCTTGCGCGAGAGGGTGTCGTGGGCGATCCGCTGGACGAGCGCCTGGAGGAAGCCGTAGTTGCCGCGTTCGGGGGAGCGCGGGTCGGCCTGGACGGTGAGAAAGTCTTTCCGTAACAGCGAGGCGAGGATCGGCTCGAGCTCGTCCTCGCTCATCCGCGTCAGCGCGGCGAGGCCGGCCCTGGTGAAGGTCTTCCCGAGAACGGCTGCGTCATCGAGCACGCGGCGCTCGGCGGCGTCGACGCCGTCCAGCCGGGCCGCGATCAGCGCGTGCAGGGTCTCGGGCACCTCGAGCGCCTCGACCTCGCCGGAGGTCACGTAGCGGCCCTCCTCCTCCCGCAGCAGCCCGCGGTCGAGCAACATGCGGACCGTCTCGATCGCGTAGAGCGGCACACCTTCGGCCCGCTCGCGGATCCGAACGCGTAGCTCCTCCGCCAGCCCGGGGACGAGGCCGGCGAGGAGCTCGTCGATCGCCGTGTCCGGCAGCGGCTCCAGCGCGAGTGACGTGAAGTTGCGCTTCCCCGCTCCCCAGCTCGCCCGGCGTTCGGCGAGCTCCGGGCGGGCGAGTGTCAGCACGTAGAGCGGGTGGTTGCGCGACCAGTCGAGCAGGTACTCGACGAAGTCGAGCAGCGACGCGTCGGCCCACTGGAGGTCCTCGAAGACGAGCACGGTGGGGCTCTGCTCGGCGAGCCGCTCGAAGAACAGGCGCCAGCCGGCGAAGAGGTCCTCGCGGTCCGAAGGCGCCTGGTCGGCGAGACCGAGGAGCTGCGCCAGCCGCGGCTCGACCCACGAGCGCTCGTCGGCATCGGCGACGTACCGCGCGACCGCGGCCCGCAGCTTCGCCTCCGCGGCGGCCGGCTCCTCCTGCTCGGCGATCCCGGCGCGCATGCGCACCATCTCGGCCAGGGCCCAGTACGCGACTCCCTCGCCGTAGGCCAGGCAGCGGCCGCGGTGCCAGTAGAAGTCATCCACTAGCCCGTCGAGGTATTTCTCGAACTCCCAGGAGAGGCGCGTCTTGCCGATTCCCGCGATGCCGACGACGGACACCAGGCGCGCCCGTCGCTCCTCGGCGGTCGCGTGAAACAGGTCCTTGATCAGGCGCAGCTCCCCTTCGCGGCCCACGAACGGCGCCTCCAGGCTGCTCGCCCGCCGCTCGCCGCGGCGCACCGCGATCACGCGCAGCGCCCGCCAGAGCGGCAGCGGCTCCGCCTTTCCCTTCAGCTCGTGCGCGCCCGCGTCCTCGTAGGCGATCGCCGCCTCGCTCGCGCGGCGGGTGCGCTCGCCGACGAGGACGGTACCCGGCTGTGCGGCAGCCTGCACCCGTGAGGCCGTGTTGACGAGATCCCCGGCGACCATGCCCTGGCCCTCCGCGCCGACGGTCACCGCGGCCTCGCCGGTGATCACGCCCGCGCGCAGGGCGAGCTCGCCGTCGCCGAGCGCCCCGACCACGTCAATGAGCTCGAATGCGGCCCGCACGGCCCGCTCGGGGTCGTCCTCGCGCGCGACCGGGGTCCCCCAGACGGCCATCACCGCGTCGCCGATGAACTTCTCGACCGTCCCGCCGTAGCGCTCGATCACCTGTCGCGCGGCGTCGAAGTAGCGGGAGAGGAGATCGCGAACCTCCTCGGGGTCGCGGTCCTCGGAGAGCGGCGTGAAGCCGACGAGGTCGCCGAACAGGACGGAGACCAGCCGCCGCTCGGCCTCGGGCGCCGGCGCTCCAGTCGTCTCCGCGTCGAGCACGCTCCCGCACTCGCCGCAGAAGCGGTCGTCCGGCTCGTTCGCGGCGCCGCACGTCGGGCAGGTGCGCGCGAGCGCCGTGCCGCAGCTCGAGCAGAACTTCCGCCCGGCCCGGTTGTCGGTTCCACAGTTCGGACAGGTCATCAGCGCCTCGGCCTGATGAGCCTATCCCGGCCCGCTTCTAGCGCGCCAGCGTGACTTTGCTCAGGCCGTTCGGGCGGTCCGGGTCGAGCCCCTTCGCGGCGGCGAGCGCCCACGCGAACAGCTGCCCTGGAACGACCGAGAGCAGGGGCGAGAGCAGGGGCTCGGGGGGCTTCGGCACCGGGAGGGCGTAGGCGGCGTCCTCGAGCGCGCCGGCGGCGGTGCCGCTCGCAACGACCGTCGCGCCGGCCGCCCGCACCCTCGCCGCGGCCTCGACGACCGCGGGCAGGGTCTCGTCGTCGGAGGCGATCGTCCAGACCGGGAAAAGGGGATCGAGCGCCGCGACCGGGCCGTGGGCGAGGTCGGTCGCCGTGAGCGGCTCGGCCGCTACCCGGCAGGTCTCTAGCAGTTTGAGCGCAATCTCCCGCGCCGTTCCGAACTCGGTCCCGCGCCCGATCACGAACATCCGGCCGACCGAGGCGAAGGGAAGGGCGATCGCCGGCACGCGCTGCAGCAGCTGCGGGATCAGCTCCTCGAGCTGCTCGATCACGACGCCCAGGCCTCGCGCGAAGCGACGCCCCTCGCCGGCGGCCGACGCGGCGAGCAGGCCCAGCGCCGCGACCTGGTTCAGGTAGGTCTTGGTGGCCGCGATCGACTGCTCCGGCCCCGCGGCGAGCGGGAGGACCGCCTCCGCCTCGGCAGCGAGGTCGGAGCCGACTTCGTTGGTGAGCGCGATCGTGAACGCGCCGGCCCGGCGCGCGCGCCGGACATACTCGATCACGTCCGGCGTCCGCCCCGACTGGGAGAGGCCGATCACCGTCGAGCCGGTCATGTCGAGGGCGGTGTCGTAGTAGACGGTCAGCGTGATCGAGTCGCGGAGGGCGGTCCAGCGCGGCAGGAGCCCGAACGCGTAGACGCCGTACGAGGCTGCGTTGTCCGACGAGCCGTGCCCGACCATCCGCACCGTCGTCGCGCCGCGCTCGCGCGCGAGTGCGGCGACGCGGGCGTAAGCGGCCTCGTGCTCGAGCAGTCCGGCAAGGGCTTGCGGCTGGCCGCGAATCTCGGCCAGGAAGTGCGCGCCCGGCGGTGCCGGCAGCTCCGCCGTTTCAGGCGACGACACGGGCCTCGCCGCCCACGAAGACGCGGTCGATCTCGAGGTTGTCGTCCAGCACGACGACGTCCGCCGGGAGGTCGACGTCGAGGCCGCCCAGGGTGGGGAGGCCGATCACCCGCGCCGGAACCGCGCTCGCAGCACCCAGGGCGTCCGCGAGCGGGACGCCGAGGCCGTGCAGGTTGCGGACCGCCTCGACCATCGTCAGGGTGCTGCCGGCGAGGACGCCCCCAGGCCCCCGGGCGACTCCGTCGCGAACCTCGATCTCGAAGCCGTTGAGCATGTAGGCCCCGTCGCCGAGGCCCGCTCCGGCGACCGAGTCGGTGACGAGCGCGACGCGGCCCGCGGCCGATTGCCAGACCACGCGCGCCGTCTCCTCCGCCAGGTGCACCCCGTCGAGGATGATCTGGACGACGACGTCGCCGCGGGAGAGCGCCGCTCCCGCGAGGCCGGGGTCGCGGTGGCGGAAGGGCCTCATCGCGTTGAAGAGATGCGTGACCGTGCGGGCGCCGCGGTCGAATGCCGTGACCGCCTGCTCGGCCGTCGCGTCGGTATGGCCACAGGAGACGGTCACTCCCCGCGAGTGCAGCAGGTCGATCAGCTCGCCGGCGCCCTCGAGCTCGGGCGCGAGGGTCATCAGCCTGACCGGTCCCGCCGCGAGCAGGCGGCCGAGCAGCGCCGCGTCCGGGTCCCGGCGGGCCGCGGCCGGGTGGATGCCGAGCCGGGTCTTCGCAATGAACGGGCCTTCGAGGTGCGCGCCCAGGATCCGCGGCCCGCCGGTGTCGATCGGGAGGCCGTTGAGCGCGGCGACGAGCTGCTCCTCGGGTGCGGAGATGAAGGTCGGCAGGTACGCGGTCACGCCGGTCTCCAGGAGTGCTTCCCCGGCCCGGCGGTAGCCGTCCGGGTCGGCGCCCATCAGGTCGATTCCGCCGAAGCCGTTCACCTGCAGGTCGACGAAGCCGGGCGCGGCCAGCCCGCGGCCGTTGCTCGTCCCGATTCCGTACGAGGCGATCGAGCCGTCGACGACCTCGACGTCGCCGGGAACGATCCGTCCCGCCACGAGCGCCCCTTCGACGCCGAGCTTCATCGCCGTAGCGCCGATCGGATGTCGTCCTTCGACTCGTCGAGGCGCGAGCGCGCCGTCTCCGCATCGACGCCGCCGAGCAGCGAGACGATCGCCACCTTGGCGCTCCCGTCCGCGGCGGCGAGGGCCCGCTCGGCCTCCTCGGCGGAGGCGCCGGTCGCTACCGAGACGATCCTGCGTGCGCGAGCTTCGAGCTTCTCGTTCGAGGCGCGTACGTCGACCATCAGGTCGCCGAACGTCTTCCCCAGGCGGATCATCGAGACGGTCGAGATCGTGTTCAGGACGAGCTTCTGGGCGGTGCCGGCCTTGAGGCGGGTCGACCCCGCGACGAGCTCCGGCCCGACGACGACCTCGATCTCGTGCTCCGCGAGGCCGGCGAGCTGCGAGCCCGGCGCCGAGACGATGCACGCAGTCGACGCGCCTGCCGCGCGCGCGGCCTCCAGCGCTCCGAGGACGAAGGGAGTACGGCCGCTCGCGCTGATCCCGACCACCGCGTCGGCGTCCGAGACGTCGAGCGCCGAAACGGCTCGCCGCCCGGCCTCGGCGTCGTCCTCGGCCCGCTCCTGCTCGAGCGGGGAGGCGAGCGCGCCGCCCGCGACCAGCGCGACCACCTGTCCGGGCTGCGTCGAGAACGTCGCTTCGCACTCGTCCGCGTCGAGCGCTGCGATCCGGCCGGACGAGCCGGCACCCGCGTAGACGAGCCGTCCCCCGCGCTGTAGCCGCTCGACGATCGCGTCGATCGCGGCGGCGATGGTGTCGGCTGCGGCGCCGACGACGGCCGGGACGGCGAGGTCGCCGGCGTTCATCAGCTCGACGAGCTCCTGCGTCGAGCGGCGGTCGTAGTCGTCCGCCGAGCCCCGGGCCTCCGTCACCAGGAGGTCGAGCTCCTGGGGTCCCTCGCTCGACGCCATGGGCGCAGTCTACGCACCTGAGACCAAGGTGGTCAATACCATTTCCACCTCGTTACCATTGTTTGGTCTTGCTTTTAGGGCCAACTGGTCCTATTCTTGTCTCCGCGCCCGCCCATGGCTGAGATCGAGCTCGAGCACCTGACGAAGGTCTTCCCCGGCGACACCGTCGCGGTCGAGGACGTCAGCCTGCGCATCGAGGACGGAGAGTTCCTGGTGCTCGTCGGCCCTTCCGGCTGCGGCAAGTCGACGCTCCTCCGGATGATCGCCGGCCTAGAGGAGGTGACGAAGGGGCGGATCTCGGTAGGCGGGAAGGACGTCACCGACCTCGCCCCGAGGCGACGCGACATCGCGATGGTCTTCCAGAGCTACGCCCTCTATCCGCACATGAACGTCCGCAAGAACATCGGCTACGGGCTCAAGGTGCGGCGCACGCCGAAGGACGAGGCTCGGCGCCGGGTCGAGGAGGTCGCGAACCTGCTCGGGCTCGGCGAGCTGCTCGACCGGAGGCCTGCGCAGCTCTCGGGCGGCCAGCGGCAGCGCGTCGCGATGGGCCGGGCGATCGTGCGCGAGCCGAAGGCGTTCCTGATGGACGAGCCGCTCTCGAATCTCGACGCGAAGCTCCGTGTCGAGATGCGCGCGTCACTTGCACAGCTGCACGCACGGCTCGGCGTCACCACCGTCTACGTCACCCACGACCAGACCGAGGCGATGACGCTCGGACAGCGCGTGGCCGTCCTAAACGACGGCCGGGTGCTCCAGGTGGACTCGCCGCAGCGCCTGTACG
>DASXQY010000111.1:0-16403 GCA_036506915.1 Gaiellaceae bacterium | reverse complement strand
CGCGGCTCCGGCTCGCCCGGAACGTTCGGGTCGACCTCCGGGCCGGCGTGATGCGCTCCGACCTTGAGCCCGAATAGCGGGTCGTGCAGCGAGTACATGTCGTGGGTGTGCCTCTCGGGCTTGAACGACACGACCGACGGGACCGGCCGGCCGCTCTCGGGCCGGAAGTAGCAGAGCGTCTCGCGGGTCACCTTCACGCGCAGCGGCTCGCCGAGAAGCTCGTTGACCCACGGCCCTGCGGTGACGACGACCGCGTCGGCTTCCACCTCGTCCGGATGCGTGCGCGTCTCCTCGCGCAAGTCAAGGTCGCGCGAAAAGGCATTCAGAGCCTTGTCGGCGCGGACGATTCCGGCCTCCGGCTGCACGACGACAAAAGACCCCTCGGGGACCCGGATCGGATAGCGCTGCTCGGCCTCTTCGCCCTCGAGGCGCTCCCAGGCGACCCCGCAGGCGTCGAGCGTCCGTGCCGTGCTCTCCTCGAGGGTCCGCACGATCTCGACGAGGCCGTACAGCTCGAGCAGCGTCTCCCCGCTCTCGGCCTCCAGCTCGCGCCAGAGTCCGAGAGCCTCCTGTGCGAGCCTGACGTACTCGGGCTCCGCGTAGGCGAGCCGGAAGATCCGCGACCGCCCGTGGCTCGAGCCGCGCTCGTGCCCGAGCCGGAACTGCTCGTAGACGACCGGCTCGTGGCCGCGGCGTCTCAGCGCCCACCCCGTGGCGAGGCCCATCACCCCCGCGCCGATGACTGCGACCCTCACGACCGAATCGTTACCGGATCCGGTTGCGAAGCACGCCGATCCCCTCGACCTCGAGCTCGACCTCGTCGCCGGGCCGCAGCCAGCGCTCGTCGCCGTGCTCGAGAATGCAGCCGGTCCCGACGGTTCCGGAGCCGAGGACGTCGCCGGGCCGCAGCTCCGTGTTCCGCGCCGCGTGCGCGACGATCGCCTCCCACGAGTGGTACATGTCGCCGAGGTTCCCGCGCGAGCGCTCCTCCCCGTTCACGCGGGCGATCATCTCCAGACGCAGATCTCCGAGGTCGTCCGGCGTGACGAGGACGGGGCCGAGCGAGGTGGCGAAGTCCTTCCCCTTCGCAGGCCCGAGCCCGATCTTCATCTCCCGCCGCTGGAGATCGCGCGCCGACCAGTCGTTCATCACCGTGAAGCCGCTGATCCGGCCCTCGGCTCCGATCACCGCCGCCACCTCTAGCTCGTAGTCGAGCTCCTCGGACCCCTCCGGGTAAGGGACCTCCTCGTCCGGCCCGAAGACCGCGGCCGGGTTCGAGAAGTAGAAGGCCGGGATCTCATACCACTCGTCCGGCACGCCCGGGCGTCCCGTCACCTTCGCCGCGTTGCGCACGTGCTCCTCGAAGGCATAGAAGTCGCGCACGGACGGCGGCCGGCCGATGGGCGCCAGCAGCCGCACCTCGTCCAGCCGGTACTCGGCGTGCTCCCGCGCGTGCCCGCCGCCGGTGAAGAACGCTTCGAGCGTCTGCGCCGCGAGCTGGATCACGCGGTCGCCCTCGATCCGCCCCGGCCACCCGCGCACCGGGTGCTCGAGCGGACTGAACATGCAGAGCCTCACCGCTAGGGCTCGGTGTGCACGATCACGTCGGAGATCTCCGGGCGTTCCCGGCGGATCCGCTCCTCGATCTCGCTCGCGCGCGCGTGGGCCTCGGCGAGCGAGGTGCCCGCGTCGAGGGCGAGGGTGAGGTACGCGAGCAGGCCCTCGTCGGTTCTGCGGAACCGGAGCTCGCGCGGCGGCGAGCCGGTCGCCTCGCGCACGATCCGCTCGACCAAGGCGGTGTCCGCGCCGGCGTCGTCCGCGCTGCGCCCCTCCCCCGCTTCGGCCAGCGGCTCGAGGTGCGTCTGCACCGCATCGATCTCCGGCACCGACTCGACGATCTCACGCTCGACCTCGGTCGCCACCCGGTGCGCCTCCTCGAGCGGCAGGTCGCCGGGAAGCTTCAGGTGCAGCGACACCTCGGTTCTGTCGCCGACCCGGAGGACGCTCAGGTTGTGGATCTCACGCACCCGCGGAACGCGCTGAGCGGCCGCGAGCACCCGTTCTCGCAGGCCCGAGCGATCGACCTGCGGCTCGACGTGCACGACGACGTCGCTCTCGGGCAGGGCGCCGTGCACGGCCGCCTCGACCGCGTCGGCCGCGGCGTGACCCTGGCCGACCGCAGCGCCGGGCGGGACGCCGATCACCACGTCGGCGAACTGCCGCCCTGCCGCCTGGCGCATCCGCAGGCGTCGCAGCTCGATTCCCGGAAGGGCGGAGATCGCGTGGAGCGCCGCCTCCTGCGCGTCGGGCGGCACGCGGTCCATCAGCACGTCGACGTTCAGGCGCATCAGGCGGCCGGCCGCGAGCAGGACGAGCCCCGCGACGAAGAGCGCCGCGGCCGAGTCCGCCCAGTGGTAGCCGGCACGCGCGGCGGAGAGGCCCAGGAGGACCGCGGTCGAGCCGGCCAGGTCGCTCGCGAAGTGGAGCGCGTTCGCCTGGAGAGCGGCGCTTCGGTACCGGCGGGAAGCGCGAAAGGAGACGAGCGTCCGGGCCGCGTCCACCACGATCACCACGCCGATCACGACGAGGGCGTACCAGGTGGGGTCGACGCGCCCGTGCGCCAGGCCGGTGAGCCGCCAGAGCGCCTGCCAGGCGATCCCAAGGCTCACCACGACGAGGATCGCCGCCTCGGCCAGCGCGGCCAGATGCTCCGCCTTGCCGTGACCGTACGCGTGCCCCGGGTCGGCAGGCCGGACGGCCACTCCGACCGCGACGAAGGTGAGGATCGCCGCGATCAGGTCGGTTCCCGAGTGGGCGGCCTCGGAGAGAAGGCCGAGGCTGCCCGTCGCGAGCCCGGTGACGAGCTTCAGCGCGATCAGCGCGCAGGCGGCGAGGATCGAGATTAGGGCGGTGCGACGCTGGGGGCTCACGCGCCGAAGGATCGCAGGAGAGGGGCGACGCGGGTGCTAGCGGCTGGCGATGTCGCCGTAGAAGCGTTCCTTCAGGAACGTCCCGGCGCCGGTCCCCTTGTCGGACCAGAGACGGAAGCGCAGCTTCGGCGCCCCGGAGGTGTACTCGAGGCTCCACGCGCAGTCGCGCGAGTTGCCCTCGCACGAAAACTTGGCGTCAGGCCCGAAGAACGTCGCGATGAAGACGTCGGTGAAGCCGCAGTCGGACGGGCAGACGGCCGCCGGGTTGAAGGTTCCGCCCCTGACCGTCCCGACCAGGTAGCCGTGGAACTTGCCCTTTTTGCTCGCGACGAGCGTCCGTCCGTGCGGGCGCCGGCTCTGGCACGCGCCCGGGCTGCGACCCGCGCGGGTGATGAAGATGCCGCGGTCGAAACGCCAGAGGCGGAAGCTACCGTCGGCGTTCCGCTTGACCTTGTACGTCCGCTTCTCGCTGTCGACCGCCCAGACGTTGCCGCAGGAGCCGTGGTCGTCGTTCGCGACCACGAACGGCCCGAACGTCGTGCGCGGGGGCCGTCCTGCCGCAAGGGCGGTGGCGGCGAGCAGCAGGCAACCGGCCAGGGCCAACAGGAGAGGTGCGCGTTTCATTGGTTCAAAACCGTAGATCCCGTCGAAAAAGCCGGCTTGCGGTCTGGCTACCCGCTAGCGTCCCCGGCCATGCGCTGGGACGAGTTTGCGGCCGCCTGCCCGGAGTTGGCGTCGCTGGGAGAGGAACGGCTCCGCGGCCGCGAGCTGTGCCTCGTCGGCACGCTCCGCCGGAACGGCTACCCGCGGTCGAGCCCGAATTCGTGGACGGCGAGCTGATGCTCGGGATGATGTGGCAGTCGCCGAAGGCGCGCGACCTGCTGCGCGACCCGCGCTGCGTCGTCCACAGCGTCGTCTCCGACCGTCAGGGCACGGAGGGCGACTTCAAGCTCTACGCCCGTGCGCTCGACGTCCCGGATCCGGCCCGCCGGGAGCGCCACCGCGAGACGATCAAGGCTCCGGATCGACTGGGAGCCCGCGGAGCCGGGCTACCACCTGTTCGGCTCGACGTCGACTCGGCCGGGTTGGTCGTCTTCGGGGATGACCGTTACGGCCTCGCGTGGGATCCCGAACGCGGCCTACGGCGCTGGTCGCAGCGAGAGAGCTAGAGGTTTCCGCGGAGCGCCTGCTCGCGCTCGATCGACTCGAAGAGGGCCTTGAAGTTCCCCTCGCCGAACGTCGTCGCGCCGTGCCGCTCGATCACCTCGAAGAAGACGGTCGGCCGGTCCTGCGCGGTCTTGGTGAAGATCTGGAGCAGGTACCCGTCCTCGTCGCGGTCTGCCAGGATCTTCAGCCGCTTCAGGTCGGCGTAGTCCTCGGAGATCTCGCCGACCCGGCCCTCGACCTCCTCGTAGTACGCGTCCGGCGTGTCGAGAAACAGCACGCCGCGCTCCTTCAGCCCGCTCACCGTGCCGACGATGTCCTCGCTCTGCATGGCGATGTGCTGGACGCCCGGGCCGCCGTTGAACTCGAGGTACTCCTCGATCTGGCTCTTGCGCTTCCCCTCCGCCGGCTCGTTGATCGGGAACTTGATCTTCCCGCTCCCATCCGACATCACCTTGGACATCAGGGCCGAGTACTCAGTCTGAATCTGGTCGTCCCCGAAGTGGACGATGTTCGTCATCCCGAAGACGCGCTCGTAGAACTCGACCCAGTGGTTCATCCGGCCGAGCTCGACGTTGCCGACGACGTGGTCGAGCGCGATCAGGCCGACACCCGCCGCCGGCTGCCCGTTCTCGACGGTCGAGCGGTACCCGGGCAGGTACGGCCCCGCGTAGCCGCCGCGGTTCACGAACGTGTGGATGACCTCGCCGTAGGTCGCGATCGACGCGAGCTCGACCCGCCCGTACTCGTCCTCGACCCATTCCGGCTCGCGCACGCCGCGCGCGCCGCGCTGCACGGCCTGGCGGTACGCGTCGGAGGCGCTCGGAACCTGGAGAGCGATGTCCCTCGCACCGTCGCCGTGGCGGCAGGCGAACTGGGTCACCTCGGCGTCCGAGCGCAGGCCGCTCGTGAAGACGAGGCGGACCTCGCCCTGCTCGACCACGTAGGAGGCCCGGTCGCGGACACCCGTCTCCGGGCCCGCGTAGGCGGTCGGCGTGAACCCGAACGCGTGCTCGTAGAAGTAGGCGGCCTGCTTCGCGTTTCCGACCCAGAGCTCGACGTGGTCCCAGCCTTCGAGCGGCATGAAGTCGTTCGAGCTCATCGTTCAGATCTTACTGCCGCCGGTTGGGGCGAGACCTCGTCGCCAACGGGCACCTCCTCGAAGCCCTTCCGCAGCGGCACCTCCCGCACCCAGAGCAGCGAGATCAGGAAGACGAGCCCGCAGAGGACCGCCGCCAAAAGGAAGGCCGGGTGCAGGGCGTGCGCGAGCGCGGCCCGGCCCGCGGGCGGGAGCCGGTGGATCACCGCCCCTTCGGCGCGGACGTTCGCGGGCAGACGCTGGTTCACGATCACGCCCATCAGCGTCACGCCGAGCGTCGAGCCGATCGAGCGCGAGAACTGCGTGAGCGCCGTCGCCGAGCCCATCTGCCGCCGCGGCACCGAGTTCTGCACCGAGAGGACGAAGATCTGCATCATCATCCCGAGCCCGATCCCCGCGATCACCATGTTCCGTGCGGCCTCGGCGTTCGTCGCGTTCACGGTCATCCGCCAAAGCAGAAGCTCCCCGGCACCGAGGACGAGCGGCCCGACGAGCGTGTTGGGGCGGTAGCGGCCGGTCCGCGAGACGATCTGCCCGGAGAGGAAGCTCGTCACGACCGCGCCCAGCAGCAGGGGCGTCAGCACGACGCCCGAGGAGGTGGCCGAGGTGCCGATCACGCCCTGCACGAAGAGAGGCACGAAGCTGATCGTCCCGAACATCGCCGCCCCGACGAAGGCCATGCAGGCGACGCTCGAGGCGACGGTCCGGTTCCGCAGGAGATCGAACGGCAGGATCGGCTCCGGCACTCGCCGCTCGACGAGCCCGAAGGCGACGAGCAGGACGGCCGCGGCGAAGAGCGCTCCGATCACCTGCCCGGATAGCCACGGGTGGTCGCGCCCGCCCCACACGAGTCCGAGCAGGAGCGCCGTCGTCCCCAGGCCGAGGATCGCGGAGCCGAGCCAATCGATCGAGTGCTCCTGCTTGTAGGTCCGCCGTGGCATCGTCAGCAGCACGACCACCAGCGCGAGGCCGCCGACGGGGAGGTTGACGTAGAAGATCCAGCGCCAGCTCGCGTTGTCGACGATGAAGCCGCCGATCAGCGGCCCGGCGATCGACGCGGCCGCGAAGACCGAGCCGATCAGCCCCTGGTAACGGCCGCGGTCTCGCGGCGGCACGATCATCCCGACCATCGCCAGCGTCAGCGGGAAGAGCCCGCCGGCGCCGACGCCCTGGATCGCGCGGAACACCACCAGCTCGACCATGTTCTGTGCCGTCCCGCACAGAGCCGAGCCGACGAGGAAGATCGAGATCGCGACGATGAAGAGCGGCTTGCGGCCGTGGGCGTCGCCGAGCTTGCCGTAGAGCGGCACGGTCACGGTCGAGCCGAGCATGTAGGCGGTGAACACCCACGAGTACTGGGTGATGCCACCGAGCTCCGAGACGACCTTCGGGAGCGCGGTCGCGACGATCGTCTGGTCGAGCGCCGCCAGGAGCAGCGTGACCATCAGCCCGGAGTAGATCGCGAGGATCCGTCCGATCGAGTAGCGGTAGCCCGGCGGCGTGCGGGCCAGCCGCTCCCGGATCGCGCTCACTTCCGCACCGTACCGGCGGCGCCGGCCTCTCCGGCCGAGGTCGGAGCGGGGGCCTTGCTCCGGGAGAGGACTATCCCCGCGGCGATCGCGAGCCCGCCTGCGACCTGGAGCCTCGTCATCGACTCGGACAGGATCAGGAGCGAGAAGATCGCCGCGAGGAACGGCTGGAGGTTCGCGAAGACGGAGGCCCGTGAGGGCCCCACCCGGCCGATCGCGCCGAACCAGAGCAGGTTCGCGACCACGAGCGGGCCGACCACGGCGAAGGCGTACGCGAGCCAGATCGACGCGCCGAACCCGTAGTCCTGGGTTGTGAGCTGGTGCGCCCCCACCGCGAAGAGCGGCACCGTTCCGATCGCGAACCCGAGCGCGCTCACCCGCAGCGGCGAGTAGCGCGCGAGCAGCGGAGAGGCGGCGACTGAGTACCAGGCCCAGGTGACCGCCGCTGCGAGCCCGAGCAGGTCGCCCCAGAGGTGGCCGGAGACACCGCTGCCCGAGCCGAAGGCCACGAGCGCCGCGCCACCGAAGGCGAGCAGGGCCGCAAGCCAGAAGCGCGAGCCAAGCCGGTCGATCCCGAGCGCGAACGAGAAGATCCCTGTCATCACCGGCAGCGTCCCGAAGAGGAGCGCCACGGTCGTCGCGGTCGTCAGCTTGATCGCGTACACGAACGCGAGCTGGTTCAGGAAGATCCCGACCAGCGCCGCGACGGCGAGGATGCCGAGGTCGCGCCGGCGCATCGCGAGCGAGCGCTCGCGCGCCCAGGCGAGCCCGCCGAACAGGACCGCGGCCGTCCCGAACCGGATGCAGCCGTAGGCGACGGGCTGGAAGCCGTGCTTGATCACGTACTTGGTGACGGTGAAGTTGAGGGCCCAGAGCGTCACCGTCGCGAGCAGCATCAGGTCGGCAAGCTCCGGGCGCCGCATTCTCTCGACCCTACCCAGTAGGCTTTTCCGCATGCCGGAGCCGACTCGCGACGACGTCGACGCGCTCGTCGGTCCTGCGACGCCGCACTTCGCCTACCAGCTTCGTGCGCGCGTGCGGGAGCTGGTCGAGGACCTGCCGGAGGATCACGACGTGCGGCGTTACGCGGAGGAGCAGATGGAGCTGCTCGACCGGCTCGGCTACGCGTCGTCGAAGGCGGAGGAGGGCCCGCGCGTCGCGCGCGACCGCCCCGGCTGGCGCGAGATCCCGAGCTCCGCGCCGGCAGACCACCCGCTCCCGCGGCGGCGATGAGCTTCGAAGGCGCCTCCGTCCTCGTGACGGGAGGCTCGCGGGGGATCGGCCGGGCGATCGCGCTGTGCTTCGCGGAACAGGGCGCGGCCCGGGTGGCGATCGGCTATCTCCGTAACGACCGCGCCGCGGAGGAGGCCGCCGAGGAGCTCCGGGCCGCCGGCGCCGAGCCGCAGCTTCTCCGCGGCAACGTCGCGTCGGAGCGGATCGCGGCCGAAGCCGCTGAGCTGGGGCCGTTCGACGTCGTCGTCCACAACGCAGCGACCGGCGTGATCAAGCCGGCGCTCGAGACCGAGGACAAGCACTGGGACTGGACGCTCTCGGCGAACGCTCGCGCGCTCCTGTCGCTCACTCGGGTGCTCGCGCCGGAGATGCGCCAAGGCTCCTCGATCGTCGGCGTCTCGAGCCTCGGCTCGACCCGGGTGCTCGAGAACTATGTCCTCGTCGGCGCCTCGAAGGCCGCGCTGGAGGCCGTCGTGCGCTACCTCGCGGTCGAGCTGGCGCCCCGCGGGATCCGCGTCAACACCGTCTCGGCAGGCGTCGTCGAGACCGGGGCGCTCGACCACTTCCCGAACCGCGAGTCGATGATCTCCGACTCTCTCGCGCGCACGCCGGCGGGGCGCCTCGTCGAGCCGCGCGACGTCGCGGACGCGGTCTCCTTCCTCTGCTCGCCCGGCGCCGAGATGGTGCGGGGCCAGACCCTCGTCGTCGACGGCGGCTTCTCGCTGCTGGCCTGATGGAACCCACCAAAGGAAATCTCCGAGCCTGGGAGGACGCACACCGGCGGCTGCGTGGGGGCGGCGGCAGGCGCGGCCTCCCGAAGCCGGTGCGGGAGCGGCTGCCCGACCTGAGCGGCCGGCACGTGCTCCACCTCGGCTGCGGCGCGGGGCGGGAGACGGCCGCGCTGATCGGGCTGGGCGCGCTCGTCAGCGGCGTCGACGCCTCCGAGGAGACGATCAAGGCGGCGCGCCGACGCCTGCCCGACGCGGCGCTGATGGCCGCCGACATCCAGGCCCTGCCGGTCGAGCTCCTCCGCGGCCGCTTCGACGTCGTCTACTCGTCCTGGGGAACGCTCGCTGGGGTTTCGGACTTCGAGGGATGGGCGCGCGGGATCGCCTCGGCACTCCGGCACGGCGGGATTCTGTTCGCCTTCGACGAGCACCCGGTCGCGGCCTGCCTCGACCAGATGCTGCACTGGCACGAGAGCTACTTCGAGGCGTGGCCGATCGGGACGCTGGTCGAGGCGCTGCACGGCGCCGGCCTCGCGGTGGAGCGGCTCGAGGAGCTGGCCGACCCGAACCGCTGGGGCCGCCGCGAGCTGCGCGTCCCGGGCGACCTGATCGTCGTCGCGCGAAAGCCCTAGCTGCTCGACTGCCGAGAGCCGTTGCGGCCCGGCACGAGGCGGTTGAACGTGTCCGCGGCGATGTAGCCGGCGATCTTCGGGTTCTCCTGGAGCCGGCGCATCGAGTACTCGTACCAGTCGCGTCCGAACGGCGTGTAGATCCGCAGGCGGTGGCCCTGCCGGACGAGCTCGTCGCCCAGAGCCGGCCGCACGCCGAGCAGCATCTGGAACTCATACTCCTCGCTGCCCAGGCCCCGTTCGGCCACGCCCCGCAGCGCCTGCTCGACCAGCCACTCGTCGTGCGTCGCGACCCCGACGTAGCAGCCCGCGTCCCACAGCTCCTCGAGCGCCTGCACGAAGCTCGTCCGGACGGCCTTGAAATCGCGGTAGGCGATCTCCGGCGGTTCGAGGTAGATCCCCTTGCAGATCCGGACGTTGGGCCGCAGATCGGCCAGCGCGCGCACGTCCTCGACCGTCCGCTTGAGCCGCGCCTGGAGTACCACGCCGAGGTTCTCGTGGCCCGCCGCGCGAAGCCCGCGGTACAGGCGCAGGGTGTCGTCCGTCGTCGACGAGTCCTCCATGTCGATCCGGACGAAGTTGCCGCGCTCGCCCGCGTGGCGCACGACCTCCTCCAGGTTTGCCCGGCACAGGTCGTAGCCGAGCTTGAGCCCGAGCGCGGTCAGCTTCACGCTCACGTTCGAGTCGAGCCCCTCCCGGTCGAGCGCCTCGAAGGTGTCGCGGTAGGCCGCCGCGATCGCCCGCGCCTCGTCCAGGTTCGCGATCTCCTCTCCGAGGACGTCGATCGTCGCCATCTTCCCCTGCGCGTTCAGCTCGCGAACGACCCGTAGCGCATCGGTCAGCTCGGTGCCGGCGATGTAGCGGTCCGAGATCCGGCGCACGACGGGCTTGGGCACCGCCGGCAGGAGGCGGACGAGA
Organism: Gaiellaceae bacterium; assembly: GCA_036506915.1. Classification (GTDB taxonomy): domain Bacteria; phylum Actinomycetota; class Thermoleophilia; order Gaiellales; family Gaiellaceae; genus AC-32. The sequence goes on along the minus strand of DASXQY010000111.1, from coordinate 6,173 downwards.
GCGCGGTCGAGCAGGGCCACGGGCGCCGCGGATTCTACGAGCGAGCGTGCTCGCGGCGCTCGAACTCGAGCATCATCCGGCGTAGGAGCTCGTTCAGCTGCCGCTTCTCCCGGTCGGTGAGCGCGGCCGCGACCAGCGCCTCCTTGGCCGCCTGTGCGCTGACGGAGTCCTGCCACGCTCGACGGCCGGCATCGGTCAGCTCCACCTGGACGCCCCGGCGGTCGTCCGGATCGGGCACGCGGCGGACAAGACCCGCCTGCTCGAGCCGGTCGAGCCGGTTCGTCATCGCGCCGCTCGAGAGCTCGGCCCGCTCGGCGAGCTGCCCTGCCGAGCGGCGGTACGGCGGGCCCGCCTGACGCAGGTAGCAGAGCATCTTCCACTCCCCGTTCGTGAGGCCGAACTCGGCCAGCGTCTCGTCGAGCGAGCGGTGGAAGCGCTTGTTCAGGCCTCCGATGCGCTCGACGATCCCCTCGACCTCGAGATCGAGGCTCGGCAGCTCCGGCCCGAGCTCCTCGAGAAAGCGGTCGACGTGGTCGCGTTCCTCAGCGGTCTTTGCCATCGCGCTGATTCTTCTTGGAAAAACTCTTGACGTCAAGATACTTCATCTCTAAGCTCATTGTCTCGACGTAAAGATACTCGAAGTCGAGAGGAGGCCGAGCGTGTACGAGCAGGAGATCCGCACCCAACTCGCCCGAGAGCACGCAGCCCAACTTGGCCTGGACATGCAGGCGGCCGCACCCGCGGCCAGGCCCTCGGCGCGCCGCCGGCGCCCGTCGATTCGCATCGGTGTTCGGCCGGACCCCAGAGCTGAAACCCGCTGCCGGAGCTCAGCTCTCGCGCATGAGCGCTAACGGGGAACCGAGCTGCATGACGCCCCGAAGGGAATGCGGAGCACGAACGGCTCCGAGCGCCCCTCGACTGTGACGTCCACCTCTGCACACCGCGAACCCGCCACCACGAAGCCGCCGTTGAATTGCGTGTACGGAAGCTCCTCGCTCGCCGGGCACGCGTAGAAGGTGACCGCGGCATGCCCCTCCGCCACGCTCACGCCGGTTCCTCCCCGCGCGAGCGGTGGTGCGTAGAGCAGGGCTACCTGCCGCCGCTCTTCTGAAGGGACTGTCAGCGTCGCGCTCTCACCGCTTTTGACGAGCAACAGGATCTTGATCGCCTCGTACCGCCGAGTCGTGCCCCGAAGCGGCGTGTAGCGCGCTTCGCGGACGTTGTGGGAAAGGTCGAACAAGCCGAGAGGTCCCGCGAACACCGTCTGCGCCTCCCATCCGGCCGGAAGGTCGCCGTAGACCGAGTTCTCGCAACTACGTACAGGCGGCGTCGCTTCGATTACCCGAAACGGACCGGGCCATGGGCCGCCGCGTACAAGCGTCCTCCCGTTTGAGTGCGGAGCGCACGGGATGCAATGAATGAGGGTCGTGTAGTCACCAGGAGGCACGTTCGGAGCCGCGAACTCCAGCCGTCCATTCGCGAAGTGCGGCTTCACCCGGTGGAGGGCAAGGCGACCAAGCGGGACGAGGCGCGGGTCTTTCTGCGACCGGACGCTGTCGGCGACAGAGCTTTCGACAAGGTACACGCGCAGCGGCGTTCGTCCCACCGGGAGGCGAATCGCTCCCCGACCTCCGGTCCGGACGACGACGCGGTCGCCGGGGGCCGCGGTGGTTCGGCTGAAGCTGAGGTAGAGCGCGGCCGACGCCGTCGCTGCAAGTGTCGCCGCGGCTAGAGACGCAACCGCGACGCTCGCCAGCGAACGACGCACCGCGGCACCCCGTCAGCTTTCGCGCATGAAGCCCTGGCGCGCTGCCGAGACCAGTGCGACCGCCTCGGGGAAGAGCACACGCATGGCGTCGCGCAGGGCGATCGCCTGCTCGTCGGGCCCGCCGGAGGCGCTGATCTGCTGAAGCGCCGCCGCCGTCAGCTCGACGGCGGTGTTCAGCGTCAGCGTCGCGAACTGCTCGCGCTGGGCTTCCTGCACCGACTCGGCCTGCTGCTCGGCGAACTCGCGCAGGCTCCGCATCAGGTCCTCGGGGTCGCCCCCGAGCGGAAAACCGAAGCCGCTTCCTTCCATCGCCCCAGACTAGCTAAGAGGACGCTTGTAGCCGCGCTCCACGTCGCGGACGAGCTCCTCGACGGTTTCGGTCGCCCCCTTCATGGCCCCGACGAACGCCTGAGGGTCGTCGGTCTCGGTCCCGAGCGCGTCGAGCTGCGCCGCCGTCGCGACGCGCGGCTCCTCCGGGGCCGGGACGCCCGCCGCCTCCTCCGCGAGCTCGACGAGGCCGGCAATCGAGACCGCGTCCCTCACCAGCGCACGGTCGTCCACGGGCGCGCCCCCGGCGTCGAGCACGAGCCAGCTCGTCTCCTCGCCTTCGCGGTAGGCGCAGACGTAGAGCCGTGCTCCGCTACCGGGCTCTGCGGGGACGATTCCCGCGAGCTCCTCGCCCTCGCCGGCGTAGATCACCGCGGCCTCCGCGATCCGTCTCAGCTCCTTCTCGAGCGCCACGTCGGCCAGCTTAGAGTTCACGCGTGGTCGAGACCCGCTCCAAGCGCGCCCGAGAGCTGTTCGCGCCACTCGGCCCGACCTACGACCGGTACGCGCGGCTGCTCTCGCTCGGCCAGGACCCGCGCTGGCGGCGGTTCCTCGTCTCGCGCCTGCCCGTCGAGCCGGACGAAGCCGTCCTCGACGTCGCCACCGGGACCGCCGCGGTCGCGCTCGAGCTCGTCCGGCAGAAGGGCTGCTCCGTGGTCGGAGTCGACCAGAGCCAGGAGATGCTGGAGGAGGCCCGGCGCCGCGTGCGACTCGCGGCCGAGACGGAGCGCGTCCGGCTCGTCGAGGCGGGCGCGGGCGACCTGCCGTTCGAGGACGCCACCTTCGGCGGGCTGACCGCCGCCTACCTCCTGCGCTACCTGGACGACCTGCCCACGGGTCTGCGCGAGCTCGCACGAGTGCTCCGTCCGGGCGCAACCGCCGCGGCGCTCGACTTCGGCGTCCCTCCCGCCCCGCTCCCGCGCGCGGCGTGGAACCTGTACGTCGACGTCGGCCTGCCGGCCCTCGGGAGGGCGATCTCGCCCGGCTGGCGCGAGGTCGGTCGCTTCCTCGGCGCGAGCATCCGCGAGTTCGACGCCCGCTTCCCGCTGCCGCGGCTGGTGGCGCTCTGGCATGAGGCGGGCTTCCAGGACGTGCGGGCGCGACGGCTCAGCCTCGGCGGCTGCACGGTCGTCTGGGGCCGGCGCGCGTGACCGAAGCGCGGCCCGCCTTCTACGCGCTCGCCCCAGGTGGGTGGCGCGACTACGTGACGCTTCTCCACCCGCCCTACACGGCCTGGCACCTGAGCTATGTCGCGATCGGCGCGACGCTCGCGCCGCACGTCCACTGGGACCGGCTCGGGGCCGCCGCGGCGGCATTCTTCCTGGCGCTCGGCATCGCCGCGCATGCGCTCGACGAGCTGAGCGGCCGCCCGCTCGCGACCCGCATCCCGGAGCGGACGCTGGTCGTCCTGACCGCCGTCTCGCTCGCCGGCGCCGTCGCGATCGGAATCGCGGGGGCGGTCTCGTTCGACCTCTGGCTGCTGGTGTTCGTCGCGATCGGGGCGGCGCTCGTGCCGGTCTACAACCTCGAGCTCGTCGGCGGACGGCTGCACAACGACGCGACGTTCGCGCTCGCGTGGGGCTCGTTCCCGCTCCTGACCGGCTACTTCGCCTGCGCGGGGACGATCACCTGGGAGGCGCTGCTGGCGGCCGCCTTCGCGGCGTTGCTCAGCCTCGCGCAACGGCTGCTCTCGACGCCGGTCCGTCACGTGCGGCGCCGGGTCGCGGCCGTGAGCGGCACGATCGAGCTTCGGGACGGAACTCGAGAGCCGATCGGACCGGAGACGCTGACGGCGGCGCCTGAGGCGGCGCTACGGGCGCTGGCAGCCGCGACCGTGTGCCTGGCGCTAGCGCTGATCGTCCTGAGGCTCACCTAGGCATCGTCTTGCGATGCCGGCTAGAGGCCATGCCGGCTTTGCCTGGGTGGCCGTCCTAGGCATCGTCTTGCGATGCCGGCTTAGAGGCCATGCCGGCTTTGCCGGCGTGGCCGTCTTACTTACGATGGTCCCGTGACGGAGGTCTTCGAGCTCGTCTTCGCCGGAGCGGTCCTCGTCGTCTTCGGCTCGGTCGTGGCGGCGATCCTGGGCCGGGCGGCACGGGCCGTGCTGCTCTCGCTCGCCGGCCTCGTCGGCGCAGCCGCGGCACTGGCCTGGGCCGCCTTCGCCCTCGACCCGGGGCGGGACCTCGCCCTCGCCGCCGGTGGGCTGACCGTCTGCGCCGCCCTCGAGCTCGGAGTTGTCGCGCTGCGCCGGCTGGTGGAACGCGCACGGGACGTGGAGAGCCAGCTCGCTGTCGCCGAGGAACGGCTCCGCGCTCTGGTCGAGCGGGAGACGACGGCCCGCGCCGGGGAGCTCGAGCGCGCGCTATCCCGGGCCCGCGCCGACTCGCTCTCGCGCCTGGTCGGTCAGGAACGGCGGATCGTGGAGGAGCGCCGGACGGCGCTCACCGAGCGGGAGCGCCTGGCCAGCAGCGAGCTCAGCGAGGCGCTCGGCAAGACGGAGCAGCGTGTCGCGCGCCGCCTGTCGGAGTGGAACGCAGACCTCGAGCGAGCCGAGCAGAGTCTCCAGGCGCAGCTGGCGACGCTCGAGCAGCGCCAGCAGCAACTGATCGCCGAGGCAGAGTCTCGCCTGACGCTCGACACCGAGCGGCTCGACAGCACGACCCAGGAGCAGCGCGAGCGGCTCGACGGCCTGCGCGAAGAGTTCGAGCACACCGCCCGTGATCTCGCCGAGAGCGCACACGCCGAGATTCAGGCGCACGAGAGCGAGCGGCGCCGCGCGCTGCACGAGGTCGCCGAGCGGCTGCGCCAGCGCGAGCGGGACCTGCGCGAACGCATGGAGGCCGAGGAGTCTGATGCGAAGCAGCGGATCGAGGCCGGCTTCAAGGACATCGAGCGCCGCCAGCTCGACCAGCTGAAGCGGATCGTCGAGCGTACCGCCGCCACCTTCTCCGAGGCCGTGTCGCGCCAGTTCGGGGAATCGATCAAGAGCTCCCGGGAGGAGGCCGCGCGAAGGCTCACCCGGGAGCTCGACCGTGCGGTCGAGCACTTCGCGCGCGAGGCGCAAAACGTCCTCGCCGAGCGGCTCGCCCACGTGGCCGACGCCGGCGGTCAGCGGCTGGAGCGCCGGCTCTCACAGATCGGCTCGTCCCTCGAGGAGGAGCGGAACGAGCTCGTCGCGGAGCTCCAGCGGCGAATCGGAGAGACCGAGGCGGAGCTTCGCAACCAGATCCAGGCGCTCGCGGCCGACGCCGAGGCAGAACGAACCGTTCTGAACGCACGCCTCCAGGAGCTCCAGCGGCGCATCGAAGAGACGCTTGCAGAGGCCGAGTCCCGGGCGGCACTGACGTTTCGGGACAGCTAGCTGGTGGGAAACGCCAAACTTACTCGGGCAGGGTTCGTCTAGGACAGGACGAACTACCGGACGCCGATGACGCAGATCGCCGAAACCCCAAGAGACGACCAGGCGAAAGTCGAGAGCTGGCGGCTGCACGTGCTGATGGAGGCCGGCTACCCGCTTCCCCTCGCCGAGCGGATCGCCCACAGCGAGGCCGACCTGCACCACGCGGTCGACCTGATCCGGCAGGGCTGCGCGCCCGAGACGGCCGCGGAGATCCTGGTCTAGCCCCGTCTTCCCGCGCCTCGCCCGGGCCGCGGCGCCGTGGCATGCTCACGCGGTGAAGGTCGAGGCGATCGACTACGGCGACCGGCGCGTCTACTCGGTGGGCGCGTTCAACCGCGGCGTCGGGTCGTGGCTCGGCCGGCTCCCGACCGTCTGGGTCGAGGGCGAGGTGATGGAGCTCCGCCGCCAGGAGCGGTGGGCCAGCGTCTTCTTCACGCTCAAGGATCCACAGGAAGGCGCCTGCCTCGGCGTCTCGATGCCGCGTGGGCGGTTCGACGCCCTCCGGCTCGACCTCGCCGACGGCGACCGGGTCCACGCCTACGGGCGGCCGGAGCTCTTCGAGGCGCGCGGCGAGTTCAGGCTGCGGGCGCTCTCGCTCGAACGGTTCGGCCTCGGCGACCACCTGGCCGCGCTCGAGCGGCTGAAGCGAAAGCTCGCCGACGAAGGGCTCTTCGCCGC
>DASXQY010000110.1:0-8676 GCA_036506915.1 Gaiellaceae bacterium | reverse complement strand
ATGAGGATCTTCGCGTTCGGGAGCGCGCTCCGCTTGCCCGGCGCGCCGGCGGTGAGCAGCACCGCGCCGATCGACATCGCGATCCCAACGCAGATCGTCCGCACGTCGGGCTTCACGAAGCTGAGCGTGTCGTAGATGGCGAGCCCCGCGTAGACGTCGCCGCCGGGTGAGTTGACGTAGAGCGAGATGTCCTTCTCCGGGTCCTCGGACTCGAGGTGAAGGAGCTGCGCGACGACGAGGTTCGCAACCGTGTCGTCGACCGCGCTGCCGACGATCACGATCCGGTCGTTCAGCAGCCGCGAGTAGATGTCGAAGGAGCGTTCGCCGCGCGAGGTCTGCTCGATCACCATCGGCACGACCTGGTTCAGCTCCACGCGAGCACCTCCTCGAACACCGGCGCCTCGACGTGAACGGGAATGCCGTAGGCCGCGAGGCCCTCCGCGACCTCGGCCGCATCGGCCACAGTGGCGGGAACGAAGATCTCGACCGGGGCGGCATACGCGGCCCGCCAACCGGCGCTTCCCTCGATCGTCGCGCCCCAGAGAAGCACGCGGCCGAAGACGCGGGTATCGGCGTCCACCGACAGGTAGTGCTCCCAGGCGGAGAGCTCGCGGCCCGCGTGGATCCCGCACTCGCAGCCGCGGCAGGGCGCCTCGTGCTCCGAGCGAAGCAACCGGCGGCAGGTCGCCTCGAGCGGCTCGCCGACCGGCCAGAGATCGCCGTAGAGGACGCTCCGGAGGCGCGTTTGCTCGGACGCGTGCTCGACCCGCCAGATCTTCCACCCGACGGCGGGCTGCAGCTCCTCCGCGGCCCAGGCCCGCAGCAGCCGGCCGATCCTCATTCGTCCTGCTGCTCCTCGCCGAGCCACGCGAGCACGGCCGTGCGGGAGAAGCGCCACTCGTCGCCGATCTTCCGTCCGGGCAGCTCCTGCCGCTCGGCGAGCTCGACCACCGCCTCTTCCTCCACCTGGAGGAGCTCCGCGAGCTGGGCCGAGGTCAGCACCTCCGGCGTCTCCGCGGGCCGGAACGAGTGCCGGCCGAGGGTCCATTCGGCCTCCGCGCCCGGCAGCGGCGGGCCGGCGACCTCCTGCGTCCAAACGGGGTCCTCGGGATCGAAATGCGCGACGAGCTTCGTGATCAGCTCGCGCTTGGGCGTCCTCAGGACGTCGGCGGCCCGGTGGAGCTTCTCGGCCTCCGCGGTCGGAATGCGCACGAAGAGCGCCGTGTAGTCGGGTTCGCGTCGCGGCCGAGGCATCGTAGATATCTACAGATATCAAACAGATATCCGGAGCGCAAGTGGGGTGGCGTTACTTTCCTGGGCGTGCTGCGATAGGTGAGGTGATGGACGGTCTCGCTCCGGACCTGCACGGGCGCTACGCCGAGGTGTTCCGCTTCGTGCGCCGGCGCACCTCGAGCGACAGCGAGGCCGAGGAGATCACCCAGTCCGTGTTCGCGCAGGCCGCAGCGCGGCTGGACTGCGCCAAGGCTGGATCTCCGCCGCCGCTGGCCTGGCTGTACACGGTCGCGCAGCGCCGTCTGATCGACCAGGCGCGGAGACGGAGCAGCCGCCCTGCGGTCGTCCCGCTTCGGGAGGCAGCGGCCGAGTCCGTGGATCGACGCTACGGCGGCCAGGTGGCCGTCGCCCTCCGGGCCGCTCTGACCGCGCTGCCGGCGACGCAGCGCGAGGTCGTCGTCCTGCGCTTGGTCGAGGGCCGGAGCTTCGCCGAGATCGCAGAGCGGCTCGGCGCGACCGAGGCGGCCTGCAAGATGCGCTTCCTGCGCGGGCTCGCCTCGGTGAGAGACGTATTCGAGAAGGAGGGGATCGAAGCCGTGAGCGCGTCGACCGTCGATGTCTTGTACGAACCGGACCTGCTCGAGCTGCTCGGCGACGAGCCCGAGCTTCTTGCGATTGCCGACGCGATCGCGCAGACGCAGACGGGTTCGCACCGGCGCTCGTGGCTGCCCCGGGCCGCCGTGGCCAGCACCGCACTCGCGGCGACCGTGGCGCTACTCGTCGCTGCGCCCTGGGGCGGCGGCGAGCCGTCGCTCGTGGAGCGCGCGCTGGCGGCCGTCGGGGAGGGCCCGGTCATCCACGCGGTGATCGCGAGCGATCCGCAGATCACCTCGATCGACCTCGCGACAGGTCGCGAGACGGCCGTCGCCGGCACGACGGAGATCTGGTTCGACGGCCAGCGCCGGATCGAGCACACCGTGTGGCGTATGGGCGGCCGCGTCGGAGGCGAGATGCTTCAGACGCCGAGCGGCACCGTGAGCGTCGCCGGGGTCGATCCCGCTGGACCGCCGCCGGTCCTCGATCCCGCCCTCGCCAAGTGGGTCGACGGCTACCGCGATGCACTTGCGAGCGGCGAGGCGAAGCCGGCCGGCGAGGGAACGATCGACGGCCACCCCGTCGAATGGCTGGAGCTCACGGGAATTGGCGGCAGCCCCGAGCGAGTCGCGATCGACAAGGACACCTCCGAGCCGGTCCGCGTCGCGTCGGTCCCGGACGGCGCAGGGCAGTGGCACTACGACGTGTTCTCGATCGAGGCCCTACCGGAGGGAAGCGGAGACTTCACGCCGCCGCGCCCGTCGAGCGAGCCGCAGCCGCAGGCGTTCATGCGAGAGCCGGCGACGATTGCAGCGGAGGACGCGACCGCCGTCGTTCCCGGCGCGCTCGCCCTGGGCTCAGAGTTCCAGGGCTTACCGCTGACGCAGGTCCTTCGAGCGAAGCTGTCGATCCTGTTCGAGCCCGAGGCGAACAGGGACCCCATCGTCTCGAGCGGGCTCGAGTTCCAATACGGCGACCACGACTTCCTCGACGACCGGCCGTACGTCCGGATCGAGGAGGCCACGCAGCCGAGCCCGCAGTACGGGTGGCGCCCGTCGCTGCTCCCGGGCCCCGGCCGACTGCTCGTCGTTCACGGGGCTGGACTGATGGTCACCAACGGCGTTTACGTCACGATTCAAGCGTCCGACCGCGAGCTCATGCTCGAGGCGGCGCGGGCTCTGCGGCCCTTCTCGTAGCGCTACTGCAGGACCTGCCGCGACTGCTGGTGCGCCAGCACCTTGCGCTTCACACGCTGGAGAGCGTTGTCGATCGTCTTCGTGTCGCAGCCCAGCCGCTCGGCCATCTCCTCGTACGACTCGCCCTCGAGGTAGAGCTTGAGCGCGTCCGCTTCGAGCTTCGAGAGGCCGGTGCCGAGCGTGAAGACGAGGCTCTGGAGCTCCTCGGTGGAGATCACGCAAACAGACGGATCGTCGACGCGCGATCCGGGCAGCGCGTCGCCGAGGGTGCAGTCGCCGTCCGGCTCCTGGCCGGCCGGCGTGTGGCTGAACGAGACGTAGGTGTTCAGGGGGGCGTGCTTGAAGCGCGTCGCCGTCTTGATCGCAGTGATGATTTGCCGCGTCACGCAGAGCTCGGCGAAGCTGCGGAACGAGGTCTCCTTGTCGGCGCGGAAATCACGGACGGCCTTGTAGAGCCCGATCAGGCCCTCCTGGATGAGATCCTCCGAGTCGCCCCCGGCGAGGAAGTACGAGCTCGCCTTCAGGCGGACGAAGCCGGAGTAGCGGCGGATCAGGGCATCCAGCGCCCGCTCGTCGCCGTTGCGCGCACGCATGACGAGCTGGAGGTCCTCGAGCTCCCGCTGGAGCTTCTGCGGCGTGTGGACGGTTTGGGCGGTTCGGGCGGTACGGGCGGTTCGAGCGGGCACGGCTTCCCCCTCGTCGACGGCGGGCGATCTCCGCAAGCCTCACCCTGAGGTTGAGGATCAAGATAGCAAGGTCCCAACAACGTTTCAAGACCTTGCGCTTTGTTTTCCTTAACCGGACCCTTGGCCTCTGCGCAACTTCTCAAGCCGTTTTCGCGTCTCGTCGTCTACGCGATCTCCAAGCCTGGACGGACCGCGCTCTTCGTGCACCGGCTCGTCCAGGTCGGCCAGGAACGTGCGCGAGCTGCGCTTCTGCACCTCCTGCCCGGACGTGCCTCGCACGGCCGTGTCGGAGGAGACGAGGCAGACGGTCTCCATTGCCCGATGCTCCGCGGCCAGGCGCTCGAGAAGGGCATCGGCATGCGGCGCGTAGCGGACCTCGAGGGGCCCGTGCGTCCGCTCCTCCCCCACTCCGTCGAAGACGACCACGCCCCGCGCGCCGCGGAGGGCGACGAAGCTCGCCAGGCGATCGACGAGCTCGCGCGGGTCCTCGAACGTCCCGGCGTGGAGCACGTTGTAGCCGTCGAACAGGTAGAGGGTCGGCTCAGCCACCGCGCTGCCGTCTCGCCTCGTACAGGAGCAAAGCTGCCGCCACGCTCACGTTCAGCGACTCGACGCTCCCGGCCAGCGGGATCGCGACCGCGTCGTCGCAGGCGCGGCGGACGAGCGGCCGCAGGCCTTTCCCCTCGGCTCCGAGCACGAGGGCGACGCCGCCGGTCAGGTCGGCGTCCCACAGCGGGGTCTCGGCGTCACCGGTCGCCGCCCAGACCCACAGGCTCGGGCTCTTCACCTCGCCGAGGTAGCGCGCGAGGTTCTTGACCACCGCGACAGGCAGGTGCTCGACCGCGCCCGCGGAGGCCCGACAGACCGCGGCGGTGACCCGCGCCGAGCCGTGCGCCGGCAGGACGACGCCGCTCGCGCCGGCGCCCTCGGCGCTCCGGATCACGGCACCGAGGTTGCGCGGGTCGGTGACCGAGTCGAGGCAGGCGAGCAGGGGCGCCGGCCCGGCGGCGACCTCGTAGGCATCCGAGTAGCGGAAGGGCTCGCAGCGCGCGAGCACCCCCTGGTGATCGGGCGTTCCCGCGGCGGCGGTCAGCTCTCGCTCCGGCTTGACGTGGACTCGGAGGCCGTTCTCCCGCACCCACGGCTCCGCCTTCAGCGCACGTTCGCTCGCCCAGAGCTCGAGCACCTCGCGCGGCCCGCGCAGGGCCTCCCGCACCGGCCGCCGGCCGTAGACCAGCTCGGACGTCACCGCTTCGGGACGAGCTGATACCCGGGCTCGGCCTCGACGTCGCGCACGACCCAGCCCGCGCCCTCGATCCGCTCCCGCAGGCGATCGGCTTCGTCGAAGTCCCTCCGGTCACGGGCTTGAGCACGCTCTCGCGCGAGCGCCTCGAGCTCCGCCGGCGCGACCTTGCCCTTCGCGAGCGAGTCGAGCCCGAAGACCTCGAGCCCCCGGCGGAGGAGATCGTAGTCGCGCCACCCGTGCATCACCGCGAGGGCCTCCGGAGTGTTGAAGTCGTCGTCGAGGGCGGACGCGAACGGGTCCCACTCCCCGACGCGCTCCGACCCCTGGCGGAAGACGTTGCGGAAGCTCTCGGCCTGCGCGGTCGCCTGCTCGAGCACCTCGTCCGAGTAGTCCAGCGGCTTGCGCCAGTGGCCGCCGAGGAAGTAGACGAGCAGCGTCTCCCGGCCCCACTCGTCGAGCGCCTCCCGCAGCGAGACGATGTTGCCGAGCGACTTCGACATCTTCTCGCCCGCCAGCCGGAGCATCCCGTTGTGCATCCACACCTGCGCGAACTCGCGTCCGGCCGCCCGCGACTGCGCGATCTCGTTCTCGTGGTGCGGGAAGACGAGGTCGATCCCGCCCCCGTGGATCTCGAAGACGGGGCCGAGATACGCCTCCGCCATCGCGGAGCACTCGATGTGCCAGCCCGGCCGCCCCCGGCCCCAGGGGGAGTCCCACCAGGTGTCCTCGCCCTCCTTGTGCGCCTTCCAGAGGGCGAAGTCGCGCGTGTCCTCCTTGAGCTCGCTCGGCTCCTCCTCCTCGGACGGGTTTCGCACGGCCTCCTCGTCACCGTGCCGCCCGGAGAGCTTCCCGTAGTCCGGGAAGCGCGTGACGCGGAAGTAGACATCGCCGCCGGCCGGGTACGCGAAGCCGCCGCCGACGAGCTCCTCGATCAGCGCCACGATCTGCGGGATCGTCTCGGTCGCCTTCGGCTCGTGGTCGGGTCGCCCGAGCCCGAGGTCGCCGGTGTCCTCGAGATACCAGCGGCTCGCCCGGTCTGCGAGCTCGGCGCTCGCCCCGGGCGCGGCGTCATAGATCTTGTCGTTCACATCGGTGATGTTCTCGACGAGCGTCACCTCGTAGCCGCTCCGCTCGAGCCAGCGCCGGAGCCACATCGAGATCACGAACGGCCGCGCGTTGCCGACGTGGATCCTGTGGTACACGGTCGGCCCGCAGAAGTACATCCGGACCGGCCCCGGCGGCGGCGGAAGCTCCTCGAAGGCTCGCGAGTAGGTGTTATAGAGCCGCATCGATCCGGCGAAGCGTCTCGTCCTGCGGTAGCGCCGCGATCACCGCCCACAGCTCGGGGCCACGGTCGCGCCCAGTCAGGGCGAGCCGGAGCGCACGCAGGTCGCCGCCGACTGCCTTCAGCTCGCGGACGAGCTCTCGCGCGTCGGCCTTCCCGTTCGTCCGCTGGAGCAGCTCTCGGAAGCGCTCGAGCGTCTCCGGCGACTCCACGTCCGCACCACACGGGGGCTCCAGGATCATCCGCGCGTACTCCCGCGCCTCGTTCAGGTCGCGGGCGCCGCGCAGGGCCGGGACGACTTCGAGCGGCGCGCCGGCGCGCTGGGCCAGATCCTCGTCCGCCATCGCCCCGATCACCTCGATCGCGAGCCGCCGGATCCGCGGCAAGTCGTAGTGGACGTCGTGCTTGGGGAGGCCGAGCTCCTCGAGGTAGCGGCGCACCGCCTCGGCCGGGATGCCGGCTTCGCGAAGGGACGCCACGGTCGCCCCCTCTGCTCGCTTCGACAGCTTCTTGCCGTCCTCGCCGAGGATCAGGCCGTGGTGGACGAACTGCGGCGGCTTCGCGCCGAGCGCCTCGAACAGGCGCTGGTGAAGCCCCTCGTTCGGCCGGTGATCGTTGCCGCGCAGGATGTGGGTGATGTCGAAGTCGACGTCGTCCACGACGCTGGCGAGGTGGTAGGTAGGAGTGCCGTCCTCCCGCAGCAGGGTCACGCCATCGAAGCGCTCGCCCAGACGCTCCGCCGCCTCCAGGTGCCGCTCTCGCCGCCCGCTCTGCCGCACTGGCCCCTCGTCCCATTCGAGCGCGAGCCACTCGAGGTCGCGCAGCAGCTCCTCCTCCCCGCCCGGCACGTTCCGAGCCGGATCGGTGTCGTCGATCCGCAGCAGGAGCCAGTCTCCGAAGGTGCGGTTGGCGACCGCGCTGAGCGCGTTCCCGACGTGGAGCGAGCCCGTGGGGCTGGGAGCGAATCGAACTCTGCGCATCTCGGGGCGAAACTACCATTCGCCCTCGTGCGCGAGGCTTTGCTGGCCTGGTTCGCCGAGTTCGGCCGCGACCTTCCGTGGCGGCGGACGCGCGACCCGTACGCGATCCTCGTCTCGGAGGTGATGCTCCAGCAGACGCAGGCGGCGCGGGTCGTTCCGCGGTACGTCGAGTGGCTCGACCGCTGGCCCACCGCCGAGGCGCTCGCCGCGGCACCGACGGCCGACGTGATCCGGGTCTGGCAGGGGCTTGGCTACAACCGGCGCGCGCTGAACCTCCAGCGGGCGGCCCGGCACGTCGCCGAGCGCGGTTGGCCGGACGACCTGACCGAGCTGCCGGGAGTCGGGCGCTACACCGCGGACGCGGTCGGTTGCTTCGCCCTCGGCCGTCCCGTCCTGCCCACGGACGTGAACGTCGCCCGGGTGCTCGAGCGGACCGGCGGAAGCTTCGACTATTCCTGCGCGCAGGCGCTTATGGATCTCGGCGCGACGGTTTGCATTGCCCGCATACCGCGCTGCGGCATCTGTCCGCTCGCGTCAGGCTGTCCGTCCAGAGGCAGCCGCTTCGAGCCGGCGCGCAAGCAGGGTCCGTTCGAAGGCTCCTTCCGACAGCGGCGCGCGCGGACCCTGCGCACGATCGCCGAGGGCCCGCGCCGACTGTCCGAGCTCGACGAGGAGGCTGTCCAAGCCCTGGCGCGCGACGAGCTCGTCCTGGTCCAGAACGAGCTCGTCAGCCTTCCCTCTGCCGTCTCTAGTTCTTGAACCCGCTCGCCGCTATGTACCTCGCCGCGTTTCCATTCGGGTGGACCAGGACGACCGGGGCCAGGCAGCGAGCCGGCACCGTCACGTGCTGGCGGATTCGGGCGTCGCCGTCCGACGAGAGCGGGACCGGACCCGCAGTGAAGGCGGGTGCCCCGTTCGAGTCCGGCGCGCAGAAGAGCGACGCGGTGATGGAGGTGACCCCGTCCGGATTGTCCGTGCCCGCGACCACGAGCTTCCTGACGCGGAGCTTGAATCGGCCGTCGCGGTCGAGCGTGGCGACGCCGCGCATCAGATCCCACGGCACGCCGCCGCGGGTGACTCCGTGAATCGGCGGGTCGGCGAGGATGCTGCCGACCAGCCTCGTCGCGAACAGCTTCCCGCGCGCGCCGTGGTCGTCGTCGCCCCGCCGCCCGTGGTCGGCGTTCGCGGCCAGAGAGAACACGAGCGCCGCCCCGGCCGTCGCCACGGCGATCACGATCAGGAACACCTTCCTCGAGATCCTCATCCCCTGCTCCTCTCATCGACTGCGTGAAGGGGTACGGAGCGGGTACGCGTTCGGTTCTCGCCCGTCCGATCGAGACCGCTACCGCTCGAGCAGCGCCACCGCGACGGCGGCGAGGCCCTCGCCACGGCCGGTGAAGCCGAGCCGGTCGGTCGTCGTCGCCCTAACCGTGACCAGGCCGGGCTCTACGCCGAG
>DASXQY010000109.1:0-1797 GCA_036506915.1 Gaiellaceae bacterium | reverse complement strand
TACCTGACACTCGTGCCGGCGTTCGTCGTCGCGGGCGTGGGCATGGCGCTCTTCTTCGCGCCGGTCGCGAACGTCGTCCTCTCGGCGGTCCGCCCCGAAGAGGAGGGGCAGGCCTCCGGCGCCAACAACGCCATTCGCGAGTTGGGCGGCGTCTTCGGAGTCGCCGTCCTCGCCTCGGTGTTCTCGAGCTACGGCGGCTACGAGTCGGGCCTGACGTTCGTGGATGGTCTGGCGCCTGCAGTATGGGCGGGCGCCGCGGTCGTCGCGATCGGCGCGCTTGCGGCACTCCTCATCCCACCGCGGCGGAGGGCAACCCTGGCCGCAGCGCCCGAGCTGGCGCCTGCGACGGCTTCGGAACCGGCCGCGTAGAGCAGCTCAGGTCCTGCGGCCCGAGCCGGGCGGGCCGCCGGACCGTCAGTCGCGGCGTCGCGCGAGGGCGAAGAGCCCGGTTCCCAGGCGCGTGTGCAGGAAGGGCCGCTGGATGACCCGAAACGGCAGAGTCGCTCCCTGTGTGAGGGGGGCGAGCCAGTTGGGCGGCTGCCGCCATCTTCCACTCACAGCCGTCTGCTCGGCCTTCGTGCTGCCGTGAGTGCTTGACATGCGCGCGAGCAGGCTTCGCGCCGCTTCGAGCGCATACCCGAGCGGGAAGCCGTACAGCAAGAGCTGGGGCTCGGCGAATCCCGCCTCGACGAGGAGCTCGGCCATCTGCTCAGGCTCGTAGCGCCGATAGTGCCCGCCGGCCCGATCCAGCGCGCCGAAGCGCGACTGGAACGGGGGAGTGCTCAGCATCACCCATCCCCCCGGCCGCAGGTGCTCCCGCCACATCCGCAGACTCGCCGCGTCGTCCTCGATGTGCTCGATCACCTCGAAGGCCCCCACCAGCGCGAACAGGTCTCCGGCGTCGAGGGCGGTCACGTCTCCGCAGATCACCGTCCCGCCGGCCGGCTCGATCTGGCGGCGCGCAATTGCACAGGTCTCGGGGCTCGGCTCGAGCCCGACGTACGTGTAGCGACGCGCGAGCCGCGCTCCGAGCGCCCCTACCCCCGTCCCGATCTCGAGAATCGAGTCGACCTCGGGAAGCCTGGCGAGCGAACGCTCGATGCAGTCGTAGCGCAGCCAGGCGTTGAGCGTGAGGAGGGGAAGCACGCCGGGATGTTACGGGCGGCCAGCGCTCGCCTTTAAGGGAATCCCGGCTGCAAGGCGCTCGTCGAGCGGTCGGACGACCGCCGCGGGCGCGAAAGCTTCGGCGGCACGGCGGTAGGCCGCTTGCCGCAGCGCCCAGACGCGCGCCCGGTCTGAGACAACCTCCCGCAGGGCAGCGGCGAGCGCCGGGGAGTCACCGGGGGGAACGAAGACAGCGGCCTCCCCGAGGGATGCTCGCTGCGCCTCCGAGTCGGACGTCACGATCGCACAGCCGGCCGCAGCGCCCTGAAAGACCTTGTTCGGGGTCACGCGCAGCCCCTTCGGGTTCGCGCCGAAGATCCCCAGGCAAATGTCGTGATCCGCTACGAACCGCGGCAGCTTCTCGTACTCGACCCAGTCGAGCCACTCGACGGCGGGCAACGAGCCCGCGAGCCGACGCGTCAGGTCGAGCTCCTGTCCGCGTCCCAGCATCGTGAAGCGGACGAGCTCCGGGTCGGGATCGAGCAGCCGCAGGGCCTCACCGATCACCGGAGCGCCCTGAAGTGGGGTGAAGATCCCGAAGAAGACGACGCGAACAGGCCCGGTGTCCCGCGGCTCCGGCTCGTGGAACCACTCGCGCGACGCTCCCACCTGGACAACGACGGCGTCGGCCCT
>DASXQY010000108.1:0-30830 GCA_036506915.1 Gaiellaceae bacterium | reverse complement strand
AGCTCCCGCTCGGAGTAGTTCGAGTAGCGGCCGCGCGTGCCGTGGTGGAAGCGGACGAACGTCCAGTCGGCGGTCAGCTCGAGCGTCTGGAACGGCCGCTCCGGCGTGTCCCCGATCACGAGCGCGACCTCATGGCGGCGCAGCAGATCGTAGACCTCGTCCGCGAACCAGCTCTCGTGACGGAACTCGAAGCAGTGCCTGCCCGGCGGCAGCGCCGCCAGTGCCGCTGCGAGGCGCTCGTTGTCCCGGTGGAAGTTCGCCGGAAGCTGCCAGAGGACCGGCCCGAGCTTCGGCGAGCGCGCGAGCGGACGGATCCGCGAGTAGAAGAGCTCGATGCTCGGCGGCAGGTCGCGAAGCCGCTTCACGTGCGTCACGTAGCGGCTCATCTTCACCGCGAAGAGGAACCCGGGCGGGCTCTCACGCACCCAGTTCGCAACCGCCTGCTCCTTCGGCAGCCGGTAGAAGGTCGCGTTGATCTCGACGGTGTCGAAGTGCCGCGCGTAGAACTCGAGCCAGCGCCGCGGGGGCAGGCGCGGCGGGTAGAAGACGCCGTTGCGCCAGTGGGCGTAGTTCCAGCCGGAGCAGCCGATCCGGATCCGCCTCACCAGGCGATCTGCCAGTGGATTGCCCGCAGCGCGTCGACCAGATGCTCACCCCAGTGGTGGTCGAACCCGAAGCGCCACTCCCAGACGACGGCCTCGATCGGCACGCCGCGCTCAAGAGCGGCCAGGCCTTGCTGGAGATCGAAGCGAATCTCCGACAAATCGGTCGCGATGCTGCCCGCGATCGGTTCCTCTTTTTGCGTCGGGTCGAGGACCTGCCAGTAGGTGTCGTTGTCGCCCAGGTGCCGGCTCAGCGCAACGAGGAGGTCGAGCTTGAGCGGAACGTGTTCCACGTCGGCGTCCACGTCGAGCATCGGGAGCTTCGCTCCGGCAAGGTAGAGCGCCGGCAGCACGTGGAGCAGCCTCGTTCTCAACTCTTTGAGCTCCAGTTCGGTAGCGGTTTCGAGCAGCGTGCAGAAATTGCGCGCGACGGTTGTGAAGCTTTCGATTTCCTCGCTCACGCCGAGAGGGCGGCGAACAGTTTGGCGCACACCTCAGGCGTCGCGGCGGCGACGACGCGGCTGCGACCCTCGACGTCCAGCGGAGCCGCTCCGAACGGCGGCGCCTCGGGGAGGTCGATCGCGAGCCCGCGCTCGCGGACGAGCAGCTGCGCGGCGGCGATGTCCACCGCGCGTGCCGCCTTGAGCGAGCAGACCGCATCGACCCTCCCCGCAGCGAGATGGCAGAGCGAGAGCGCCAACGAGCCCATGATCCGCAGGCGGTGGGCGACGCCGACCATCGCCGCCGCCTTCTCGGCGACCGACGAGGTCAGGGTCGCCTCGAACGACAGGATCTCGATCTTCTCCTTCGGCCGGACGTCGTCCAGCTCGTACCCGTTGAGGCGCGCGCCGGCGCCGCGCTCGGCCGTCCACTCCTCGGCGGTGCCGAAGTCGTAGACGTAGCCAAACACCACGTCGTCCATTGACTCGCCCTCGGCGACCGCGATCGAGAGTGAGAAGAAGGGGATCCCGCGCTTGGCGTTGAGCGAGCCGTCGATCGGGTCGACCACGACGCGCCAACGGCCCTCGCCGCGCAGCTCGCCGACCTCCTCGGAGACGATGGTGGCGCCGTCGACCGCGCGCAGGCGCTCGAGGATCACCCGCTCGGCGGCCGCGTCGATCGCGGTCGTCTCGTCGCCGCCGACGCCGTCGCCGACGACCGGCTCGCGCTCGTTGCGGGTGGGCAGGTCGCCGAGCACGCCGCGAACGTCCACGACCGCCTCGCGGCAGAGGCCGAGCCAGTCGGTCAAGGATCCAGGAAGAGCAGCCCGCTGACGAGCTTCGGGTAGAAGTAGGTGCTCTTCTGTGGCATCGTCTCGCCGCGCTGGGCGACGGCGAAGACGTCCTCGATCCGGGTCGGGCGCATCAGCACGGCAACCGCCGCCTCGCCGTCGTCGACTGCGCGGACAGCCTCTCGCCAGTCGGGCGTGTAGCTGATCCCCTCGTGCCCGAGCCGGTCGACCAGCGCGACGTCGAGCTCGCCTTCGCCGTCGACCGCGAGCTCTGCGCGCCCCTTCTCGTAGACGACGGCGGCCGCCCGGTCGCGCGGGAGGTCGTTGAGCTCACGCAAGGCCAAGTCAGGATCGGGCTTCACGTCGCGTCCGAGCTCGATGCTCGGTGGCTCTCGCTCGAAGACGCGGTGCGTGGGGAAGATCATCAGGCCGGGGTCGTCGAGACTAACGAGGACGGCGAGCAGGTAGGCGCTCTCCGGGGTGCCGGCCTCCTCGTGGTAGGCGAGCGCGGTCTCGTAGCGGTGGTGGCCGTCGGCGATCAGTAGCTGCCGCTCGGCGAACGCCTCAGCGATCCCGTTGGGCAGCAGGCGCCAGAGGCTGGCGCCGTCGGTCTCGAGATCGGGTGCGCCGTCCGGGCGCTCGGCCGGAGGCTCTCCCTCATAGAGGAAGAAGAGCGGCTCGAGCTGGGCGCGAACCTCGCGCAGAAGCCGGAGCCGGCCTTCCTTGGGGCCGCGGTGCGTGCGCTCGTGAGGGAGCACGACCCGGCGCTCGTAGGGCTCGGCTCGAAGCGAGGCGACGAGGCCCTCGCGGGTGCGCTCGACGCCGTCCGGCCCGACATAGTCCTGCGAGAGCCACCAGTAACCGGGCCCGTCCTCGTCCACGAGGGTCCCCTCGGCGCGCCAGTCGCGCCAGAGGCGGCCCGCATCCGCCTCGTCGTCGGGGAGGGTGAGGTGGACTACGTTGTGAGGGTTCCGGCCCGCGTAGCGCTCGCGCTCGTCGGGTGAGAGGACGTCGTATGGAGGCGCGACGAGCTCGTCGAGCGGGCCCGCGGTGTCGCCGTAGCGGACGGCTCGGAACGGCTTGATCTCGGCCACGGCGCCGAGCCTAGCATCGCCCGGATTCCGGCCGGCGCCGACTCACGCCGGGCGAAGCCCGGCTCCGCCGCCGCCTGGCGCCGCTGGCGGCACGCTGCTCTCCGGGGCCGTGTTAGCAACACTGTCCCCTCCGGCATCGCACCGCCAGCGCCACCCCGGACTCCGGGCGATTTCATCCGCTCTCGGGCCTAAACTCGCCTCGTGAGCGCGATCGCTTCCCTCGCCGAGGACCGGGTCGTCGAGGGCGTCTACGCGGTCGCACGGAAGGAGCGCCGGCGCACACGCGCGGGTGCGCCGTACCTGGCGCTGGAGCTCGTCGATCCAAGCGGACGGATCGAGGCACGGGTGTGGTCCGACGTCGAGTTGCTCGAGGGGCGGTTCGGCGAGGGCGATGCCGTCCGTGTGCTCGGGCGGGTGGAGCGGTTCCGCGACCGCCTTCAGCTGGACGTGCGCTCGGTGGAGACGGCCGAGGACGCAGATCCGGCGGAGCTCGCGCCGGCGTTACGCCGCGACGCGGCCGAGCTCGACGGATTCCTCGAGTTCCTGGCCGGCGAGATCACCCATCCGGGGCTGCGGGCGGTGGTCGACCGGTTCCTGAGCGACGAGCCGCTGCGGGCGTCGCTGCGCGGGCTGCCGGCGGCGGAGACCCATCACGCGTACGCCGGCGGGTTGCTCGAGCATACGGTGGGCGTAGCGACGCTCTGCCGCGAGGCCACGCAGCTCCACCCGCGGTTACGCGTCGACCTGCTGCTCGCCGGAGCCCTCCTCCACGACATCGGCCGGGCACGCGAGCTCGAGCGCGGACCGACGTTCAGGCAGACCGAAGAGGGGCGGCTGCTCGGCCACGTCCACCTGGGCCTGCGCCTGATCGAGGAGCGGGCGGGCAGCCTGGAGGCAGGAGCCCGGGCGGAGCTGCTGCACGCGGTCGCGGCCCACCACGAGCTTCGCAGCGCGCGAACGGCCGAGGCGTCGGTGCTCTACCACGCGAACCAGCTCGACGCCGTCGCGGCGACCCGGCCCGTCGAGTAGTAACGGGGATCGTCGCGGGTCGCGCACACCGTTGGGCTGTTCACCGATAGGCACACATCCGGCACGATCCCGTCACACACCCGCGCGCCGAATCCGGCTACCCTCAAAACCGGGGGCAAGGGCCGAAAGGCCCCGGGGGAAATGGTTCACGCGCGTGCGTGAACCTAAGCCGCTAAGCCTCGATCTCTGCGAATAAACCGCTAAGCCTCGATCTCTGCGACTCGGCGTTCGATCTCGTCGCGCAGCGGACGGACCTCCTCGAGCGGGGCGCCGGCCGGATCCCAGAGGTTCCAGTCCAGGTAGGTCTTCCCCGGCAGCACCGGGCACGCGTCGCCGCAGCCCATCGTCACGACCAGCTCAGCCCACTCGACGTCCTCCCGCGAGATCCCCTTCGGGCGCCGGCCGTCGAGCTCGATCCCGATCTCGCGCATCGCCTCCACCACCTCCGGATGGAGCTGGGTCTCGGGTCGGGAGCCGGCCGACCGCGCCTCCCCACCGCGGCGCTCGTAGAACGCCTGCGCCATCTGAGAGCGCCCCGCGTTGCCCACGCAAACGAAGAGAACTCGCGGGAGCGACTCGGTCATAGCGGTCCCAATCTAGCGAGCCGCCCGCGTCAGACGTTGAAGCGGATCGTGAGCACGTCCCCGTCCTCGACCTCGTATGTCTTCCCCTCTAGCCGCTGAAGCCCGCGCCGGGCCGCCTCCGCGTACGAGCCGGACTCGACCAGATCGTTCCAGCGCACGACCTCGCAGCGGATGAACCCCCGCGCCATGTCGGAGTGGATCGCCGCCGCCGCCTCGAGCGCCGTCTGCCCACCTTTGAGCGTCCAGCCACGCGCCTCGGTGTCGCCGGCGGTGAAGAACGTGATCAGCCCGAGCGCCTCGAATAGCCGCCGCACCACCTCGTCGAGCGCCGAAGGCCCTTCGCGAAACTCGGCCGCCTCCTCCTCTGACAGCTCGGCGAGCTCCGCCTCCAGCTTCAGGTCGATTCCGGCAGGACCGTTGACGACGGCGACGATCGGTTTGGCCGTCAACGGCTCGAGCTCCTGCGGCAACGCGCCGTCCCACTCGCGCAACGGCATGCCGGCGTCGACCGCGCCGAGCACCCGCTCGAGTTCCGCGACCTCGGCCCGCAGCTTCGGATCACCCGACTTGGCCTGCTTGGCGACGCGCTCCAGGCGCCGCTCGACGTGGTCGCGGTCCGCGACGAGCAGCTCGAGCTGGAGCCGCTCCAGATCACCGTCCGGTTCGGCCCCCGCCGAGTGCCCGTCCACGACCGCGAGGAGAGCGTCCACCCGCCGCAGGTTGCCGAGCAGCTGCGGCCCGGTCCCGGCCACGTCGACGATCCGAACGGCCGCCGGCGTCGCCTTGGGAGAGCCCGCCGCCGCCGCGACCCGCTCCAAGCGCTCGTCGGCGATCGCCGCCATCCCAACGTGCTCCTTGCCAAAGTCGGGCCCGACCCCCGCGCCCGTGAGCGCGTTGAAGAGCGTCGTCTTCCCGGAGGCGGGGAGCCCGACGATGCCGACTTCGAGCATGATTCCTAGCTTGACGTGATCTGCTTCTGAAGCGAGACCAGAGCGCGATGCTGGAGCGACTTGACCGCGCCTTCGGTCTTGCCGAGGATCGTCGCCGCCTCCCCATTCGAGAAGCTGAACACGAACTTCAGCGTCAGCACCTGCTGCTGCTCCCGCGAGAGGCTCTCGATCAGCCGCAGCATGCTCCGCCTGCCGATCGACTCGAGGGCGGCTTCCTCCGCGGAGGACTCCTCCGCCCCGTCGGGCTCGGGCACGTCCTCCTCCGGCTGCCAGCGCCGAGTGGCGCGGAAATGGTCCATCGCGAGGTTGTGCGCGATCCGGAAGAGCCAGGCGGAGAACGGCGCCGTCCGCCACTCGAACCGGCCGATCGCCTCCAGCATCTTCAGGAACGTCTGCGTGGTCAGGTCTTCCGCGTCGTGCCGGTTCCCGACGCTCATTTGGAGGTAGCTGTAGACGCGGTCGAAGTGGAGCAGGTAGAGCTCCTCGAGCGCCTCGCGCTCGCCCCGCTGAGCGCGATCGACGAGCCGCCGGAGGTCGGTTGGGCGAACGGCGGTGTTCGGGCTCATCCGCCCACCAATGCCCGGGACGCCTCGGCCGCTAACGCGTTGACTTAGGCCGGCGTAAAGCCGACGCGCGCTTCGCGGGTAAAACGCTTGACGTACACGACCCGTCGCAGGGAGATCGTGTAGCGCCCGTCCTCGGCCTCCAGCGGGAAGGCTCCGTCGCTCCCTCCGTCCAGCGCACGCTCGAGTTCGTCGGCCATGCCCACCGGGACGAGGGCTCCCATCACCTGGCCCCCGTCGAAGCCGACCTCGATCCGGACGCGCTCCTCAGGCATCGCTGACGATCTCCGCGAGGACGCCGTGGACGGCGTCGGGATGCACGAAGGCGACCTCGAGCCCGAACAGCCCGCGGCGCGGACGGTCGTCGATCAGCTCAGCGCCCTTGGCGGCCAGCTCGTCGAGGGCCGCCCCGACGTCGTCCACCTCGTAGGCGACGTGGTGCATCCCCGGTCCGCGCTTGGCCAGGAACTTTCCGACCGGAGTCTCCTCGCCGAGCGCGGCCAGCAGCTCGACCCGGTCCTCGCCGATCCACAGCGAGGCGGCTTCGACCCCCTGCTCGGCAACGGCCTCACGGTGCTCGAGCTCGGCGCCGAAGAGCCGCTCATAGGTGGCGAGTGCCTCGTCGAGGTCGGTGACGGCGACGCCGAGGTGGTGAATCCCACGCGGCTCCACGCCGCGATGCTACCGGTGGTACCGCTCAGTCGGCCGCGACGACCCGCACGGTGCCGGCCGTCTCGGAGGAGCGGGACTCGGGCGGAACGTCGGCGAGGAGGTGGGCGAGCTCGTCCTTGTCGAGCGTCTCCTTGTCGAGCAGCGCGAGCGCAACCCGGTCGAGCGCGCGCCGGTGCTTCTCGAGCAGGCGCAGCGCCTCCTCGAAGGCGTTGTCGGTCAGGCGCGCCTGCGCGTTGTCGCGGAGCCGCTTCGTCTCTTCCGACAGCGCGTAGTTGTCGGCACGCAGCGTTCGCGAGGCGACGACGTCCGACATGCCGTACTCGAAGACCATCGCCCGCGCGAGCTCGGTCACCCGCTCGAGGTCGTTCGCCGCCCCGTTCGTGACCCGGCCGAAGACGATCTGCTCGGCCGCGCGCCCGGCGAGGTAGATCCTGAGCAGGTCCTCGAGCTCCTCCTTCGTGTGCAGGTAGCGCTCCTCCGAGGGCAGATTGAGCGTGTAGCCGAGCGCCTGCCCGCGGGAGACGATCGTCACCTTGTGCACCGGTACCAGGTCGCCGGCCAGGTGCGACATGACCGCGTGGCCCGCCTCGTGGTAGGCGAGGATCCGCCGCTCCTTCTCGGTCACGATCCTGCGCTGCTGGAGGCCGGCCACCACCCGCTCCATTGCGTCCTCGAAGTCCTCCTGGCGGAGCGACTGCTGCTTCTTCCGGCCCGCGAAGATCGCGGCCTCGTTGGCGATGTTCTCCAGCTCGGCGCCGGTCAGGCCTGCCGTCTGCCGCGCGATCCGCTTGAGATTGACGTCGTCGCCGAGGGGCTTGCCCCTGGTGTGGACCCTCAGAATCTCCTCGCGGCCCGCGAGATCCGGCGCAGCCACAAGCACCTGGCGGTCGAACCGGCCCGGCCGCAGCAGCGCCGGGTCGAGGTCCTGGAGCCGGTTCGAGGCGCCCATCACGACGATCTGGTCGCGCGACTCGAACCCGTCGAGCTCGACCAGGAGCTGGTTCAGCGTCTGGTCCTGCTCCCTGTTGAAGCCGTGGCCGGTGCGCGCCGCGCCGACCGCGTCCAGCTCGTCGATGAAGACGATCGCGGGCGCATTCTTCCGCGCCTCCTCGAACAGCTTCCGGATACGCGCCGCGCCGAGCCCCGCGAACATCTCGACGAACGCGGAGGCGCTCTGCGCGAAGAACTTCGCGCCCGCCTCACTGGCGATCGCCTTCGCGAGCAGGGTCTTGCCGGTCCCGGGCGGGCCGTGGAGGAGGATTCCTTTCGGGACGCGCGCGCCGAGCCGGCCGAAACGCTCCGGGTCGCGCAGGAAGTCCACGACTTCGTGCAGCTCCTCCTTGGCCTCCTCGAGCCCCGCGACCTCGTCCCAGGACACCGACGCGTCGGACACGATCGTCTTCGCGGCGGTCACCTTCGGCATCACCTCGAGGGTGCGCCAGAGGATGTAGACCATCAGGACCAGCACCACGACAAAGAGCAGCGGCAGCCAGGCGCCGAGCTCGTCGCGGAAGACAACCAGCCAATCCATCCCTCTCTCGTTATCGGCGGCTTTCGCGGCCGAGTCAACCGCCATCACGTATTTAGACTGGGTTCGGTGCTGCCCGTTCCTTCCCACTTCGACCAGTCGACGGTCGGCGAGGTCTGGCGGGTGCCCTACGAGGAGCGCGCCCGCGAGGCCGAGGCATGGGCGCGCGAGCACGGCCTTCGTCCCGCGGCGGAGGATGCGCTGCGGATCTGCCTCGTCGCCGTGGACGTGCAGAACACGTTCTGCATCCCGGGTTTCGAGCTGTTCGTGGCCGGCCACTCGGGAACCGGCGCGGTCGACGACAACCGCCGCCTCTGCGAGTTCGCGTATCGGAACCTCGACGCGATCACGCAAATCGTGCCGACGCTCGACACGCACCAGGCGATGCAGGTCTTCCACGCGATCTGGCTCGTGAACGAGGACGGGCGGCATCCGGAGCCGTATACCCTCGTCTCCGCCGAGGACGTCGAGACGGGGCGGTGGCGTGTCAATCCCGCGGTCGCTGAGGGGCTCGGCCTCGATCCCGACTATGCGCACCGCCATCTCGTCCACTACACGCGCGCGCTCGAGGCGAGCGGCAAGTACCGCTTGACCATCTGGCCCTACCACGCCATGCTCGGCGGAATCGGCCACGCGCTCGTCTCCGCCGTCGAGGAGGCGATCTTCTTCCACACGTTCGCGCGGCGCTCGCAACCAGACTTCCAGCCGAAGGGCCGCTTCCCCCTGACCGAGCACTACTCGGTGTTCGGGCCCGAGGTCACGACCGGGCCCGACGGCGAGCCCCTCGGCGAGCGAAACACGCAGTTAATCGAGGAGCTGCTGGCCTACGACGCCGTCGTGATCGCGGGACAGGCCAAGAGCCACTGCGTCGCCTGGACGATCGACGACCTCCTGGGCTCTCGGCAACTCGTGGAGGAGGGCCTCGCGGAGAAGGTCTACCTGCTCGAGGACTGCACCTCGCCGGTCGTCGTCCCGGGCGCCGTGGACTACACCGAGGAGGCCGACGCGGCCTTCGCCCGCTTCGCCGCCGCGGGCATGCACGTCGTCCGCTCGACCGACCCGATCGACGCCTGGCCGGGAATCGCCGCGTCCGCCAACGCCTAGTCCGCGAGCTCTAGCCGGGGATTCGAGCGGAAGCGGCGGCCCACCTTCGCGGAGGGGCGGCCGTCGGTCATGACGATGTCCGCCGTGAAGTCGTTCTCGCCGCGGATCAGCGCGGAGCCGACGCCGTACGAGTCGACCGGCACGCCGCGGCGCTCGAACTCGCGGATCCGTTCGGCGTCGAACCCGCCGGAGACGACGATCTTCACCTGCTCGAAGCCGTCGCGGTCGAGCGCCTCGCGCACCTTCCGGACGAGCCGCTCGTTCACACCGCGCGGGTCGAAATCCCCGAGCTCGCCCCAGAGCGAGCGGTCGACGAGCTGGCCGGAGGTGTCGAGGCGGACTCCCCACAGCCGCGGCCCGAGCGCGCGGGCGACCTCGAGCGCCGTCAGCACCGAGTCGTTCTCGAAATCGACGAGCACGGTGATGTTGATGTCGGGATCGGCGTTCTCGGCGAACTTCGACGCGGCCAGCACCGTGTTCCCGCCGTAGGAGGCGATCAGCGCGTGCGGGACGGTACCGACCCCGCGGCCGCCCCACCAGGACGCCTGCGCGTCGGAGGTGACGCCGATCTGCGTCCCGACCACCTGGCCCGCGATGTACGCGGCGTAGCCGTCGCCCGTCTGCACGCGGTGGTGGTCGTGGCGGGCCGGCATGAAGATGAGCGGCTTGCGGTTCGCGGCCTCGAGCACGCGCACCACATTGCTCGTGACCAGCGTGCGGCGGGCGAGCACGCCGAGGTAGACCGTCTCGAGATGGGCGAAGCCGGTGTAGTCGCCCTCGATGGTAAGCACCGGCTCGTAGGGCTCGAGCTCGTCGCCGTCGTAGAGCGCGTGGACGGTGAGGCCGTCCCAGTCGTCGGCGCAGAGCTTGAGGATCGCGATCGCCTCGTCGATCCCGCCCAGGTACGAGTGCTTCTTCTGGAAGACCTGCATCACCACGCGCGGGTGACGGCCGTCGCGGATGAGCACCTCGCGCGTGTGGTTGAAGTACGCGTCGGTGTAGTAGCCCTCCCGCATCTTCTCGACCGGGAGGTCGAAGATCTCCGGCGGGAGGCGCCTTGTGCTAGTGCGCGTCCGTTCCATCAGCCTCGGCCGTGCGCTCGAGCTCGAGACAGGCGGCTAGCGCGGCCTCGGCCACCTCGAGCTGCTCGGGAGTCGGCTCGGCCGTGGCGAAGCGGTGCTGGAGCTCGTGCCCGGGGCGGGCGAGTGCGCGCGAGAGAGGGTGGGCCGGGTTGCGCACCATCCAGCCGAAGATCTCGGTCGAGGCCGCAACGGCTCCGAGCTGCGCGGTGAGGCGCGCCGGCGCGCGCAGGTGCGCCGGGGCGCGGGCCGCAAGCGCACCGCCGACCGCGGAGCTCGCCATCAGCGGCCCGATCATGTGCGAGCCGCAGCGCTCGTGCTCGCGTTCGCGCCGCTCGCCGTGTTCGTAGCTGCCAATCGAGATGTGCTCGGCGCCGTGGTAGGCGGCGAGCTCGGAGCTGCGCACCGCCAGCGCGGCAGGGGCGAGCGAGAGGAGCCCGCCGGCCAGCTCGCGGGCGAGGGGGCTGAGGCGCGTCGACTCCTTGACGGCACGAACCGCGACCGCGCTTCCCGCCATGGCCGCGAGCACGGCCGGGCGCTGGAACGGGAGCCTGGCCTCGGGCAGACGCCGCCGGAGCTCGGGCATGAGCGCGAAGACCTCGGCCAGCCGGGCCGGGCCGCGAAGGAACGCCGACCGGACGCGGCTCGCCCGTAGGCGCTTGTGCGCGGAGGCGACCAGGAGCTCGCCGCCCGGCGTGCGAATCGCGCAGGCCCAGGAGTTGGGCCCGTGCACGAGCACCCCGTTGGCGAGCGCCATTCCGCCGAGGCGAATCTTGTCGTCATGCGTCTGGTTCGGTTCGGACCCTGAGTCGCCCATCGCGAAGAGCCTAGCCAGCCTGTGCGGTCAGCCGCAGATCGCCTGTGCAAGGTGGCGGAAGCACCGGACGGCGAGCTCCAGGTCGTCCGCCGCGATCCGCTCGTCCGCCGAGTGCACGAGCCGTGCTGCGAGCTGCGGGTCCATGGACCGCATCGGGAAGAACCCGTACGCAACGGTGCCGAAGGACTCGCGCAGCCAGTGGCTGTCGGTGAAGCCCGCCACGCAGATCGGCACGACCTTCGCTTCGGGGTCGACCTCCGCGACGAAGCTCTCGATCGCGTCCCAGAGCGGCGTCCCAAGAGGAGAGCGCGTCCCGCCGCGTCCTTCGATCCATTCGAAGTCGTAGTCGCCTTCGCCCAGGAGCACACGAAGAACTTCTTCAGCCTCCGCCTGCGTCTGCTCCGGAAGCAGGCGGCAATCGACAACGACCTCGCAGATCGACGGAACGACGTTCCGCCGCTCCGAAGCCGAGACCATCGTCGGCGAGAGGGTCAGCGAGAGCAGTGGCTCGAGCAACTCCGCCGCAACCGGATCGACCTCCCTTGCAAGCTCAAGCGCCTCCGCGGCGCCAAGCGGCCGTCCCGCGACGGCCTGCACGAGAGCCGCCGTCTCGGGGCCAAGCCGCTGCTCGGGCCGGTAGGCGGCCAGCTTCTCGATCAGCGGCGCCGCCTTGACGAGCGCGTTGTCGGCGATGCCCGGCATCGAGGCGTGGCCCGCGCGGCCTCGCACGCGCAGGCGGAAGGGGGAGCTCATCTTCTCGGCGGCCGAGCACACGTAGAACAGCCGGCCGAGCAGCTGGATCCGCTCGCCCGCCCCCTCGTTGACCGCATAGTCGGCCCGGACCGCCTCCGGGTGCTCGCGACAGAGCCACGGAAGCCCGAAGTCCTGACCAACCTCCTCGTCGGCAGCGGCGACGAAGATCAGATCGCCGGCGGCGTCGAATCCCTCGCGCGCGAGCGAGGCGATCGCGACCGCGCTCGCTGCCACCTGGCCCTTCATGTCGAGCGCGCCGCGACCCCAGACCTCGCCGTCACGAAGCTCGCCCGACCACGGGTCGACCCGCCACTCGGCAGGGTCGGCCACGACGGTGTCCGTGTGCGAAAGCAGCAACAGGCTCGCCCCGCCGCGCCCCGGCAGACGGGCGACGAAGTTGGCGCGCTCCGGCACCTTCGCGTAGAGCTCGCTCTCGACCCCGCTCTGGGCGAGGTAGTCACGCAGAAGCTCTGCGGCCGCCGTCTCGTTCCCCGGCGGGTTGACCGTGTCGAGCCGAATCAGCTCGCCGAGGAGCTCGACCACCTCGTCGCGCAGCGAGACGGTTGCCACTACCGCCGCGTGCCGAGGATCCGGAGGAACCCGCGGCGCTCCCGCACGACGTCGCCTTCGCGCAGGCCCTCGAAGTAGCGGACGAAGTCGCGGCGGAAGTCCTCGGTTCGCTCCTCGTCCAGGGTGCCCAGGAGCGCCTTGAACGGCGGCACCGCCGCCCTCCACAGCTCCCAGACCTCCTCGCCGGATGAGCCTTCCACCACCCACTCGCCGGTGCCGATCTCGAGCTCGAACTCCGCGCCGAGCAGCTCCGGCACCGAGGCCTCGTCCTGCCAGCGATCGGCGATCGCCGGCCGTTCCGGCGCGTACGACGCGTAGAGGTCATCGACCGCCCGATTGGGCATCCAGCTCGTCAGGCCGAGGCGCCCGCCGGGGCGGCACACGCGGCCAAGCTCCCCGGCGGCGGCCACAGGATCCGGAGCGAAGATCACCCCGAAGCAGGAGGAGACGACGTCGAAGCTCGCCGCCTCGTACGGGAGCCGTTCTGCATCGCCGACGTCGAGACGAATGTCGAGCCCCTCCGCGGCCGCGGCCCGCTCGGCCTTTCCCAGCATGTCCTCCGACAGATCGAGCCCGATCACCTCCGCCCCCGCACGGGCGGCGCGCAGCGCCACCCCGCCGGTGCCGGTCGCGACGTCGAGCCAGCGCATGCCCGGCCTCGGCTCGAGCGCGGCGACCAGGTCGTCGTGAATCCCGGCGAAGAGCTCCGCGATCCGGGCGTAGTCGGCCCCACTCCAGACCGCTGCTCGGGCGGCCTGCTCCTCGTCGAGCAGGGTCAGCCTTCCTCGCTCGAGATCTTTGTGAGCCGGTTGCGAGCCTGCCAGAGCTCGGGGAAGAAGCGCTGCTTGATCAGGCCGCTGAGGAGCTCGACCGGGGTGCCCTGCGTCCCGACCACCTCGTCCCCGATCACCCGCGCCACCACGAGGTAATGCCGCATGCGCCAGAGCGAGATCCGCTCGTCCCAGGCGATCAGCAGCTCGGCCAGCTGGTACAGATCCTCGTGCTCGCGGCCTTGCCGGTAGAGATCGACGACGCTCAGGCCCTGCTCTCGCAGGAGGCGGGAGAACTCCTGGCCGAGCGGCGGCGTCACGCGGCGGATCTGCCGAAAGCCCGGGGAGTCGAAGCCGCTCCCGTGCCCGAGCACCTTGCGGATCTCCTGGTACTCCCAGGGCGACATCTCCTCGAGCATGTCGAGCAGCCTCGTCACGTACTGGAGGCAGAGGATCGCCCGCCTCAGCAGGCGCTCGGCCGCGGCCAGCTCGCTCTTCTCCAGCAGGCGCGTCGCTTCCTCGACCTCCGTCCAGGCCAGCTTCAGCCAGAGCTCCGAGGACTGGTGAACCGTCTGGAAGAGCAGCTCGTCCCTGTGCGCCTGCTCGTCGGGGCTCTTCTGGAGGGCGAGCAGCTCGTCGGTGCGAAGGTACCGCTCGTAGTCGCTCGCCCCCTCGCCCGGGAGGACGGGCCGGCTGTAGTCCTCGGCCTCGCGGCTCGCCACGGCAAGAGCATACTTCGCGGCATGAGTGACCTCTTTTCGGACGCGGCCCGCGAGCGGATCGACGAGGTGGCGCCGCTGGCTTCGCGGCTGCGCCCGCGGACGCTCGAGGAGTTCGTCGGCCAGGAGGACGTCCTCGGCGAGGGCACCGCGCTCCGGCTGGCGATCGCAGAGGACCGCGTGGGCTCGATGATCCTCTACGGCCCGCCGGGAAGCGGGAAGACGACCCTCGCGCGTATCGTCGCGGAGACGACCGGCGCCGTCTTCGAGGAGCTTTCGGCGGTCTCGGCCTCGGTGGCGGACGTCCGGGCCGTGCTGGCGCGGGCGCGGGAGAGCCTCGGCGGGGGCGGGCGGCGTTCGATCCTCTTCCTGGACGAGATCCATCGGTTCAACAAGGCCCAGCAGGATGCGCTGCTGCCGGCGGTCGAGGAGGGCCTGGTGACCCTGATCGGGGCGACGACCGAGAACCCGTACTTCGAGGTCAACTCCGCGCTGCTCTCGCGCTGCCAGATTTACGAGCTGGAGCCGCTCTCGGAGGAGCAGCTCGCGCTGATCGCACGCCGCGGGGCGGCCGCGCTCGAGGCGGAGGCGCCGGACGAGCTCGTGGCGCTGATCGCCCGGCGGGCCGGCGGCGACGCGCGGAACGCGCTCAACATCCTCGAGCTCGCCTGGCAGACGGCGCAGGCGGAGGGCGCCGCGCTCGAGGCGGAGCACGTCGAGGATGCCGCGCGGAAGCGGCCGCTCGTCTACGACAAAGGCGGCGACGCGCACTACGACTTCATCTCGGCCTTCATCAAGTCGATGCGCGGCTCGGATCCTGACGCCGCCGTCTACTACCTCGCCGCAATGCTCGAAGGAGGCGAGGACGCGCGCTACATCGCTCGCCGGATGATCGTGCTGGCCTCGGAGGACGTCGGCAACGCCGACCCCCGGGCGCTGCTCGTCGCGGTCGCCGCAGCGCAGGCGGTCGAGCACGTCGGGCTGCCGGAGGCAAGGTTGAACCTCGCGCAGGTGGCGATCTACCTCGCGCGGGCGCCGAAGTCGAATGCCTCCTACGTCGCGCTCAAGGAGGCGACGGCCGAGGTGCGTGAGCGTGGCCACGTTCGCCCGCCGGACTCGCTGCGCGACACTCACTATCCGGGGGCGCGCAAGCTCGGGCGCGGCGCCGGCTACGTCTATCCCCACGACGACCCGGGCGGGTTTGACGTCGACCATCTCCCGGAAGAGTTGCGGGGCAGGACTTACTACCGCCCGGCGGGGTCAGGAGAAGAGGAGGTAAACGATGGCGATTCAGACGACGGCAATTGAGCGGCGCGCCCACGCGACGTGGGAGGGCGACCTGCGTGACGGTGTCGGTCACTTCGATCTCGAGAGCGGCGCGATCACGGGCCAGGAGGTGACGTTCGCCTCCCGCTTCGAGGAGTCCGGAGGGAAGACGAGCCCGGAGGAGCTGATCGCAGCGGCGCACGCAACCTGCTTCTCGATGGCCCTGGCAAACGGGCTTGCACAGCAAGGGAACCCGCCGACGCGGCTGGAGACGAAGGCCGTCTGCACGCTCGACAAGGGGGACGGCGGCTTCCGGATCACGTCGATGAACCTGTCGGTCCGCGGAGAGGTCGAGGGCATCGACGAAGAAGGCTTCCGGGCCGCGGCAGAGCAGGCGCGAGACGGCTGCCCTGTCTCGCAAGCCCTAGCCGGAAGCCTCGAGATCTCAGTCGACGCCTCGCTCCGGTAGGCGCGAGTTCAGCATGCAGGGCTCGGCCGAAGGCCGAGTCCTCTGCGCGGGTTCATTTAAATCCGAGTGCTCTGCGCGGGTTCAATTCAGTCCGAGCCGCGCTCGAGCCGCTTTGCCACCATCTCGCCGAAGGCGCCGCCCATCTCGCTGTAGGCGGCGACAGCACGGTCGACGTCGTACTCCGTCCGGCGAAACTCGAATTCGCCCGCGTCCGTGCGAACGGCCCAGGCGGCGCGGCGGTCGCCGTCGAGCGGCATCCCAACGCTTCCCGGATTCAGCAGGTAGGTCCCGTCCGGGCCGGGCCGCCGGAACTGCTGGTGGCTGTGGCCGAAGACGATCGTCCGGTCGCGGACGCCGTTGAGCATGCGCGCCTCGTCCTCCTGGGGCTCGGGCGCGAAGCTCTCGACGTCCGAGTGCGGCGAGCCGTGAACGTAGAGCACGCCGTCCAGCTCGGCCTCTGGCGGGAGGGCGTACAGCCGGTCGACCTCTTCCTCCGGCAGCCCGCCGGTGAAGACGTCGTAGACCTCCATCACCTCCGGGCGGTCGGTGGGCGGCTCTCGCAGCCACCGCTCGCCGTTGCCCCGGATCCAGGTCGCCTCCTTCAGCTGCCTGAGCCGGGCAAGCGTCTCCAGCGGCCACGGGCTCGGCGTCCCGTAGTCGCCGCCGAGCAGCCACCGATCGACGCCCTCGGCTTCGGCGTCGGCGAGGACCTCCTCGAGAGCGGGCATGTTGCCGTGGATGTCGTACAGGAGCCCGAGCACCGGGGGTAGTCTCACCCGAAATGAAGATCGTCTGCCTCGTCAAGCAGGTTCCGCGCGGCGACGCGATCGAGTTCGACGAGGAGACGAAGTCGCTCAAACGCGAGGGCGTGCCTCTCGAGCTCAATCGCTTCGACGCCTATGCCGTCGCGCACGCCGCCCGACTCCGTGACGCACTTGGGGGAGAGGTCGTCGCGATGACGATGGGCCCGCCCCAGGCGGAGGAGGCGTTGCGACTCGCGCTCGCACTCGGCGCCGATCGGTGCATCCACCTTTCCGACCGGGTCTTCGCCCTGGCCGACACCATCGGGACCTCGCGGACGCTGAGCATGGCGATTGCGAAGGAAGGGGCCGACCTCGTCCTCTGCGGCCGCAAGACGCTCGACTCCGAGACGTGGCAGGTTCCGCCCGAGGTCGCGGCGCGGCTCGGCTGGCCGCAGGCCACCGGCGTGGCCGCGCTCGAGCCGGACGGCGGAAGCCTCCACGCGAGACGCCTCGGAGACGAAGGCGAGGACCTGTGCGAGCTGACCCTGCCGGCGGTGTGCTCGATCGCTGCGCCCCCTAGCGAGGGCTGGACGCCCGACGCGGAGCCGGTGTCGGAAGCCGACGGAAAGATCGCGGTCTGGACGGCCGCGGATCTCGTCCCGGACGTCCGGCCGAACGACAAGCGCTTCGGGCAGACCGGTTCGCCGACCCGCGTGCTCGCCGTCCACGACGTGACGCCGGAACGGGCCGGTGAGCGGTTCGACGACCCGGCGCGAGCGGCCGAACGGGTGCGGGCGCTACTCGCCGAGCGCGAGCCGACACCCTCTGAGTGGGAGAAGCCGCCGCGACTGGGCGAGAAGCCGGGCCACTCCTACGACTGCTGGTCGGTGGTCGAGCTCGTCGAGGGTCGACCGGCCCGGATCTCGCTCGAGCTGCTGGCCAAGGGGCGCGAGCTGGCCGGCAAGCTCGGCGGCCGCAACGTCGCGCTCCTGCTCGGTGCGGGGGTCGAGGAGGTCGCGCGCGAGCTCGGCCCGGCCGGCGCGGAGGCAGTCGTCACCGTCGACGATCAACGCCTGCGCCAGTACGAGCCGAGCGTCTGGGCGGACGCGCTGCGCCAGGTTCTGGAGCGGGAGCGCCCGCACGTCCTCCTGATCCCCGCGACCACGCGCGGGCGCGACTACGGCCCTCGCGCAGCAGGTGCGCTCGAGCTCGGCATGACCGGTGACTGCGTCGATCTCGGAATCGACCGCGGCGGCCGGCTGATCCAGTTCAAGCCCGCGTACGGCGGCAACATCGTCTCCGTGATCATGGGCTCGACGACACCGCAGCTCGCGACCGTGCGACCGAGGATGTTCGAGCCGCTCGAGCCACGCGACCGCGAGGAGGCGTCCGTGCGAACGCTCGCCCTCGACTCGCTCCAGGAGCGTCAAACGCGCCTGCTCGAGCGAACCAACAACGAGCGTGCCTTCGAGCTGGACGAGGCGAGCGCCGTGGTGGCGATCGGAGACCTCGGCCAGGGTGCAGTCGAGCCGATTGGCCGGCTGGCGGGGACGCTCGGTGCGGCCCTCGGAGGCGATCGGACCGCCTGCGAGGCCGGGCTGGTCCCGCGCAGCCGTCAGCTCGGCCTGCTCGGGCGAGCGGTCGCGCCGAGGCTCTACATCGCGGTCGAGGCGACCGGCGACTTCGAGCACCTGACCGGCTCGGTGAAGGCCGGGGTGGTCGTGGCGCTGTCGGGCGATCCCGAGTCGCCGCTCCTCGAGGCCGCCGACATCGCGCTGGCCGGACGGTGGGAGGAGACGCTGCCGCCGCTGGTCGAGGCTCTCCGCGGCGCGATCTGATTCACCCCTGCCCGTGGACGCGGCCCGGTTCGGGGCCCGAAAGCCCTGGAATCGTCTCTCATTCAGCATACACGCGTCACCCACACGTGACACCCGCGTCGCTATGCTCGCAAGCGGGGGGAGAACACAAGGGGGACCCCCGGGGGTTCAGAAGGCAGGTGTTACGAAAGCGTCACGAAGGTGTCACAAGATGCGCGCGCCGAGGGCGCTTGCCACCAGTTCGACCGCCAGCTTCGCCGTCTCGTTCTCGCGGTCGAGAATCGGATTGACCTCGACCACCTCCAGCGAGCCCACCAACCCCGACTCGGCGACGAGCTCCATCGCTAGGTGCGCCTCGCGGTACGAAAGCCCGCCTCGCACGGGGGTACCGACGCCGGGCGCGACCTCCGGGTCGAGAACGTCCATGTCGAGGCTCAGGTGGACGAACCCCTCACCCGCGACGTGCACCAGGGACTCGCGCAGGACCGGCTCGACCCCGATCCGGTCGACGTCGCTCATCGTGTAGACGAGCGCGTCGAGCTCCGTCAGCACCTCCCGCTCGGCCGGATCGAGCGAGCGGATCCCGACGAGCGCGACGCGGCTCCGCTCCAGCGCAGGCAGGCGGTATTCGGGGCTCTCGAAAGCCGGCCCGGCCAGGCCCAGCGCCGCGGCCAGCGGCATCCCGTGGACGTTCCCGCTGGGAGAGGTCTCGGGGCGGTTGAGGTCGGCATGAGCGTCGAGCCAGAGCACACCTCCCGGCCCGGCCGCGCTCGCCAGCCCGCCGAGGGTCCCGAGCGCGACCGAATGATCGCCGCCGAGGACGAGCGGCACGAACCCGTCGCCGACCGCTCGCGCCACGAGCGCCGCAACCCGGCCGCACGCCTCCTTGATCTGCGAGAGAAATCGCACGCGCTCGTCGCCGACCGCGCTCGCCTCAGCGACGGCCGTGTCCACGTTGCCCCAGTCCTCGCAACGGCGGCCGAGCTCTTCGATCCGAGAATCAAGGCCCGCGTAACGGATCGCCGAGGGTCCCATGTCCACCCCACGGCGGCCCGCTCCGAGGTCGAGCCCGGCGCCGATGACCGCGACCGGCCGCCCGTCCCCTTGAACATGCACCCGGACAAGGCTACCGTCGGTGTGCTGATGAGCGAGGAGGCGCAGCCGCAGCGCCGAAGCCGGATTCGTGTGTTGATCGCCGACGACGACCGCGCCTTTCTGGCCTCGCTCCAGGAACTGATCGAGCGCCAACCCGAGCTCTCGGTGATCGGCGCCGCCGCGGACGGCCTGGAAGCGATCGAGCTCGCAGACGACCTGGACCCGGACGCGGTGGTGATCGACCTGCACATGCCGCTCCTGGACGGCGTCACGGCCGCCGCCCGCCTCCGGCGCGACCACGCAAACCTCTGCCTGATCGCGCTCACGGGAGACGAGGAGCCGGCTCTCCATCGAGCGGTTCGTGAGGCCGGAGCCGATGAGGTGCTCCTGAAGAGCGAGCTCGTCGAGGGGCTGCTCGAGCGCCTAGCGGCCGCGCGCGCGAAAGCCTGAGGCGACCGGAGCGGCGATGGCGAGGGCCGGAATCGAACCGGCGACACCACGGTTTTCAGCCGTGTGCTCTACCAACTGAGCTACCTCGCCGCAGGCTCCAGAGTATCCGACAGAACCGGAGGCTCACGGGCGGTTGGCTTCCCGCAAAGGAAGGACGTCCGGGCCGGTGCGACCGCGCCGCGAACGTCCTTTGGATACGAACCTTAACCGGGGTCGCCCTTGCGGGCAAGAAACGCCGTCCCGGGCTCGAGCTGAAAATCCGCAAACTCCGCGAATCCGCGCCGCGACAGCTCCGCCCGCAGACGCTCCGGCGGCACCCAGATCGGCGTTTCCGGGCCGGCGGAGAACGAGAAGACCAGCCGGCCACCCGGGGCGAGCACCCGATCGAGCTCGTCGAAGAACGGGATCATGTTGGCGAGAGTGATCAGATCGAACGAGCCGTCCTCGAACGGCAGCCGCGCCGCGTCGGCGCGCTCGAACCGGACGCGGTCGGCGAGCTCCGGCGGCGTGTTCCGGCGCGCCTCGGCGAGCATTCCTTCCGCGAGGTCGACGCCGACCACGTCGGCCTCGGGAAAGCGGCGGGCGATGGCGAACGCGGCGGCGCCCGTCCCCGTGCCGAGATCGAGCGCCCGCCGCGCAGCGGGGATCTCATCCAGCGCCCGCTCGAACGGAGCGAGGTGGCCCGGGCAGCGCATCGCATCCCAGCGGGGCGCCAACTTGTCGAACTGAAGCCGCATCAGCCCACGGAACACCGGCCACAGCCGCGGCCGGCGGACGACGGCGTTCGTCGCAGCACGAGCGAACCGGCGGCCGAGCGCTGTCGCGTCCGGCAGCCTCACGGCGTCCGCAGGTGGATTCGAACCTCCTGGCCGGCCCCTGCGCCGAACATCTCGGCGGCGCTTCCGCCGCTGATCGCGATCGCGACGTTACGGTAGGCGTCCTCGTAGAGGATGATGTCGCCCGGCCCGGCATCCGCGAACGTGCGCGCCGCGACCGCGTAGTATCGGTCGAGCGCGAGCTCCAGCTCGACTCTCAC
Organism: Gaiellaceae bacterium; assembly: GCA_036506915.1. Classification (GTDB taxonomy): domain Bacteria; phylum Actinomycetota; class Thermoleophilia; order Gaiellales; family Gaiellaceae; genus AC-32. The sequence continues at coordinate 9,889 of DASXQY010000108.1, read as the reverse complement.
GCCCGGGCGCACGTCGGCCTCCTCCAGGTGCTCGCGCTTCAGGTTGAGCTGGATGTTCCCGAAGTGGTCGACGTAGAGGACGGTCGCGCGGATCCGGTTCTGGCCCACTTCCGGGGTCGGAACCTCGATCCGCACGAGCGCCTGCTGGTCGATGGGCGGTCCCAGCTCCTCGAGCGAGACGCCTTTCGCCAGATGCGCCGCGGCCGGCGAGAAAAGGTCGCGTCCATGAAAGGTCCGGGAGACCGTATCCAGGGCGTACCTGGGATTCGCGAGCTCGTGGGCGGCCGCGACGCCTCCCAACGCTTCGGCCGCGGGCACCAGGAGCCCGTTGTCGGGGCCGACGAGAAAGCGCCCGTCGCCGGTGCGCAGGGCCAGCGGCCGCCGGTGCCCGCCGACGCCGGGGTCGATCACGGCGAGGTGGACGCCCTCAGGCATGTACGGCAGCGTGTTGGACAATACGAGGGCGCCCTGGAGGACATGCTGGGGCGGGATTCCGTGCGTGATGTCGATGATCTCCGCCTCGGGGGCGATGCGCTTGATGACGCCGTGGCAAGTGCCGACGAAGTCGTCCTGGAGCCCGAAGTCGGAGAGGAACGTGATCAGCACGGCGAGAGCCTAATCGCTCACTGAGCCGCCGCTCGCTCGACGGCCTCGACGAGCCCGTCGAGGTCGTGCGTGTTCGCCTCGGCGACGACGTGGACGCCGGCGGCGCCGGCCGCGCGGGTGGTCTCGGGACCGATCGAGACCGCCGGTAGGTCGAGACCGAGCTTCCCGAAGGCCTCCGCGGCCGAGGCGGAGGCGAGCACGACGAGGTCGCCGACGGGCGGAGGGTTCGGACGAAGCAGGCGCGTGCGGTAGACCGGGACGAAATCGGCTCCCAGCCCGTCGATCAGGTGCCGGCGGGCTCCCTCTGCCCCCACGAAGAGCACGCGCGCCGGCCGCGGATGCGGAAACTCCGCCACCAGCCCTTCCTGGGTGGACACGCGCGGGACGAGGGCGGGCTCGATTCCCAGGGCGCGCAGGGCGGCCGCCGTGCCAGGGCCGATCGCGGCCGCCGGCGGCCTGCGGCCTCTGGCCCGCGCGGCGAGCTCGCGGGCGCCGTTCGGGCTGGTGACGACGACCCAGTCGTATCCCGAGGTGTCGAGCTCGGCAGGGCCGATCGACTCGAGCTCGATCAACGGGCACCGGACGACCTCGAATCCGAGCGTTTCGAGCCGTTCGGCGAGCGGCTCGGCCTGCTCACGCGCGCGCGTCACGATCACGCGCAGGCGAGTACCGGCGGGTCCCATCCCTAACCCCCACCCACTCGGGGATCAACCACGGTAGCCGCGAGATGCGCACGGGGGTGTGACGCGGTCGTGCCGAGTTCGTGACGATTTGTCCTCACGTGCGCGTGAGCACGGACAGCTCTGCGGCAAGGGCCGCCGGGTCGTCGCCGCTGCGGCGCTCGAGCCAGCTGCCGTCCTCGGCCGCGACCAGCGCCGTCAGGGTCTCGCCGTCGTGATGCGCGGCGACCGGCGCGAGACAGCCGCCCCCGATCGCGAACACGCACGCCCGCTCGGCCTCCACCCGCCGCCGCGTCTCCGCGTCGTCCGCGTCCGAGACCAGTCCCTCATCGTCCCGTCGGACCTGGAGCGCGAGCGCCCCCTGGCCGGCCTCCGGCAGCACCTCCTCGGGCGGGAAGCGCCGCCCGATCTCGCCCCCGAGACCGAGCCGGTCCAGCCCGCACGCCGCCAGCACCACCGCGTCGAGCCCGCGCTCAGCCCGCTTGCGCAGGCGCGTGTCGATGTTCCCCCGGAGCGGCTCGATCGACAGCCCGGGCTCGAGCGCAAGCAACTGCGCCCGCCGGCGGACCGACGCGGTCCCGACCCGCATCCCCGCCCGCAGCTCCGAGGCCCCGCACAACGCGTCCCGAGGATCTTCCCGCGGGAGATAGGCCCCGACCACCAACCCCTCCGTGTCCGAAGAGGTCATGTCCTTGGCGGAGTGCACGGCGACGTCCACCCTGCCCTCGAGAAGCGCCTCCTCGAGCTCCTTCACGAACACGCCTCGGGCGCCGATCTCGCCGAACGGCTTCGTCCGGTCGCGGTCACCGGCGGTCGTGATCGGGACCAGCGCGATCTCGACCCCCGCCCGCCGCACCCGCTCCGCCACCCGCCCCGCCTGAGTCAGCGCGAGACGCGAGCCGCGCGAGCCAACCCGCAGAAGCACCTAGACGGAGACCTCTTCGCGCTCCGGCGCCCGCTCGGCCCGCCGCCGGGCCAGCTCGGTGAGCTCGTCGACGTCCCGCTCGAGACGCGACAGCTTCGCGGCGATGATCGCCACCCACGCCAGGACCGCCACGAACACGACGAGGTATGCCGCCGCAACGTACTTCTCCGCAGCACTCATTCCGCGAGCAGCTCCCGCAGCTCACGCAGGCGCGCGTCCAGACGCTTCCCCGCTAGCTCGACCCGGTACATCGTCCCGGCGAGCGCGAGCAGCGCCGCCCACGAGACGCAGAACGCGAGGAACATCGAGCCCGACATCTGCGGCCCGTGACGCGTGAAGACGACCGGGTGGATGAAGTCGTTGGCCAGCCGGATCGCGAGCCAGCTGACCGGGATCAGTACCACGCCGAAGAGCGCGTAGACGGCGCACATGTTCGCGCGCGCGGGCCCCGGCTCGACCGAGTAGCGGAGCATGAAGTAGGCCGAGTAGAAAAGGAACAGGACGAGGAAGAGCACGAGCTGGTTCGAGCTCCACGTCCACCACACCCCCCAGGAGATGCGCGCCCAGATCGAGCCGGTCACGAGCGTCAGGGCGCCGAAGATCACCCCCTGGTGGATCGCCGCGTAGCTCTCCAGGTCGGCGCCCGGCGGCCGCTTCCAGAGGTGCACGAACGCCTTCAGCGCCCCCCACCCGAAGCACGCGTAGGCCGTCAGCGCGATCGGCACGTGAATGTAGAAGATCTTCTGCGACAGCCCCTGGTCGGCGTCGATCGGCGCGTAGAAGAAAATCAGCGCGAGGGCGGTCGCCATCAGCGCGACCGCGCCGGAGGCGAGCACGGGGAGCGGGATGTTCCGCAAGCGAAGGGCCACCGGAAACCGCTGCAATGATGGCAGAACGGCGCCGGCGCCCGGCCGCTAGACTCGCCGCGTGGCCGACCTCGGGCGCGCCGCTCTCATAGTGGCCTTCGGGCTCGCCCTCTACGCCGCGATCGGCGGAGGCCTGGCGGCGCATCGCGGCCGGCGACGCCTGCACGAATCGGCCCGGAACGCGCTCTTCGGCGCCTTCGCCGCAACCGCCGTTGCCGCACTCGTGCTCGTGAAGGCGCTCCAGGAACGCGACTTCTCCTTCACCTACGTCGCCGAGCACTCGAGTCGCAAGCTCCCGTTCCCCTACTGGCTGACCGCGTTCTGGGGCGGCCAGGAGGGCTCGCTCCTGCTCTGGCTCCTGGTGCTGACGGGGCTCGGCTCGGCCGCGGTCCTCCTCAACCGCGACCTGATCCGCCAACTCCTCCCCTGGACTGTGCCCGTGCTGGGCGCCACGGCCGCGTTCTTCGCCTTCGTCCTCGCCTTCGTCGCGAGCCCGTTCGCGCGCCAGGCCGCTCCGCTCGACGGCTCGGGGCTCGTGCCGAGCCTCCAGAACCCGTACATGATGATCCACCCGCCGCTCCTCTACCTCGGCTACGTCGGACTGACGATCCCGTTTGCATTCGCCGCCGGCGCGCTCCTCTCGGGCCGCACCGACGAGCGCTGGATCGTCGCCACCCGCCGCTGGACACTGCTCGCCTGGACCGCGCTCGGGATCGGGATCCTGCTCGGCGCCAAGTGGGCCTACGAGGAGGTCGGCTGGGGCGGCTACTACGCCTGGGACCCGGTCGAGAACGCGGCGCTGATGCCGTGGCTCGCCTCGACTGCCTTCCTCCACTCGGTGATGGTGCAGGAGAAGAAGAACATGCTCCGCGTCTGGAACGCGATCCTCGTCTCGCTCGCGTTCTGCCTCGCGCTCTTCGGCACCTTCCTCACCCGCAGCGGCGTGCTCAGCTCGATCCACAGCTTCGCGCAGTCCTCTATCGGCCCCTGGTTCCTGGGCTTCATCGCCGTCGCTGCTGCCTTCTCGACGGCCCTCATCTTCTGGCGCCTGCCCCTGTTGCGGACGAAGACGAGGCTCGAGTCGCTCGCGTCGCGCGAGGCGGCCTTCCTCTACAACAACCTGCTGCTGGTCGCCTTCACGCTGACGGTGCTCTGGGGCGTCGCGTTCCCGCTCCTCTCCGAGGCCGTGCGCGGGGAGAAGATCACCGTCGGACCGCCGTACTTCGACTTCTTCCTCCGCGTCCTCGGGCTGCCGCTGCTCCTGCTCATGGGGATCGGGCCGCTCGTCGCCTGGCGGCGAAGCTCGCTGCGGGCGCTCGGCGCGAGCCTGCTCTGGCCCGCGGCGGCCGCCCTGGCCGCCGGCGTGGCGCTGATCGCGCTCGGGGCGGGCTCGAGCAAGCCGGGGCTCGTCGCCTACACCTTCTCGGCCTTCGTCCTCGCGACGATCGTGCTCGAATTCGCGCGCGGCACGCGGGCGCGCAAGGCGCTCGGCGCGGTCGGCTGGCTCGGCGCCTTCTCCTCGCTGGTTGGGCGCAACCGGCGCCGCTACGGCGGCTACGTCGTCCATGCCGCGATCGTCCTGCTCGCGCTCGGGATCGCCGGCGGCGCCTACGGGGCGACCAAGGCGCAGCACCTCCGGCCGGGCGAGACGATGGCGATCCGCGGGTACCAGCTGACGTACCTCGGCACCACCGTGCGCCAGCGCGCGAACCACGTCGAGCAACGCGCGCGCTTCTCCGTCCGGCGCGGTGCCCATCGTCTCGGGGTCTACTCGACCGGCACGAACCGCTACCCGGCCGAGGGCCAGGATTCGAAGGAGGTCGCGATCCGGACCGATTGGCTCCGCGCGGAGGACCTGTTCGTGATCGGCGACCAGTTCAACGCCGACGGCTCGGTCGTCCTGAAGGTGCTCGTCAATCCGTTGGTCGACCTCGTCTGGCTCGCGGGCGTCGTCTTCCTCTTCGGCTCGCTGATCGCCATGTGGCCGGACGAGCGCGAGCAGCGCCGCCTCGCCCGGCGCGCGAGCCCGTTTGCGCGGGCCGCCGAAACACCGAGTACCTGATCCGCGCAGGTTTCGGCCGGGGTCCGGCACCTATCCAAAGGGTTGCTTGGCCGCCTCGCGCACCGACTGCGGAGAGAGGAGCGCGGAATGGCGCTCCCGATCACGCTGGGCGTGACCTGCGTGTTCGCGATCACGGGCACGACGGTCCTCGTCTACTCGAGTGGGAGCAGCCGCCAGGCTTACTACAGCACGAGCCGTCAGGGCGCCGGCGCGCTCTCGGAGGCCGGCCTGAACAACGCGCTCGCGGTCGTCTTCAAGCCGGGCAACAACCCGCTCAATCCTTACCTCTTCTGCAGCCCGGGCGAGACGCTTCCCTGCCCCCCGCGCAGCGCGACGGTCGACGGGCACACGATCGCCTGGACCGGCACGCTCGACCAGTCACAGACCCCGGCCGTCTGGGCGCTGAAGGGAACCGCCAAGGTGCGCAACCCGACCGGCCCGGGGCGGGGCGGTCTCGAGGACGATGACCGCGCAGGTCCGCGTCACGGCCGTCTACACGCAGGCGCTCTCGAACCCGGTTTGGAACTACGTCTACGTCTTACGGCACCGGCGATCCGAGCGGGTGCGACTACACCCAGGGAAACAACTCGGTGATGGGCTCGCCGCTCTATGTCACCGGAAATGCCTGCCTCTACAACTCGGCCTGGATCAGCGGCAGCCCGCTGCACGTCAAGGGCACGCTCGGCTTCAACTGCCCTCAGAACAGCGTCGGCACTCCGCTCAGCCCCGTCAGCGGGGGCGTCCACGTCGGCGGCGGCTGCAAGCCGAACGGCCTGACGCTCGTGCATTCCCTCTGCACCGTGGTGGACAGCGTCTACGCCAACCCCGCGGCCGACACGAACGTGGCCACGCTGACGACCCCGCAGCCGGCCTGGTCAAGCTGGTACCTGAACGCGAGCCCCGGCCCCTACTACCCGTGTGCCACGGTCAGCGGGAGCCCGCCGGCCTTCGACAACGACCAGGGCGGCGGCGCGAGCCCGGACGCGGGGAAGGAGAACCTCAGCCTGACGGGCGCGGGCGGGGTCGTCTACCTGACCCCTGCGGCGAGCTACACCTGCCGGACGCCGAACGGCGAGCTCTCGTGGAACGCCGGCTCGAATCTCCTGACCATCAACGGCGCGATCTTCATCGACGGGAACGTCCGGATCGATTCGTCCGGCACCGTCGCCTACACCGGGATGGGCACCATCTTCGCCTCCGGATCCTTCGTGCTGAAGGGGACGAACCTCTGCGCAGTCATCGCCGCGAACGGAAGGGACTGCGACTGGCAGACCGGCGCGGGCCACTGGGACCCGAACACGAGGTTCCTCGAGATCGTCGCCGGCGACAGGCAGGCCTGCTGCGCGCCGGACGTCCCGGCGGGAGACGTCTCGATCGAGCTCAGCAGCATCTCCTTCCAGGGCGGGGTCGAGGCGGCGAACCGGATCGACGTCAGCACGAGCTCCTCGACGCAGGGACCGCTGATCGCCCGCTCGCTGACCGCCGCGCAGTCGCTCATCACCTATCCCTTCCCGAGCGTGACGAACGTGCCGGTGGCGGCTCCCGGGAACCAGCCGGTCCTCCCGACCGCCCAGCGGCCGTAGGGCTTCAGCGGCTGATTACTCCGTGACGACGTATTCGAACGACGCCCACGCGAGCAGCGCGAAGATCGCGTCGTAGAGCGCCAGGAAGCCGAGGTAGCGGCCGGAGCCGTCGACCACGCTCGCCCCGACGCCGCCGATCACGATCGGAAGCGCGAGCGGCAGGAAGAGGAGCGGCAGCAGCAGCTCGCGCGCGCGGCCGGCCGCAGCCATCGCGGCGAGCAGCGTCCCGACGGCGCAAATGCCGAGGTCGGCGAGGGCGACCCCTGCGATCGTCGACCAGCCGATCGGGGAGAAGAAGAGCGCGAAGGCAGGCAGCGCGACTAGCTCGGCGAGGGCGAGGAATGCGAACGTGGCGATCCCCTTCGCCAGCCAGATCGCGCTCCGGTCACAGGGCGCGAGCACGAGCCCGTCCAGCAGGCCCTGCTCCCGCTCCGCCACGAATGCGCGGCCGAGGCCGAGCAGCGCCGTGAAGACGATCGCCACCCAGAGCAGGCCGAGCTCGGCGAGCCGGGAGGAGCCGGACGGGAGCGCGAAGTGGAACACGGCGAGGATCGAAAGCACGAAGAGGAGCATCGCCGGCAGCGTGTCGCGGGCCCGCAGCTCCAGGCGCAGATCCTTCTGCGCGAGGACGGCAGCGTCGGCCAGATAGCGCCTCACGCGAGGGCGAGCCTTCCACTCGCGAGCGGCGCGACCCGCTCCGGGTCGTGGGTCGCCACGAGGAGGGTCCGGCGCTCCCGCATTCCGGCGAGCTCGCGGTCGAGCAGGGCCGCGCCGTCGGCGTCGAGACCGGAGAACGGCTCGTCGAGGATCAACAGCTCCGGCCGGTGCAGGAGCGCGCGGCAGAGGGCGAGCCGCTGGAGCATCCCGCGCGAGAGCGTGGACGCCCGCTCGCGCCGGGCCTCCCAGAGTCCGAAGCGCTCGAGCAGCATCCCGATCCGCTCGCGCCGCTCGGGAACGCGGTAGAGGCGTCCGTAGAGGTCGAGGTTCTCGAGCGCCGTCAGCTCGCGGTAGACGAGCGGCTCGTGGCCGAGGAAGCCGATCGCGCTCCGGTCGGGCTCGACGGCGAGCGTCCCGCCGGTCGGCAGCGCGAGCCCGGCGCAGAGCCGCAGCAGCGTCGTCTTGCCGGATCCGTTCGGTCCGGTGACGACGAGGAACCCGCCACGCTCGAGCTCGAAGTCGAGCCCCCGGAGGACCCGCTTGAGCCCGTAGCGCTTCTCGAGCCCCTCCGCCCGGATCATGCGACCGCGTCGGCGAGGACGAACGCGAAGAAGGTCACCGAGATGACGCCGTTCATCGTGAAGAAGGCCGTGTCGAGGCGGCGGAGGTCGCCGGGCCGCACCAGCGAGTGCTCGTAGGCGAGGAGCACCGCCACCACCACGACGCCGAGCCAGTAGAGGACGCCGACCTCGAGCCCGAGCCCCGCGAGCGCGAGCAGCGCGACCGTCGCGACATGGCAGAACCGGGCGCCGCGAAACGCGCCGCGCTCGCCGAAGCGTACGGCGACCGACTCGAGGTCCTGCGCCCGGTCGACCTCCAGGTCGAGCAGCGAATAGAACAGGTCGAAGCCCGCGACCCAGAACGCAACGGCACCGCCGAGCGCCCAGGCCTCCCAGGGGATGCTTCCGGTGATCGCCGCCCACGCGCCAATTGGGGCGAGCCCGTCGACCGCGCCGAGCCAGGCATGGCAGAGCCAGGTCCAGCGCTTCAGGTACGGATAGATCACGAACCCGGCGACCGGGATCGGCCACAGCCAATGGACGAGCGGGTCGAGCTGGTAGACGGCGACGAGGAACGCCGCGAGCGAGGCGGCACAGAAGAGCACGACCTGCGCCGGCGTGAGCAGGCCGGCCGGCAGCTCGCGCCGCGCGGTGCGCGGATTGCGCGCGTCGAGGCCGGCGTCGATCAGGCGGTTGAGCCCCATCGCCAGGGACCGGGCGCCGACCATCGCGACCGTGATCCAGAGCAGGTCGTGCGCGCTCGGAACGCCGTCGACCGCGAGGAACGCGCCCACGTACGCGAACGGCAACGCGAAGATCGTGTGCTCGAACTTGACGAGCGAGTAGAACCGCCTTGGGTACGCGATCGCGCTCATGTTTGCCTGTGCACCGTGGGTTCCCCGGCCAGCAGCGAGAGCGCATGCGACAGGGCGGGCCGGAGCACCTCGAACCCGTCGCGGCAACCGCCGGGGGAACCCGGCAGGTTGACGACCAGCGTCTGCCCGCGCACGCCCGCCACCCCGCGGGAGAGGAGCGCGTGCGGCGTCTTCGAGATAGCGTCCAAGCGGACCGCCTCGGCGATGCCGGGAGCGGCGCGCTCGAGCACCTCCGCCGTGGCCTCGGGCGTCACGTCGCGGGGGCCGAGGCCGGTGCCGCCCGTCGTGAGCACGAGTGCGGCCTCCTCCGCGAGCTCGGCGATCGCCTCCGCGATCGCGTCGCGGTCGTCGGGCACGACCCGGCGCGCGATCTCGTAGCCCTCGCCCGCGAGCAAGTCGGCGAGCATGGCGCCGCTCTCGTCCTCTCGCGACCCGTCCGAGACGCCGTCGGACACCGTCAGCACGGCCGCCTTCACCGCTTCGTCTTCTCCAGTAGGCGGACCTCGGCGATCTCCATCGCGGAGTCGATCGCCTTCGCCATGTCGTAGACGGTCAATGCGGCGACCGACGCGGCGACCAGCGCCTCCATCTCGACCCCGGTCTGGGCGGTCGTCTCGGCGGCCGCGACGATCTCCACCGCGCCTTCTCCGATCTCGAGCTCGACCTCCACGTGCGTGAGCGGCAGCGGGTGGCACAGCGGAATCAACTCGCTCGTCCGCTTCGCCGCCATGATTCCCGCGAGCTTGGCCGCCGCGACCGCATCTCCCTTCGGCAGCCGCGAGAGGCGGGCCGCGGTCTCCGGCGCCATGCGTACCAAAGCCTGGGCGACCGCCCGCCGGCGCGAGAGGGGCTTGCCGCCGACGTCCACCATCCGCAGCGCGCCCGACTCGTCCAGGTGAGACAGCTCGCCCACAGCTCTCCGAACGGTACCGCCGTCTAGGACACGCGCGCCATGACCCGGTCGAGATCGCCGAGCTGCGCCTCGATCCACGCGGCCACGCCGTGCTCGCGTACGTGGGAACGAATCGCCTCGAGCCGCTCCCGCCGCTCCCCCGCAGGCATCGTCAACGCGCGG
>DASXQY010000107.1:0-4644 GCA_036506915.1 Gaiellaceae bacterium | reverse complement strand
AAGCCCTGGGCGACCTCCTTGAGCGCGTCGGTCAGGCTCGCCGCCGCATAGACGGTGACCTCTTCGGCCCCGACCGGCGCCGCGGAAACGAGCAGGGCGATGACGATCCGGCCGAGTCGACGGCGAAGGCTCATGACCATGCGTTACAGTATTTCGGCGAGGCGCCGGACGCCCTCGCGAATTTCCGTCTCCCGCAGTCGCGGATAGCCGAGCAGGATTCCCGGTCGGGAAGGACGCTTCAGGAAATAACGGGTGACTCCGTAGATTCCCACTCCCCGCGAGGCGGCGGCGGCGACCGCGGCCTCTTCCGAGAGGCGCTTCCTGGGCCAGAGCACGATGTGGGCGCCGGCGCCGTCGCCCGTGACCTCGACACGGTCACCCATGTGCTGGTGTAGGGCTTCGAGCAGGGCGTGGCGAATCGCGGCGTTTCGGCGGCGGACGCGGCGCAAGTGCCGCTCGTACAATCCGGTGCTGATGAATTCCGCGAGGGTTTCCTGCTCCAGCGTCGGCGTATGGCGATCGCAGAGCCATTTGGCCGCGGTGAACGCCGCGAGCAGGGATTTCGGCACGATCAAGTAACCGATGCGGAGCGCCGAGAAGATCGTGCGCGAGAACGTCCCGACGTAGATGACCCGCCCCTCCGTATCCAGGCCCTGCAGAGACTCCAGCGGCTTTGCCTGGTAGCGGAACTCGCCATCGTAGTCGTCTTCGACGATCACGGCGTTCCTGCGCTTGGCCCAGCGGAGCAGCACCTGGCGCCGTGCGAGGGGAAGGATGGCGCCGGTTGGAAACTGATGTGAGGGCGTGACGAAGGCCATCCGGGCCGTCTCTGGCAGTGACGCCGGATCCAGGCCGTCGCGATCGACAGCGATCGCGTGCAGGCGGGCCCCGGCGGCGCGCAGCACCTCCCTCGTACCCTGATAGCTGGGATCTTCGATCACGATTCCATCGCCAGGCTCGATCAACACCCGCGCGATCAGGTCCAGCGCTTGCTGCGAACCACTGACGACGATCACCTGCGAAGGGTCGCACGCCACGGCGCGAGAGCGTCGGAGGTGCACACAGATGGCTTCGCGCAGCGCATCGCTTCCCGCCGCCGGCCCGTAGTCGAGCTCGCGGATCCGGGCCTGGCGCGCTCGTCGATGCAGGATCCGCCGCCATCGTTCGAACGGGAAACATTCCACGTCGCTGCGCCCGTACGCGAAATCGAAGCGAACCGACGTCGCACGTGGCTCCGGAAATTCGACCGTCCGCCCCGTTGCCGCCGCAAAAGAGCCGAAGCGCGACAGCCTCAGCGGCGCGGGCTTCCCCGGACCCGCCGAACGGGCCGCCGAAAGCCCCGCCGGAACATACGTGCCCGACCCGCTGCGGCCGAGGACGAAACCCTCGGCGAGCAGTTGCTCGTAGGCGATCACCACGACGGTACGCGAGATTCCGAGCTGCTCGGCGAGATCGCGCGTCGAAGGGAGGCGGTCGCCGGCCCGGAACCTGCCGGCCAGGATGGCTAGCCGCAGGCCGCCGTAGACTTGGCGGAAAAGCGGCTCCCCCTTCGAAAGCGGTATTACCAACTGCACCGAAAGTGGATCTTCCTGAATACCATATTCGCATTCTACGCTCGCCCATGCTTGCTCGCACCTCACGTCAAATCTGCTGCGTCGTCTTGTTGCTGACGTCGGTGGCCGGTCGAGGCGCGGAGGCGGCGTCCGCGGACGACGTGCGGCGGATCTTTCACCGTCACCATGCCGCGCGACTCGTGCCGCTGCTCCTCGAAGCGATCCGCTTCCCCACCGTCGGCGGTGAGGCGCGCGCGTTCGGCGCGCAGAACGAATGGCTCGGGCGAGTCGCCGGCGGGCTCGGGTTCGAGGTGCGCGACGCAGGTCTGGTGACGGAGGTCGATCTTCCCGGTCCGCCGGGGGCTCCGGTGCTGGGCCTCGTCGTCCACGGAGACGTCCAGCCGGTGTCCGAGGTCGAGTGGACCGTTCCCCCGTTCGTGGGCGTCGAGAAGGACGGCTTCGTCTGGGGCCGTGGCTCCGCCGACGACAAGGGCCCGCTCGTCCAGGCCCTGCTCGCGATGCGCTCGCTCGCCGACAGCGGCCGACCGCGGACGTACACGATCCGCCTGCTCGTGGGGAGCGACGAGGAGAGCAGCAACCAGGACATGAAGACCTACCTCGAGGGGCATCGCGCCCCGGACCTGAGCCTCGTGCTCGATTCCGGCTTTCCGGTGATCGTCGGTGAGAAAGCCTGGAACTCACTCACGGTGACGGCGGATTCACCGTTCGCGGCTCGGCCCGACCCCGAACGCCTCTGGGAGATCGTTTCCCTCGAGGCCGGGATCTCGACGAGCATCGTCCCCAGCCGGGCCGTAGCGACCTTGCGCTGGCGGCCGGCCTCGTTCGAGGAGCTTCCGTCGGCGGTCGCGGCTCTCGCTGCGAAACGTTCGGAGGGCAGGAGCATCGAGACGGCGGTGGATGGGCGGCTGGTGACGGTCGTCGCGCGGGGTCGGGCCGCGCATGCCGGGCTCAATCTCGAGGGCGGCCGCAACGCGCTCGTCCTGCTCGCGCAGTCGCTCTCGGGGCAGACGGCTCGCTCGGGCGCGTCGGATCTGCTGGATTTCGCGGCCCTGGCCGGCGCCGACATGTTCGGCACCGGCCTCGGCCTGACCGCCGCGGATCCGCTGTGGGGACGATATGCCGTCAACGTCGCGACGATCAAGAGCGCGGGCGGAGGGAAGCTCGCCCTGACCGTCAACCTGCGCCGTCCTCCCCCGCTGACGGGTCCGGAGCTCCGCACGCGTCTCGAGTCGGCCGTCGCGGAATTCAATGCGAGGCACGACGCGCATCTCGTTCCGTCCGGGTTCTACGACGACGAGCCGTTCTCGGTCGATCCGAATTCCGAGATCGTGCGGCGGCTCCTCGCCGCGTATGGCCGGGCCACCGGCGAGCCCGCGAAGCCCGCGATCTCCGGCGGGAGCACCTACGCCAAGCGGATGCCCCACGCGATCGCGTTCGGCATGTGGTTCCCCGGCAAGCCCTATCCCGGCCACGACGCGGACGAGCGCATCAGCGTGGCCGATCTCCTGCGCGGAACGGATGTGCTGATCGAGGCTCTCGTGGATCTGGCCACAGGTCGTCCCGCTTCCCCGCCGCCGAGCACCGACCGGAAGCGCTCGGGACTCGCATTCGACACCCACAACTTCGTATTCGCGCGCCTCAGCACGGCGCATTCCTCGGCGCTCTACACTGGCTATTCGCTCGGCACCTGGGGAGCCTTCGGGGGGCTGGTCCAAAACCCGCGCGACGGCTACCACGAGTGGATCGGTGGGGCCGTGACTCGGCTCGCCTGGCGCGAACAAGCCGTCAGCGTCGCCCTCGCCTTTGCGGACGCTTCCGACGGGAGATACGGGCAGCTCTACGTCGTGCCCAGCCTGAGGAGAGGCTCCTTCTCGTTTTCCGGAACGGTCGAGCTCTACGAACCGTTGCGCGGCTCCGGCGTACGTCAGCTCTATTTCGACCCGGTGACGCTGCTGCGACAGGTGGGGCGGCGCTGGCATGTTGGGGCGTCCTACAGCCTGGGCGTTTCCGCCGGGGAGGCGCCTCAGCATCGGGCCGGACCCGCGGTCCAGGTCGCGTGCGGAGGCGGATCGGTCAAGGTGGAGGTTCTGCGCGACTTCAGCCGTTCGTCCACCGACGTTCGCGCGGTGTATCAGGCGAGCTTCTAGCGTCGATCAACGAAGGAGACGTCATGATCGGAGGCGTCGTCGTTCTCGCTCTCTTGCTCGGCAGCGGCCCCGAAGGCCCGACGGCCCGAGACGGGCAGCACGATTTCGATTTCGAGATCGGCACCTGGAAGACGCACCTGTCGCGCCGGCAGCATCCCCTGACCGGGTCCAAGACCTGGAACGAGTACGAGGGCACGACCGTCGTGAGCCGCGTCGCGAATGGCCGCGCCAACCTGGTGGAGCTCGTCGCCGACGGCCCCGCCGGCCACTTCGAGGGCGTGAGTCTGCGACTCTACAATCCCGAATCCCGCCAGTGGAGCCTCAATTTTTCGAACATCCGCGCCGGCACCATGAGCCAGCCGATGATCGGCGAGTTCAAGAACGGGCGCGGCGAGTTCTACGACCAGGAGACGCTCGACGGCCGGGCCATCCTCGTGCGCTTCGTGATCTCCGACATCACGCCGGATTCGTGCCGCTTCGAGCAGGCGTTCTCCGACGACGGGGGCCGGACCTGGGAAGTGAACTGGATCGCCACGGATACGCGCGTCAAGGGGGAGCCGGGCAAAACGCGCTGACGGGTCTCGGGCCGGGTGCGCCCTCGCCCGCCGTTAGCAAGGCCGCGTGATCAGCGCGTCCAGTCGAACCCGATCGCGTCCACGAAGGCACGGGCCAGCACCATGCTCCCGACGTAGTCGGGGTGAACGCGGTCCCAGTTGAGGCTGGCGGGGTAGCGTGTCTTCAGCACCTCGTCGAACGGGGCCTGGGAGTCCACGAACAGCGTACGGTGCTTCTCCGCGAGCCGGCGGACGGCGGCCCCGTAGCGGTCCATGGCCGCCCGCATCGCGTCCGACCGGTTCGGCTCGATGTAGAAGGGAGTGATGAGGACCATGCCCTTCACCTTCGGCAGCGTCGTCAGGACGAGC
>DASXQY010000106.1:0-29134 GCA_036506915.1 Gaiellaceae bacterium | reverse complement strand
AGGTGCGTCCGGTACTGCGCCTCGCCGATCGCCATCTGCACCAGAAGGAGGCCGAACACGCCGAGGGCGAGGGCGAAGAGGCGTGGCGAACGCTCCCGCCGCGAGGCGAGGTAGCCGAGCAGGAAGACCAGGGCGAGGCCGAAGACGCCGACCGTCGCCGCATGCGCGTAGACGAGCGGCTCGAGCCGCCAGAGCCGGTCGACGTGCTCCGCCCCGCCGCCCGAGTGCGGCCCTCCGGCGGTGGCGAGCGTGCCGCTGACGAGCAGGACGAGGCACGCGGCCACGGCGACCAGTCCCAGCCGGCGCAGCTCGAGCGGGACGAACGGCCGAGCCCGGCCGGAGCGCAGCCCGAACGCCTCGAGCGCGAGAACCACCGCGCCGGCCAGGAGGACCATCGAGAGGAGGAGGTGCGCGGCGACGATCGGCCAGCGCAGATCGGTCTTCACCGCCAGATAGCCGAGCGGCGCCTGGGCGAGCGTGCCGAGGAAGACCGCGACCGCGAGCCGGGAGGCCCAGCGCGGGAGGCCGCGCGTGAGCATCGCCCCGACGGCAGCCAGCAACGCCGTTACGATCACCACGCCGCCGAAGGCCCGATTTCCGAACTCGATATAGGCGTGGTAGTCCTTCGCCGGCAGCGGATGCCCGCGCTCGCACCCCGGCCAGTGGCGGCAACCAAGCCCAGAATCGGTGAGCCGCACGGCCGCGCCCGTGATCGCGATCAGCCAGAGCGCGGCCGCGGAGGCGAGTGCGACCTGCAGGAACCGCGCCGGCGAGAGCTCGAAGCCCCGGAGCCGCGCGCTCGCCGACTCGACGTGCACGAGCGGAATGCTAGAGAAGGGGCTCCAGAAGGGCCGGGTAGCCGTCGGCGCCGTCGAACGGGGTCGGCCGCGAGCCGAGGAAGAGCGGCCGGTCGGCGGCGTTCAGGAGCACCGGCATCAGGTCGGGCCCACGCAAGTGCCCCAGGATCCCGTCCGCGCAGTCCAGCTCGCCGAAGCGATCAACCCGGTCGGCCCGCACGCCCGGCCCCGCGACGAGCAGCGGAACGGGATCGCCCGAATGGATCACGTCCGGCGAAGCCGGCGTCGCATGGTCGCCGGTAACGCACACGATCGCGCGTGTAACTAGGGGCCGTAGGCCAGCGAGCGCCGCGTCGAGCCGCTCGATCGTCTGCTGTTTGATCCGCGGGTCCTTCGTGTGTCCGGCCGCGTCGGTCGCCTTCTGGTGGCAGAAGACGAAGCTGTCGCCGGCGTCGAGCCGCGCTCCTGCCAGCTCGATCCGCGCCCGCAGGTCGGCGACCGCGTCGTTAGTCTCGGCTGCGTCGACCGGCTCCAGCCCGAGTGCCACGCCCAGCCCGCGGAGGAAGGCCGAGTCGGCCGCGAAGGGCCCGGTCACGCCGTGCCGCTCGAGGAAGGACGGCGCCGCCCGCGGCCGGCCGAACCACTTGAGCGTAATCACGTTGAACCGCTCCCCCTCCAGCCGGCGCATCACCTCGCGCGTCCAGGCCTCGCATGCTCGCGCCGTCGCCTCGGCCTCGGGTACGAGCGGCCGCGGGCGGAGCATCGGATGCCACGCTCGGAAGAAGGCGTCGGTGTCGGTGACCCGCTCGTCGGCGCCGCCGGCGATCCGTAGGACGGCCTCGCCTCGCCAGACGTGCGAGAGGGAGAACGCGAGCCCCTCGACCTCGATCCCGTCGCAGCGTTCGACGAGCCGCTCGGCCTCCTCCGCGTCCTCCTCCGGGTCGGGCCGGCCCGTCAGCCACCAGCCGTCCTCGCGCCGCTCGGCGGGCCGGAGAGCGGAGTAGGCGAAGACGTGCTCCGGGCTCACCTTCTGGCCGCGCCCCAGCGCCTCGAAGACGGCCCGGCCCGGAAACTCGTCGGGCCGATAGCCGAGCAGCGACCAGTGCGCGACTTCGCTGGACGGCGCCCTGCCCGGCCCGACGGCGTACAGGACGCCGCAGGAGCCGCGCTCCGCGAGCCGGTCGAGGTTCGGGGTCGCGGCCGCCTCGTTCCCGGTCCGCCCGCCGAGGACGTCGTGGGCCCGGTCGCCGAGCCCGTCGAGTAGAAGCACGACGATGGGATACACCGGCGCAGGCTAACCCGCGCCGGTGTATCGCCTTGGAGCTACCTACGGATGACGACGGTGCGGCTATAGCCGTCGAGGTAGCCCGCGCCGGCCTGGTTGTAGGACATGAAGACGCGGATCGTGTAGCGGCCGGGCTTGAACCTGGGCGCGGCGATCAGCCGGCCCGAGCTCTGGTTGAGGATCACGCGCTTGAACTTCACCCACTGCTGGAAGCGCGTGAACTTCTGGAGATAGACCTTCCGGCCCTCGAGCGAGTGGTTGGTCTTCACCTTCACGTACCAGTACCGCTTGCCGGTCGTGAGGAGGACGTTCGGGCGCATCTGGAGCGAGACCTTCTGGCTGACGGCGCTCTTCCAGTGGGCCTCGTAGGTCGTCAGCAGCGTCGGCCTGACGACGAGGTCCCAGGCGCCTCCGGTGGTGGTGAGCAGGCTCGCGATCTGTACCGCCGAGCCCTGGCCGTACGGCTGGGCCCAGACGGTCACGGTCTGCCCGGCCTGCTTGGTCGAGATGGCCCCGGAGATGTGCGTCGACTGGCCGAACAGCAGGATCGGCGTGGCCGCTCCAATCGACACCGCGGGCGGCGGCCCGGTGACTACGACCCGGCCTGTCAGGCTCGGGTGCAGGGCGTCGTGGTAGCGGAACGTCCCGGCCGTGTTGAACGTGTGCGTGTAGCTGTGCCCCGGAGTGATCGTCGGCGAGGCGAACGTGCCGTTGTTGGCGACAACCTGGTGGTTCTTGGTGTCGTTGTTCGTCCACCTCACCGCATCGCCTGTCTTGATCGTGACGCTGGTCGGGCTGAAGCCGGACGCCGTGATCCTGACGGTCTTCGTCGCCGTCGCGGCGGGCCTGGACGCGCCGGCCACGGCGAGCGCCAGCACGGTTACCGCCGTGAATACGAGCATGCGCATGCTGAACCCCCCTGGGTTGCGGCGTTGGTACTGCTTCTTGACGGCTGCGGCAGCGAAAAGTTTTCCCTGCTTACACGACCCTTACACGCTCGAGGCCGGCGATCACTCCCGCGACCCCGGGCGGAACCAGGGCTTCCCACGACCCGCCTTCGCGCAGCGCCTCGCGCACTTGCGCGCCGGAAATCTCCTTCTCGGCGCCCTCGTCGAGGACGACGACCTCGTAGCCGGCCTCTCGCAGCCGCTCCAGCTTCGTGCCGCCCCAGTCGGAGAAGAGGCGGATGAACTGGACGACGTCCTCGGGCACGTACGCGTGCCAGAGCTCCGGCTCGTTCACCGGGAACGGGATCACGTGCACGCGGGCGAGATCGAGCCCCAGGTCGAGCGCTGCAGCCTTCACCATCAGCAGCCGCTCGACGTAGCTGTACGGATTCGACTCGGGCAGGTGGCGGAGCGGATCGGACTCCTCGGGCTTGATCCGGGTCGGATCCGGGTTCGTGATCCCGACGAAGAGCTCGTCGCAGCGCGCCGCGGCCCCGCGCAGGTACTCGAGGTGACCGTTGTGGAACGGCTGAAACCGCCCATGAATCATCCCTCGCATCCCTGGCCGGCGACCGCTCACGCCCGGCGAAGCCGGGCTCCGCCGCCGCCTGACGCCGCTGGCGGCACGGCGCTGTCCGGGGCCGTGTTACGCACACTGTCCCCCACGGCGCCGCACCGCCACCGGCGCCCCAGGAATCCGAGGTGCCCACGGGTCACTCGACGACGACTCCGGCGCCCTCCTCGACGCGGCCGATGCGGCGGATGAAGAGCCTGCGCGACGAGAACTCGGCCTCGAGCGCCGGGGCGCGCTCGCTCGGAATCGATACGAGCAGGCCGCCCGCGGTCTGAGGGTCGTAGCCGAGCGCGACGAGTGTGTCCGGGATCCCGTCGAGCTCGACGTGAGCCGCCGCGAAGTCCCGGTTACGGGGGTCGCCGCTCGTGCGTACGCCCTGGCGCGCCAGGTCGAGCGCGCCGTCGATCGCGGGAAAACGGGCCGACTCGAGCCGGACGCCGACGCGGCTCCGCTCGGCCACCTCGTGTGCGTGGCCGAAGAGCCCGAAGCCGGTAACGTCGGTGACGGCGCTCGGCTCGAGCCCGCGCAGGACGTCGGCGGCATCGTTGTTCAGCGTTCGCATCCAGCGGATCGCCCGCTCGAGCTGCTGCGACCCCGCGCGGCCTTGCTTGTACCCGGTCATGATCAGGCCGGTCCCCAGCGGCTTCGTCAGGAAGAGCACGTCGTCCGCCCGGGCGCCGTTCTTCGGCCAGATTCCATCCGGGTGAACCGTCCCGACCACGGCCAGGCCGTACTTCGGCTCGGCGTCGCGGATCGTGTGCCCGCCGGCGAGGAGCCCGCCCGCCGCGCGCACCTGCGCGTCGGCCGCGGCGAAGATCGCCGCAAGCATCTCCATCGGCAGCTCCTCGGGGAAGGCCGCGATGGAGAGCGCGAGCAGCGGCGTGCCGCCCATCGCGAAGACGTCGTTGAGCGCGTTCGTGGCCGCGATCGCGCCGTAGTCGCCGGGGTCGTCCACGACCGGCGGGAAGAAGTCAAGCGTGAAGATCAGCGCGCGCTCTTCGTCAAGCCGGTACACCGCGGCGTCATCCGCCGGCGAGAGGCCGACGAGCAGGTTCTCCGCCTCGGCCGGGACGAAGCCGGCCAGCAGCTGCTCCAGCCGGGCGGCCGAGTACTTGGCGGCGCAGCCGCCGCAGGACGCGAGATCGGTGAGCTTGACGGTGCCGGTGTTCAGGTCCACGGGCGCTCTCCCTGAAGGCGGTTTCGGGAACTGTAGGGATCGTTCCGACTTTCGTCCAACTACGAACACCGGTTCATTCGTATTCCCGCCCGAGCGCGGCAACGGCGGCCAAATGCCGCCGTTGCCTAGGGGAGAGGAGGAGCTTCTGTGCTCCTCGATGTTCGGGCCGGTTCGCGCGATTCCTGCCGCTAGGAACCCTTTTCGATTGGGACATCCACGAGATTTCCCCATTCCGTCCAGGAGCCGTCGTAGTTCTTGACGGTCTCGTAGCCCAGCAGCTCGCGCAGGACGAACCAGGTGTGCGCGCTGCGCTCGCCGATGCGGCAGTACGCGGTGACCTCCTTCTCCGGGCTGACACCCTTGTCCTGGTAGAGCTCGCGCAGCTCATCGGCGGACTTGAAGGTGCCGTCGTCGCGCACGGCCTGAGCCCAGGGGATCGACTGCGCGGTCGGAATGTGCCCGCCCCGCTGCGCGCCCTCCTGCTCGTAGCCGGGGGGTGCGATCAGCTCGCCGGCGTACTCCTGCGGGCTGCGGACGTCGACCAGCGCCTTCTCGCCGGCGCCGATGCCCTCCCGCACGGCGTCGCGGAACGCACGAATCGACTCGTCCCGCTCCTTTGCCTTGTACTGGGCTCGCTGGGGCGTGGGAACGTCAGTGGTCAGCTCGCGGCTCTCGTCGATCCACTTCTGACGGCCGCCGTCGAGGATGCGAACGTCCTCGTGGCCGTAGATCTTCAGGTACCAGTAGGCGTAGGCGGCGAACCAGTTGTTCTTGTCGCCGTAGAGGACGAGCGTGGTGTCGTTCGAGATCCCGCGCTCTCCCAGGAGCCGCTCGAAGACCTCGCGCTCGACGAGGTCGCGCTCCACGGGGTCCTGGAGATCGTCGCGCCAGTGCAGGTTGATCGATCCCGGGATGTGCCCCTCGTCGTAGAGGTCGGGGTTCTCGTCCACCTCCGCGACAACGACGACGTCGTCGTTCAGGTGCTCGGCGAGCCAATCGGTCGTGACGAGGACCGGCTTCGCGTAACCGTTTCCAGCCATTCGCGCCCTCCCTTTGCGGAATGAAGCGGAGTATCCCACCACAGAACGGACAGGCGGGCAACGGTGTTCCCGCGGGCTCGGAGAGCGATGAGCCGCGAACCCCTATAGAAGGGTTCGGCGGACGGCTGCGGTGAGCTCGGCCTCGGCGACCGAGCCCTCGAACTTCGCCTTCACGCGGCCGTCCCGACCGACGAGGAACGTCCAGGGCTCGCTCCTGAGCCTCCACTGGCGCATCCAGCGGTTGTAGCCCTTCGCCGGGTCGTTGTCGGTGTAGACCTCGACGTGGATGAAGCGGACGCCGCTGGACGCGAAGCGGCGACGCACCGCATCCACGACGTCGACGACAGGACCGCAGGTACGGCTGGTGCAGAACTTGGGAGTAGCGAAGGTGACGACGAAGGGGCGGTGCGCGGCGAGCGAGTCCGCGACCGAATAGCGCAGCAACCCGAGGTCGGGCGGTCGTCTCGTCGTCAGGCTGCCGGCCGGGGCGTCCGCCAGGGTGGGCGTATCCGAGTCCGGCGCCTTCGCGCCGACCACGGGTGTGGGCGAGTGGAAGCGGACGTCGAAGACCCCCACGGCCTGGATGCGCGCTCCGGCCGGCGCGGCCACCAGCCAGTACCGGCCCGGGCGCGGAATCCGCACATGGGCGACGTAGAGGCGGTTCACGTTCCCGGCCGCGGGCCCGGACAGGCCGGGGACGCCGATCGGCTCGAGCCGTGCGGTCGTCCGCTCGAACGGCTTGGCGTCACGCCCGGTGGCGACCCAGATCCGCGCGCTCGGCCCGTAGACGGGCCGCGCGTCGTTCCGGATCACCATGAAGGGGTAACGGACGAGGCCGGGGACGAAATCCCCCGCACCCTCCGTCACCGCGACGTCCGGGCCGGGCCGTGCGAGGATCGAGTCGATCGTGCCGGACGAGGACTTCGAGCCGCCGCAGCCGGCGACCATCACCACGAGGAGAGCGACCGGGGCGACGCGGCCCACGTGTCGAGTCTAGCTAGGAGGGTGCCGCGAAAACCGACGCCAATACGGGCTGCCGCTGAGCAGGAGTGCGGCCGGACGGCGCGAGAGTCACGCCGCCCGGGTTAATGCCCGTCGAACCAGCTTCCGGGAGCGCCGAGATAGCTCAGCCTCATGAATCCCTGGAAGTAGAACACCATGACGCAGAGGAGGGCGGTGAGGTAGATCAGGCGTGCCTTGTTCATCTTCACCTCCTTTCTCGGCCGTTAGAAGCGGACATCCTGTAGGGCCTCGGCGGCGTTGCGGTACAGCCGGGCGGCCGTCGCGTCCTCGCCGCGGCGTGCGGCCAGGTCACCTTGTGCCATCCACGCCGCGGCGCGATGGCTGATCGATTCAAGCTGTTCTGCGCTCGCCTCGGCGGTGCGCAGGGCGTCCTGCGCCTCGTCGAGGCGGCCCTGCTCCATCAGCGCGCGGCCCAGGACGAGCTGGGTCGGCGCGATGTCGAGCAGGAAGTCTTCGCGGCCCTCGAGGAGGTCGAGCGCGTGGCGCGCCTCGTCCTCGGCCGTCTCCACGTGACCGGTCATCAGATGCACGTGCGCG
Source organism: Gaiellaceae bacterium (assembly GCA_036506915.1). GTDB lineage: Bacteria > Actinomycetota > Thermoleophilia > Gaiellales > Gaiellaceae > AC-32. The sequence goes on along the minus strand of DASXQY010000106.1, from coordinate 21,754 downwards.
AGCGACGAGACGACGTTGGCCGCCTCGGCCTCGCTGCCCTTGTCGAGGAGGACGCGGTAGGCGCTCTTCAGGTCCTCGACGGCCCGCTCGGGCTTGCCGAGCTGGAAGTTGAGCCCGCCGAGGTTGTTGAGGAGCCGGCCGACGTTGCGCTCGTCGTTGAGCTGCTCGTAGTAGGCCTTCGCCCGCTCCGCGTAGCTGCGCGCGAGCACCCAGTGGCCCATCCGCTCGGAGACCAGCGAGGCCTGGAAGTAGACGTTCGCCATCGTGCGGTGATCGTCGAGCGACTGCGCCAGCTCGAGCGCGCGCTCGACGTCCTCGTGCGCGGCCTCGAGGTCGCGCTGGCGCCGGTAGCAGCGCGAGCGCCAGCCGAGCACCTCGGAACGGAGGAGATCACACGGAAGACCCGACTCCTCGGCGAGCTTGAGCGCCTCGCTGAAAAGGCCGATCGCCGACGCGATGCTGGAAAGGTGGTAACGGCACACGCCCATCCGGAACAGGACCTGCGCGCGGTCGACGTCCGAGAACCCCGGCGTCTCGCTGATCGTCCGGCAGCGGTCGAGCAGCTCGAGCGCCGGCTTGACCTCGCCGCGCTCCATCCGGGCCCACGCCTCGGTCGAGAGAGCGCGCGCCTCGAGCTCGGTCGCGCCGGTGGCCAGGACGGCCGTGCGCGAGTTCTCGAGCTCGTCGATTGCGTCGTCGTACTGGTGCGCGTTGGTCAGAGCCTCCGCGCGGGCCAGCATCGCCTCGACGCGGCTCCGCTCGTCGGCGGAGACACCGCGCTCGAGGAAGCCGGCGTCGACACCGAGCTTCGCGGCGAGCCACTCGACGGTCCCGCGCGTGGGACGGGTCTTGCCGCGCTCGATCTGGCTGACGTACTCCTTCGAGAAGCGCTCGCCGGCGAGGTCGCTCTGCGTCAAGCCCGCCGCCACCCGCAGCTGGCGGACGCGCTCGCCGAGGCGGGCGCTGCCCAGCTGGGCGGGGGTGCGGGTGTGGGCGTTCAGGGAGACGCGGGACATACGAGGACCTCGGGCGAAGCTAAACGCATACTTGACTAGAACGCAAGTGCCCAGCCGGAAATATCCCCCAAAAAGGTCATGTCTTCGCCGGAAACGGGGTGAACTGGCGGATTATGAAATCACTTGATTTAGCTACTTGACTCCTACTAGGGACACGTCTATAGTCAGTCCACCTTGCACCCCAGCCGGACGCCAGGCTCACGGGTTGCAGGGGGCGCGCCAGAGACGGCGACCAGGGCCCGGAGGCGTGGCTGGGCCGCAGAGCCAAGGCCTCCGGGTCGTCGCCTTCTAAAGCGGGCACAACCCTTATGAAGCCCCCCGAGCCGCAGCGGGGGGCTTTTTTTATCCGGGGGAACCCCTGGTTCCCCCGGATGCCCCCTCCTTGCCGGCGGCGACGTACTCCTAGCGCTCCACGAGCCGGCGAATGGCCCGCTAGTTCACGCGTTCTTTGCCGTTGCGTGCCTCACGGCGGGCAAAGCCCGCCTCCGGCCGCGGATCACAGCGACCTTAGAGCGGTCTTTGGTGAGGGGTCTAGCCCGTCTTGCCGGTCATCCAGGCTCGGCGGCTGGCGATGATGTCGTCGAACTCTTTGCCGACCAGGCTGCCGAGGCGGTTGTCGATCGTGCTGAGGAGGCCGAGGGAGATGAAGATCCACGCCTCGGCGTCAGGATCGCGGTCGCGGACGATGCCGCCGGCCTTCTGAGCGCCGCGGATCACGTCTGCGACGAACTCGTGAACCTGTCGCACCTGCTCGCGCAGCGCGCGGCGGATCTCCGGATCGTCGGCCGCCTCCGTCAGCGCCTGGATCCATAGATCGACGAGCACGATCCGCGCGGCGGCGCGGGCCTCGAGGTACGCCTTGCCGATCGCCTTCAGCCAGTTGGCCGGGTCCTCCTCTGCCTCGAGCGCCTTTTCCCACAGCTCGCGCACCTGCTCCCAGACGGCATCCAGGCAGGCGAGGTAGAGCTCGCGCTTCGAGGCGAAATGACGGTAGAGGACCGGCTCGGTGACGCCGGTCTCGCGTGCGATCTCGGCCGTGGTCGACCCGTGGTAGCTCCGCTTCGAGAAGACCCGGCAGGCGGTCTCGACGACCGCAGCCTTCCGCTGCTGGGCGCTCAGCCGCAGCCGAGGCTCCTTCACGCAGCAACCTCCTCCGGGACGCGCACCGGCTCGTCGGCGTGCTCGGGCTTCCGCAGCAAGACGACGGCGACGATCGCGGCGCTGAACGCGATGATGGCCGCGACGATCAGGGCGTGCTGGAACCCGTCGACGAACTGCGGGATTGCTCGGGGATCGGTTCTGGGCACGTGGACGTACGCGGCCACGATCGCCCCCATGAGGGCGATCCCCAGCGAGCCGCCCACCTGGCGCATGCTGTTCAGGACGGCCGAGCCGACGCCCGCCTTGTCCACCGCGACGGCTTGCATCGCGGTCGCGGTCGTCGGTGCCATCGACATCGCCATGCCGGCGCCGCCGATGAGCAGGCCCGGGAAGATGTTCCAGAACGTCGAGTGCTCGTCGAGCTGCGCGAAGATCACGAGCGAGCCGGCAACGAGGGTCATCCCGCCGGCGATCAGCCAGCGGGCGCCGAGGCGGTCGGTGATGCGGCCGGCGATGGGCGCGAGGAAGACGATGCAGAGCGTCATCGGCAAGAACGTCGCCCCCGCCTGGGTCGGGGAGTAGTGGAGCACGTTCTGCATGTAGAGCGAGACGTAGAAGAAGACGCCGAACATCGCGAGCGCGACGAGCAGCATCACCGTGTTCGCGCCCGCGAACGTCGAGTTGCGGAAGAGCGAAAGGTCGAGCATCGGGATGCGCTGGCGGAGCTCGAGGGCGACGAACGCTGCGAGGCCGATCGCCGTCACCGCGAAAAGCGACAGGATCCGTACTGATGTCCAGCCGTACGAGTTCGCCTCGATCAGCGCGTAGGTGAGCGCGAACAGGCCGATCGCCGAGGTCAGCAGGCCCGGAAGGTCGAGGCGCTGCTCAGCCGAGGTGTCGCGGGTCTCCTGGATCACGAGACGGGCGACGACGATCGCCAGGATCCCGACCGGGACGTTGATGAAGAAGATCCAGTTCCAGCTGATGTGCTGGGTGATCACGCCACCGAGTAGCGGCCCGATTGCGAGCGCGAGCGCGGAGACGCCGGCCCAGATGCCGATAGCCATCCCGCGCTGGCGGGGCGGGAAGGTGGCGGTGATGATCGAGAGCGTTGCAGGGTTCATCAGGGCCGCGCCCACGCCCTGGACGACGCGGGCGCCGATCAGGACGCCGGCGCTCGGGGCGAGGCCACACGCGAGGGAGGCGCCGGTGAAGATCGCGAGGCCGACAATGAAGATCGCGCGCCGGCCGAGGAGATCTGCGAGCTTGCCGCCCGTGAGCATCAGGACCGCGAACGTGAGGGCGTAGCCGTTCACGACCCATTCCAGCTCGGAGATCCCGATCCCCAGGTTGCGCTGGATCGAGGGCAGCGCAACGTTCACGATCGTGTTGTCGAGCATGATCATGAAGAGGCCGAACGCGACCGCTCCCAACGTCCACCACTTCCTGTTCTCCTCGGCGAAGATCCTCGCGCGCACTCGCTGCCTCCTCCCGTAGTTAGCCTCCACTAGGTTAGCGATCACTAGCTACCCAGGTCAAAGTTAGGGTTTCGGCGTGGAGCCGATCTGGAGCCCGAGCGACGACGTGCGGGCGCATTCGAACGCGATGCGCCTCGCGGGGCGGTTGGGGTTCGAGGACTACTGGGAGCTGGTGCGCTTCTCGGCGGAGGACCCGGACCGGTTCTGGCCGGAGGCGATCGAGGACATGGGGCTCGAGTTCGCCCGCCCGTGGGACGCCGTCGTGGACGAGTCGCGCGGGCCGGAGTGGGCGACGTGGTTCGTCGGCGGCAAGCTCAATCTCGCGTGGAACTGCGTCCACCGCTGGGCGGAGGGCGTGCGCGCAGACGCGGAGGCGGCGGTGTGGCAAGGCGAGGACGGCGAGCGGCGAGCCCTGACCTACCGGGAGCTGTCGCGAGAGGTGACACGGTTGGCCGAAGGGCTCGTCGCGCTCGGAGTCGAGCCGGGCGACCGGGTGGCGCTCTTCCTGCCGATGTCGCCGGAGGTGGCGGTCGCGTCCCACGCCTGCGCGCACATCGGGGCAATCCAGGTGCCGATCTTCTCGGGCTTCGCGGCGCCGGCGATCGCGGCGCGGCTGCGGCATGCGGAGGCGAAGGTGGTCGTCACCGCCGACGGCTCGCTGCGGCGGGGGCACGAGGTGCCGATGAAGGAGCTCGTCCACGAGGCTCTCGCCTCGTCACCTTCGGTGGAGCACGTGGTCGTCTGGCGTCGGCTCGGGCGTGAGGACGTCCCGATGCGGCCGGGTCGCGATCTGTTCTGGGAGGACGCCGTCGCGAACGCGCCCGGCGAGCTCGAGCCGCTCGAAGTCGATTCCGAGCACCCGTACCTGCTGACCTACACCTCAGGCACGACGGGCCCGCCGAAGGGCGTTCTGCACGTCCAGGGGGGCTTCCTGGTCTCGATCACGCGCGAGGTCGCCTACCAGGCGGACGCGCAGCCGGACGACGTGATCCACTTCGTCACCGACATGGGCTGGATCATGGGTCCGTGGGAGGTGGTCGGCGGGATGGCGTTGGGGTGCACGGTCGTCTTCGCCGAGGGCGCGCCCGACTTCCCGGCGGCGGACCGGATCTGGGGGCTGGTCGAGCGGGAGCGTGTCTCGATTCTCGGCCTCTCGCCCACGCTCGTGCGCGCCCTGATCCCACACGGGGCCGAGCTCGTCGAGCGGCACGATCTCTCCTCGCTGCGCGTGCTCGTGACGACGGGCGAGCCGTGGAACCCGGAGCCGTACCGCTGGCTCTTCGAGCACGTCGGCGGGGGTCGCTGCCCGATCATCAACTGCTCGGGCGGAACGGAGGTGGGCGCGTGCTTCCTGTCGCCCACGCCGGCGGTGCCGATCAAGTCCTGCTCGCTCGGCGGGCCCGCGCTGGGGATGGCGATGGACGTGGTCGACTCGGAGGGGCGCTCGGTGCGCGGCGAGGTGGGCGAGCTGGTCTGCCGGCGTCCGTTCCCCGGGATGACACGCGGCTTCTGGCGCGACCCCGAGCGGTATCTCGACACGTACTGGCGCCGGCTCCCGGGGATCTGGGTGCACGGCGACTGGGCCTTGGTCGACGAGGACGGCTACTGGTTCCTGCACGGTCGCTCCGACGACACGCTCAACATCGCGGGGAAGCGGCTCGGGCCGGCGGAGTTGGAATCGGCCGTCGTCGCCCATCCGCTCGTGGCCGAGGCGGCGGCCGTCGGTGTGCCCCACGGGGTGAAGGGCGAGGTCGCGTGGGTGTTCTGCGCGCTCGTGCCTGGGGCGGAACCGACCCCGGAGCTGGCGGCGGAGCTGCGGGCGCTCGCGGCGGGGGAGCTCGGCAAGGCCTTCGCGCCGGAGCGGGTGCTGTTCGTTTCGGCCCTGCCGAAGACGCGCAGCGCGAAGATCGTGCGGCGGGCGGTGCGCGCGAAGGCGCTCGGCACCGACCCGGGCGACCTCTCGTCCCTGGAGAACCCGGAGGCGCTAGAAGAGATCGCGCAGGCGGCGGGCGCCTGACCGGACGTGTCCGTTCCGGCCATATCCGGGGACTGTCCCCGGACATGGCCCGGCGGGACGGTTCGGATCGTGACGAAAGCGTGACGATTTGTCCCCAGGCGCTGGCCGGGCGGCCGCCATGGCTACGGTCGGAGGATGCCGCGGTTGCCGCGCAGCGTTCTCCCCGCCGAAGGGATCTACCACGTCACCGCCCGCGGCGTGGCCCGGATGGCGATCTCCCGCGACGACGAGGACCGCAGCCTCTACCTCGCGCTCCTGGCCCGAGCCGTCCTGCAAGAGGACTGGGACTGCCACGTCTTCTGCCTGATGCCGAACCACTACCACCTGGTGGTGGAGACCTCGCTCGCGCGCCTCTCGAGCGGCCTGCACAAGCTGAACGGCGCCTACGCCCAGGAGTTCAACGAACGGCACCGCCGCAGCGGCCACCTCTTCGGCAGCCGTTTCGCCGCCTTCGTGATCAGGAGCGAAGACCACCGCCGCCGAGCCTGCGAGTACGTCCTTCAGAACCCCGTTCGCGCGGGGCTCTCCCGGGAGGCTCACGAGTGGCGCTGGAGCGGCGCCCGCTGGGACGCGACTATCCTCCCGCCTCGTGCCGCCGCAGGATGATCTGACAGGCCGGGTCGCGCTCGTCACCGGCGGCGGGCGCGGGATCGGCGCCGGCATAGCGCGCGAGCTCGCCGAGGCCGGGGCTCGCGTAGCGGTCGCGGCACGGACGCGGGAGCAGGTCGAGGCCGTGGCGAACGAAATCGACGGTCTCGCGCTCGAGGCCGACGTCAGCGATCGCGATGCCGTTGCGCGCATGGCAAACGAGACGGAGCAACGCCTCGGCCCGATCGACCTGCTCGTCGCGAATGCCGGCACCGGCGTCCGTGAGGACGAGGGCGCGTGGACGATCGAGCCCGAAGCATGGTGGCATGCATTCGAGGTGAACGTGCTCGGCGTTTACCTCTGCTGCCACGCGGTCATCCCCGCCATGATCGAGCGCGGCCGCGGCCGGATCGTGATCACCGGAAGCGGAGCCTCCTACCTCCCCGGTTCGACCAACAGCGCCTACTCGGCGAGCAAGGCCGCGGTCGGCCGCTTCGGCGAAATCCTCGCCAGGCAGCTCGGGCCGCACGGGATCCCCGTGTTCATCTTCAGTCCCGGGCTCGTGCGGACACGGATGACGAGGAGGTTCGGCGACGACATGCCATGGACCCCGCCGGAGCTCGCGCCGCAACTCGTGCGGGTGCTCGCCTCCGGCCGGGCGGACACGCTCGCGGGGCGCTACATCCACGCCGAGCACGACGACATCGAGGACCTCATCCACCGCGCAGACGAGATCGAACGCGATGATTTGAACGCCATCCGCCTGCGTCGTTGAACGGCCGCACCGGCAAGCCGGCACGGCCTTCTGGACGGCACCGCAAGCGGTGCCTCAGTTTTCGACTGGTAGTCTAAAACCCACATGAGGCTCGCGCTCGCGCAGATCAACACGACCGTCGGCGACCTGGACGGGAACCGAGAGCGGATCGTGCGCGGGATCGACGAAGCGAAAGCCACAGGAGCCGACCTCGTCCTCTTCCCGGAGCTCGCCGTCACCGGCTACCCGCCCGAGGACCTTTTGCTCCGCCCGGGCTTCATCCGGGCCGCCGACGAATCGCTGCGGGAGATCGCGCGCAGCGCCCGCGGGATCGTCGCGCTGGTCGGCGTCCCCCACTTCGACCGCGACCTCTACAACGCCTGCGCGGTCTGCAACGGCGGCGAGGTGAAGGCGCTCTACCGCAAGCGCTTCCTCCCCAACTACGGCGTGTTCGACGAGGACCGGTACTTCGCGCCGGCCCGCGACCTGCTTCTGCTCGAGCACGGCGGGACGCTGATCGGCCTGACGATCTGCGAGGACATGTGGCAGCCGGGCCCGCCCGCCACCGACCTCGCACTCGCGGGCGCGCAGCTGCTCACCAACATCTCCGCGTCGCCGTTCCACGTCTGCCGCGACCGCGAGCGCGAGGAGATGTTCGCCACCCGCGCGCGCGACAACTCGTGCCTGGTCGCCTTCTGCAACGCCGTCGGCGCCCAGGACGAGCTGATCTTCGACGGCCACTCGCTCGTGCTCGACGAGGAGGGCCGCGTGCTCGCCCGTGCTCCCGGCTTCGAGGAAGCCATGCTCGTGGTGGATATCGAGCCTGCGGAGGCGGTCGGGCGCCGCCTGCGGGATCTCCGGCGGCGCGCGCTTGCGCGCGAACGGGAATCGTTGCCTGAAGCGTCGGTCGTGCACGTGGGCGCCGCGGCCGGCGAGCGCGAGCCCATCGAGCCCGTCATCGCGCCCCGGCTGGACGAGCTCGAGCAGATGCGGCTCGCCCTCGAGCTCGGCCTGCGCGACTACGTCGACAAGAACGGCTTCAGCGAGGTCGTGATCGGGGTGTCCGGAGGCATCGACTCGGCACTGACGGCCGCGCTCGCGGTCGAGGCGCTCGGGCCGGAGCGAGTGCACTGCGTCTCGATGCCGTCGCAGTTCTCGTCCGAAGAGACGCGCCGGGACGCGCGGCGGCTGGCCGAGAACCTCGAGGTCGACTTCCGCGAGCTGCCGATCCACGAGGTCGTGGACGCGTTCGAACGGGCGCTCGCTGGCAGCTTCGCCGGACGCGACCCGGACCTCGCCGAGGAGAACCTCCAGTCGCGAATCCGAGGCGTGCTCCTGATGGCACTCTCGAACAAGTTCGGCTGGATTGTCGTCGCGACGGGAAACAAATCGGAGCTCTCGGTCGGCTACGCGACCCTCTACGGGGACATGGCCGGCGGGTTCGCGCTCTTGAAGGACGTGTTCAAGACCGACGTCTTCCGCCTCGCGCGGCACCTCAACGAACAGGCTCCGGCCGAGCTGATTCCGAGCTCGATCCTCGAGCGCGCGCCGAGCGCGGAGCTACGCGCGAACCAGCTCGACGAAGACTCGCTCCCGCCGTACCCCGCGCTCGATCGCGTCCTCGAGGCGTACGTCGAGCAGGACCGCTCGCGCGAAGAGCTCTCCGCCGACGGCTTCGACGCGGACGTCGTCGAGCGTGCTCTCGCCCTGATCGACCGCGCCGAGTACAAGCGCCGTCAGGCCCCGCCCGGCGTCCGCCTGACGCCGAAAGCATTCGGCCGCGACAGGAGAACGCCGATCACTAACCGCTGGCGCGGCTAGCCAGATCCGAGCTTCGCAGCAGCTCGACGAACCTCTCTGCGGGCGGAGTGAGCCGCACGTCCCGCGCCATGACGAGGACGATCGTACGCGGCAGCCGCCAACGCGCCACGTCCAGGATCGCGAGCGTCCCCGACTGGAGCTCGCGTTCGAGCGCAAAGCGACTGATCGCGGCGATCCCCGCACCTGAGGCGACCGTCAGCTTCACCGCCTCCCAGGACGGGAGCTCGAGCGTCCGAACCGCGCGCAGGCCGACCTCCCAACGAGCCGCTTCGACCGCTTCTCTCGTCGCCGAGCCCTCCTCACGGGAGATCCAGGTCAGGCCTTCGAGCTCCTTCACGCGCATCCGGCGGCCCGCAAGCCGCGGCGGCCCGACGAGCACGACGTCGTCCTCGGCGAGCGGCTCGCTCTCAAGTTCCGGTGGCACCGTCAGCCCGCCGACCACCGCGAGCTCGACCTCGTGTGCGCGCACGAGGCCCAGCGCGCCACCGGAGGTGGACAGTCGGAAGTCGAGCTCGACTGCGGGATGTTGCTCGTGGAACCGGGCGATCACCTCCGGCAGGAGGTACGTGCCCGGGATCCCGGACGCGGCGAGGGCAAGGGTGCCGACCTGCGCATCCCCGCCCGCCGCGAGTGCCCGCCGAGCGTTCGCCAATAGGGCCTCCGCCCGGAGCACGTAGTCAGCCAGCACCTCTCCGGCGGGGGTCAGCGCTGCCCCTCGCCGGTCGCGGAGGACGAGCGGAGTGTCGAACTCCGCCTCGAGTGAGGCGACGTGCTTCGAGATCGCCGGCTGGCTGACATAGAGCCGCCTCGCCGCGCGGGAGAACGACCCCTCTCGTGCGACAGCGGCAAAGGCTCGCAGGCGCGCTTCGACATTCATCACCGGTGGTTATACAACAGCCTCCAAATATGTATTTGAGTTGAGCGAGATGAGGGCGTACCTTCGGCGGGAGCCACGGCGGCCGTTGCCGTTGCAGTCGCCGGGCCGCTACCGCAGAGGAGGTCCCAATGCGCAAGCTCGCGCTGTTCTCAGTGCTGGTCGCGAGCGCCCTCGCCGCAGCCGGCGCCGTCGCCGGAGCGGGCGGCGGGCCGAAACGTCTTCCGACGAGCGGCACCGTCTGGGCCGTCGAGCGCTTCGACGGCGGCCAGAACACGCTTGCGGCCTTCGACGCCGCGACCGGCGACGTGCTCGGCGTCGTCCCGATCGGCAAACGCCCGATCGGCGTCACCGCCCCGCGCGGCACGGGCAAGGTCTATACGGCCGACGAGCGCAGCAACCAGCTGAGCGTGCTCTCGAAGGCCGACTTCTCGATCGTCAAGCACATCCCGACCAATGCTCCCACCGAGCCGTCGTCGTTCCCGCACCACGTGATGGCGAGCCCGAACGGAAAGCTCGTCTACTTCGGGCGCTACAACACACGGACCGTCGGCGTCGTCGACACCTCGCTCGACGAGATGGTCGCCGTCTGGCCGGCGAGCAACAACGCCGCCGCGAAGACACACGCCGTCTGGATCACGAACGACGGCAAGGACCTGTACGCCACGAACGAAGGCGCGACCCAGACGAGCCCGGGCACGCTGTCGAAGCTCGACGCGAGCACCGGTGACATCGTCTGGGAGGTCGGAATCGGCACGCGGCCGAGCGAAGTGCTCGTGACGCCGAACGGAAAGACGGCTTACGTCACGGTGCGAAACGACAATCGCGTGCGCGTGCTCGATGTCTCCGGCGACGAGCCGCGGCCGATCGGCGAGACATTCATCGGCGTCCAGCCGGACACGATGCAGATCACCAACGACGGCAAGACGCTGGTCGTCGGTTTGCGCGCGATTCCCAACCAGATGGCCTTGATGGACACGGCCACGCTCGACGTCCGTTTCGTCAACTTCGCGGGCCTCGGCATCAGCGGGCACGAGTGGCTCTCCGCGAACGGCAAGTACACGTTCATCGCGCTCGAGAGCGCCGATGTCACAAAGCCCGGAGCGATCGGCGTCGTCGACAACCGCTCGGGCGCGATCCTCGACATCTGGCCGTACCCGGGCGGGCCCTGGCCGCACGGGGTCTTCTACGAGCCACAGGTGCTGCGGTAGCAGCAGCCGGGGAGGGTGCTTCGGCGCCCTCCCCGTCGCCTAGACGACGGCAGACAGCTCGCGGAACCAGCGCAGGCGCTCGGCGTACGGGACGGCGGCGTTGGCGGGCGAGGTCGAGGGCAGAACGAAGAGGAGCGTCTCCGCGAGCCGCCGTTCCTGAAGGCCGAGCGAGGGCCGTTCCCCGAAGACGCCCCGGTACGCCTCCTTGCCGACGAAGGCGATCGCGTGAGGCCGCAGCTCGACGGCCAGGCGCTCCAGCCGCTCCGCCGAGCCGCCGAAGTCGGCCCGGCGCAGGTCGCCGGAGCCGCGGGTCGTTCGAAGCGCTGCGTTGGTCAGGCCGACGCCGAAACGTAGAGCCTGGTGCTGCTCGTCCGGCCGCAGCAGCCGCGGCGTAAAGCCGGCGTCGTGGAGGAGCCGCCAGAAGTCGTTGCGCGGGTTCGCGAAGTGGGCGCCGGCGGCCGCCGAGACGTAGCCGGGATTGATCCCGCAGAACACCACCCGCAGCCCGGAAGCGAGGATGTCCGGGACAGCGCTAGGCTCTGCAGCGCGGCCCGCGCCGAGCCCTCGGTGCGCAGCGCCGCTCATTGCCCAGCGGCCTGGGCCGCCGGCGCGACCAGACACGCCACCTCGCCCTGCCCGTCGCCCGGCTCCACCGGACGCACATCCTCACGCGGCGAGCTCGGGCTCGCGGGCGTCGAGCCGCAGCTCGAAGAGCCGGCGCAGCTCTTCGCCGGTGATTCGCGCAAGACTCTTCGGCTGCCTCGGTTCGATCCGCACGACCCGAACCATCGTGTCTCCCGCGCCGTAGCAGCGGAGGTAACACTCCTCCTCGCTCAGCGGCCGCAACCGACGCACGGCCGCAGCCTATGCGCGGCTCCGGACGGCACAGATCTACTCGTACTGGAGTGCTTGGAGGACGTTCAGGCCGGCCGCCCGCCGGGCCGGTAGTACTGCGGCCAGGACGCCGACGACGATCGCTGCCAACACGAAGTACACGACCTGCAAGACCGGGAAGGCGAACACGATCCCGTCGCTCGACAGCGCATGCGTGACGAGGGCGGCCAGGAACGTCCCCACCACGATGCCGAGCGCCGCGCCCATGAGCGCCGTGACGATGCTCTCGTAGCGGATCATCATCCGGATCTGGGTGCGCGTCATGCCGACGGCTCGCAGCATCCCGATCTCGCGCGTGCGCTCGTAGATGGTCAGCACGAGCGTGTTGATGATTCCGACGAGGCTGACGATGACCGAGAGCGCGAGCAGCGCGTAGAGCAGGTACAGGATCTTCTTGATCGGCTTGATGAAGTTCGACTTGAACTGGTCGCGCGTCTGCACCTTCGCGTCCGCGAAGCCCGCCACGTCGTCCCTGAGCGTCTGCGTGTTCGCGTCGGTCACCCCGTCGGGCGTGTTGATCAGGACCATCTCGTCCCGAGGCCTGGGGATGTACTTGTCGAAGAGCGCGGTCGAGATGGTTGCCTCGCCGAAGGGCGACCCTCCGTTCGGCTTCTCGTAGATCCCGATCAGCCGCAGGTCGACGCGCTTGCCGCTCGGGAACTCGAGCTTCACCACGGAGCCGACGCGCAGGTGATGGCTCTTGGCGTAGTCGCTGTCGGTGAAGAATCCGTTCGTGCCGAGCCGGCCCGGAACGCCGTTGTTGCCGGCCTTCCAGTCGATGCGGATCCCGGTGGTGGCGTTCGGCGCGACCCCCGTCAGGTTGTGCTCGCTGCCGAGGAAGCGCGCAGATCCAGCGCGAATCGGCGTCACGTCGCTCACACCAGGCTTCCCGACGAGGGACTTGCCGGCGGCGACGTCGATCGGCGTGAACGTATTGGTCGACGTGACCGCGTAGTCGGCGATGAAGAGCTGGTCGACCGCGCCTTCGAACGACTTGAACACACCCTGGCTGAAGATCGCCACGAAGGTGACGAGCGCGAGGCCGATCATCAGCGCCGAGGCCGTCGACGCCGTCCGCGAAGGGTTCCGCGTGGCGTTGTCTCGCGCCAGGATTCCCGGTGCGCCGCCGATCGCGCGCGCCGGGGCCCCGAGCACCGCGGCCAGCGGCCGGACCACCCGTGCCGCGTTCATCGAGACGCCGAAGAAGAGAAGCAGGATCCCGACGCCCAGCATCAGCAGCCGCGGCCCCGTCGCGATCCCGCTGCCCAGCGTTCCGAGGGCGGTGAGCGCGATCGCCACCAGGAGGATTGCGAGCGAGGTGACGGGTCCGTACTTCGCGAATCTCGACACGGGGATCACCGAGCCCTCGCGCACGGCGGCGATCGGAGGCACCCGCGTCGCCCGCCGCGCCGGCCGGATGCTGGCGACCAGCGTGACGACAGTCCCCACGATGAGCGAGACGATCACGGTACGCGTGGCGAAGACGGTCTGGCCCTGCGGGAGGTCGATCCCGAACAGCACGAAGAGCTTGTTCAACAGCTTCGCGAGCCCGAGCCCCAGGAAGAGGCCCACGATCGACCCGAAGAGCCCGATCACGAAGGCCTCGATGATCACGGATCGCAGAACCTGCCGGCGCGAGGCGCCGAGCGTGCGGAGGGTCGCGAACTCGCGCATCCGCTGGGCGATCGTGATCGAGAGTGTGTTCGCGATCACGAACGCACCGACGAAGAGCGAGATACCTCCGAAGGCAAGGAGGATGTACTGGAGGAACGAGACGTCGAACTGCTTCTTGTCCTCCTTGACCTGGGCGTTCGTGTCACGGACGGTCGCCGTCGGCGGCAGCAGCGGCCTGATCTCCGAAATCAGCTTCGACTTGCTGACGCCCGCCTTCGACTGGATCCGGATGACGTCGAGCTGGCCGGGCTTGTCGAAGACGCGCTGCGCGGTCTTCAGGTCGAAGAGCGCGAAGGTCGCGCCGCCGATCGATCCGACGCCGGACAGCTCGGCGATCCCGGCGATCCGGAACGAGCGCTGCGGGCCGACGGCCTGCACCCTGATCGTGTCGCCGACCCGGAAGTGCTTGTTGGAAGCGGTCGCCTTGTCGATCGCGACCTCGTGAGGACCGCGCGGCCAGGCGCCCTCCGTCAGCTTCGTCGGGTTGAACTGCTGCTCGCGCGGGTCGACCGAGAAGCCCAACGCCGGCGCGCCGCCGGTGTCGATCACCTTGCCGTCCTTGCCGATCAGCTTCACGTTGTCGCTCGTCACGGAGCCCGCCGCGGCCGCAACTTCGGGCAGGTCCTTCACCTTCGCGAGCACGGACGCGGGGAAGGTGGGCGTCTCGACGCCGTTGCCGTTGGTGTTCTTGAACGCGGCCTTGCCGCTGATCACGATGTCCGCGTTCTTGTACGAGTTGACGACGATCGTGTTGAAGCCCTGGTTGATCGTGTCCGTGAGGATGTAGGTGCCGCTGATCATCGAGACCCCGAGCACGATCGCGAGGGCGGTGAGCCCGGCACGCAGCTTGCGCGCCGCGATTCCCTTCAGCGCGACGGAGAGCATCAGTCCGCGGTTAGCTCGTCCATGGCCGCGATCACGTCGCTCGTCTCGGAGCGCGGCAGGTCGCGCACGATCAGCCCGTCGGCCAGGAAGAGGATCCGGTCGGCGATCGCTGCTGCGCGGGGGTCGTGCGTGACCATGACGGTGGTCTGACCGAGGGAGTCGACCGACTCACGCATCAGCTCGAGGATCTCCCCGCTCGTCTTCGAGTCGAGGTTGCCCGTCGGCTCGTCCGCGAAGACGACCGTGGGCCGCGAGACGAGGGCCCGCGCAATCGCCACGCGCTGCTGCTGACCGCCGGAGAGCTCTGCAGGCCTGTGTGTCCGCCGGTCGGAGAGCCCGACGTTCTCGAGCAAATCCTCGAACCATTTCTTGTCCGGCTTCTCCCCCGCGATCGTCAGCGGGAGGGCGATGTTCTCCTCGGCCGTGAGCATCGGCAGGAGGTTGAAGAACTGGAAGACGAAGCCGATGTGCTCGCGCCGCAGCTTCGTGATCTCGGTATCGCTGAGCTTGCCGAGCTCCGTGCCCGCGATCCAGACGGAGCCCGAAGTGGGCCGGTCGAGGGCCGCAAGGATATGCATCAGGGTCGACTTGCCGGAGCCGGAGGGGCCCATTACGGCCGTCAGCTTGCGCTGCTCCACCTCGAGCGACACGCCGCGTAGCGCATCGACTGCCGTGTCGCCTTCTCCGTAGCGGCGTGTGAGCTCGCGGGCGGCGACGACTGCGCCCGGCGCGCGCTCGTTGACCTCCACTGCGGGTATTGCGGCGGCTTCCATCACCTCTCCCTCCCTCGATCCCGGTCCCGTTCCAGTCTGCCAGCAACGACATCCGATCACAACGATGGATCGGATAGCGTCCGACTGTGAGCGCCGTCGCATTCGACGTCGCGGCCGTCCGGCGCCGTTTTCCGGCTCTCGACCGAGGGCTCGCCTTCTTCGACGCCCCGGGCGGCACCCAGGTTCCGGGCTCCGTCGTCGAGGCGATCGCGGAGTACCTACGCGATTCGAACGCGAACCTCGGCGGCGCCTTCGAGACGAGCCGGCGCAGCGACCTGCTTGTGGACGAGGCCCATCGGGCGGCGGCGGGATTCCTCGGCTGCTCGGCGGAGGAGGTGGTCTTCGGCGCGAACATGACGACCCTCAACTTCGCGCTGACGCGCGCGCTGGCGCGGGAGCTCGCCGCGGGGGACGAGATCGTCGTCACGCGGCTCGATCACGACGGCAACGTGGCGCCATGGCTGGAGCTGGCGCGCGACCTCGGCGTGCAGGTCCGGTTCGCCGAGATTCGCGACGACACGACCCTCGACCTGGACCAGCTTGCAGCGCAGCTCTCCGAGCGGACGCGGGCGGTGGCGTTTCCGTGGGCGTCGAATGCGGTCGGCACGATCGTGGACGTGGCCAGGGTCGCCGAGCTCGCCCATGAGGCCGGCGCGCTCGCCTGGGTAGACGCCGTCCACTTCGCCCCGCACGGCCCGATCGACGTCGCCGCAGCCGGGATCGACGTTCTCCTTTGCTCGCCATATAAGTTCTTCGGGCCCCACGTCGGGCTGGCCTTCGCCCGGGCCGAGCTGCTAGAGCGCTGGCGGCCGTACAGCGTGCGACCCGTTGCGGAGTCATCCGGGGGCACCCG
Source organism: Gaiellaceae bacterium (assembly GCA_036506915.1). Taxonomy (GTDB): domain Bacteria; phylum Actinomycetota; class Thermoleophilia; order Gaiellales; family Gaiellaceae; genus AC-32. The sequence continues at coordinate 5,815 of DASXQY010000106.1, read as the reverse complement.
GTACGAGACCGGCACGCTCGCGCACGAGCTCCTGGCCGGCTTCGTCGCTGCCGTGAGCTACCTCGAGTCGGTCGGCTACGACGCGATCGTCCCCTACGAACGGGAGCTCGGCGAGCGCTTTCTCGCCGGGCTCGCGGAGAGCTGGCGGCTCTACGGCCTTCGCTCGATGGAGGGCCGGGTGCCGACCTTTCTGGCCACATCGGCGGGCCTGACCCCTCTGGAAGCCGCCTCGCGGCTCGCCGAGCGCGGCTTCGCCGTCTGGCACGGGGACTACTACGCGGTCGAGGTAATGCGCCGGCTCGGGCTGCCGAAGGGCGGCCTCCGGATCGGCCTCGTCCACTACAACACCGTCGACGAGGTCGACCGTCTGCTCGAGGTGCTCCGACACCTTTGAGGCTCCTGATCCTCGGGGGGACGAAGTTCCTCGGGCGCGCCGCGGCTGAGGCCGCGCTGGCCCGCGGCCACGAGGTGACGCTCTTCAACCGAGGGCGCACCAACCCGGAGCTCTTCCCTGAGGCCGAGAAGCTGCGCGGCGACAGGGACGGCGACCTCCCTGGGCTCGAGGGGCGCGAGTGGGACGCCGTGATCGACCCGTCGGGATTCGTTCCGCGGGTGGTGGGCGCGTCGGCCGAGCTGCTCCGGGGCGCCGTCGGCCACTACGTCTATGTCTCCTCGATCTCGGTCTACTCGGAGTCCCAGGAGCCCGGCTTCGACGAGAGCGGCCCGCTGGTCGAGCTCGAGGATCCGGAGCGCGAGGACTACCTCGGGAGCGCGGAAGCCTACGGCGGGCTGAAGGCCCTCTGCGAGCAGGTGGTCGCGCGGACCTTTCCCGGCTCTCACGCCAACGTGCGCGCCGGGCTGATCGTCGGGCCGCACGACCCGACCGGCCGGTTCACATACTGGCCCCTGCGCGTCGCGGCCGGCGGCGACGTGCTCGCCCCCGATCACCCGGGCCGGCTGGTGCAGTTCGTCGACGTGCGCGACCTCGGTGAGTGGCTGGTGCGACTGGGAGAGGACCGGACAAGCGGGACATTCAATGCGACCGGGCCGGAGCGGCCTTTGTCGATTGGCGAGCTGCTCGAGGTCTGCGACCGAGCTGGAGGGGCCGGCGCGGAGATCGTCTGGGTGGAGGAGCCGTTTCTGCTCGACCACGGGGTGGGCGTCTGGATGGAGCTCCCGCTCTGGGTGTCGCGGGAGTTCGAGTGGTTCCAGCAGGCGGACAACTCGCGGGCACTCGCGGCGGGCCTGCGGTTCAGGCCGGTCGAGGAGACGGTGCGGGACACGCTCGCGTGGGCGCGGCGCAGCGGGGCGTCGCTGGTTACGAGCGGGCAAACCGGCACGGCGGGCATGGCGCCCGAGCGCGAGGCGGAGCTGCTCCGCGCCTGGCGGGAGCGTTAGACGCAGTTTCGTCACGTACGCGTGACACACGCGTGCGCTTTTCGCCGCTAGCCTTGTTCACGGGGGAACAACCGAGGGGGTCCCCCGGGGGGAATGACCTCGAGGACGCCGGGGCCGGCTCCTCAGTCGTAGGCGGCGCGGGCTCGCGCCCAGCGCTCCTCGTCTCTGCGGATCAGATCGGGATTTACGCCTCTCGCCTCGGCGAGGTCGAGGGTCAGGAGCTGGAACCGGACGATGTCGACGACGGGGTGCACGCTCGGCACGAGCGTCGTCTCGCAACCAAGCTCCCGCAGCGCGCGGACGGCAGCGGCTGCGCGCTCGGCGGCGCGGCCCTCGCCCTCGAGCACGAACGCGCGGACCGACTCGTCGACCGCGGCGAGATGACCGTGCAGGAGCTGCTCCGTCTGATGGGCCTCGGCCGCGACGAATACGCCCTCGCGCAGTTTCAGCGCGGCCTCCTGAGCCGTCGGCCAGTCGCGCCCAGCGCCCGCGACCAGGAAGCGCTCGTGACCGCTCACCGGCTCGCGGTGCCCGAGTGCTTCCGCGACCGCGCCGGGTAGCCCGCTCACGTCTTCCCCACGCAGCGCCGCGAGCGCGGCCACGGCGCAGGTGTAGCTGGCGGTGTGGCACATGCTGCGCTCGATCTCGGGCGTAGCGACGACGACCTCCTCCGCCAGCTCCGCGAGCGCGCTCTCGGCCCGACCCGTGACGAGCCAGACCGGCCCCGGGAAGGAGCGCGCGGCCTCAACGGTCAGCGGCGTGTCCCCCTCGTGACTCACGGCGACCAGCAGGTCGGCGGGCTGCTGCGGCTCCAAGACGAGCTCGAGCGCCTGCATCGCCCACCCGCCGGTCTGCGCCGCGTGGAACGAGGTGCCACAGCCGGTGTGGAGGACGCGCCCCTCTGGGAGGCGCCGGTCCGCCGGCACCGTAGCCAGCCACTCCGGCTGCGACCACACGGCCTTCCGCGTCTCCTCCCCCGCCACCCCTAGAGCATCCCTCATCGCGCCGAGCTAACGTCGCGCCATGGCGGACAAGGACTACTCCGCGACCCCGCTCTCCGGCAAGCTCGGTGCGAAGCCCGGAGCGGGAGTCGTCGTCTTCTTCACGACGAGCCGCACAGATCTGGAGCGGCGGTTCGCCGCTCTGCGCGACACGCTCGATCCGGCCGACGGCCTCTGGATCGCGTGGCCGAAGAAGGCCGCCAAGATCGAGACCGATCTCGACTTCGACGCCGTCCAGCGAATCGGCCTGGGGAACGGGCTCGTCGACAACAAAAGCTGTGCGATCGACGAGCGCTGGCAAGCGGTCCGCTTCGTCCGCCGCCTCCAGGACCGGCCGCCGGGATAGCATCCGGCTCGTGGAGGGCTTCCCGTTCGTGCACCGCGAGACGGTCAGATTCGGCGACGTCGACGTCATGGGACACGCGAACAACGCCGTCTACCTGACGTACATCGAATCGGCGCGCGTCGCCTTCCTGCTTCACCTGGGGGCGGCGCCGGACATCGAGCACCTCGGCATCATCGTCGCGCGGATCGAGGTCGACTTCCGCTCGCCGCTCACCTACGGCGAGGAGGTCGAGGTCGGCGTCCGGGCAAGCCGCTTCGGCACGAAGAGCTTCGACCTCGATCACGAGCTTCGCGCTGGCGGCAGGGTCGTCGCCGAAGCCAGGACCGTCTGCGTCGGCTATGACTACGAGACCCGCGAGACCGTGCGGATTCCGGACGACTGGCGAGAAAGGATGGCAGCTTGAGCACCGTCTACGAACGACACCGGCTAGACAACGGCCTGCGCGTCGTGACCGCCCACATGCCGCAGGTGCAGTCGGTCACGTGCATGATCATGCTCGCCGCGGGCTCGCGTTACGAGACGCCCGAGACGAACGGGATCGCCCACTTCGCCGAACACATGTTCTTCAAGGGCACCGAAGAGCGGCCGACCGCGCGCGACATCGGGATGGAGGTCGACTCGCTCGGCGGCGAGTTCAACGCGTTCACGAGCAAGGAGTACACCGGGTACTACGTCAAGTGCGCTGCCGACTACCGCGACCGCGCCCTGGACGTCCTCGTGGACATGCTCCGCCACTCGAAGTTCGAGGGCGACGAGATCGAGCGCGAGAAGGGCGTAATCGTCGAAGAGATGAACATGTACTTCGACACGCCGCGTGACTTCATCGGTGGGCTCTACGACCAGGTGCTCTACGACGATCAACCGCTCGGCTGGGAGGTGATCGGGCGCAAGGAGACGGTGCGGGCGGCGCAGCGTGACACCTTCCTCGACTACGTCGAACGCTGGTACAAGCCGGAGCGGATGGTGGTGGGCCTCGGCGGCCGGCTCGACGGCGACCCGCTCGCCACCGTCGAGCGCCTGCTGGGTGACCTCGAGCCCAAGGAGACCGGGACACCGCCGCCGGTGCGGCTGGACGGAGACAACGGCGCCCGCGTCGCCCTTCACAACAAGGACTCCGACCAGGCGCACCTCGTCCTCGGCGTCCGCAGCTACCCATTCGTCCATCCCGAGCGGTACGCGCTCCAACTGCTCACCACCGTCCTCGGCACGGGCATGTCGTCGCGGCTCTTCACCGAGGTGCGCGAGCGCCGCGGTCTCGCCTACTACGTCTTCGCGCACAACAACAGCTACACCGACGCCGGCTCGCTCTACTCGCAGGCGGGCGTGGACATCGCGCGCGCCGAGGAGGCCGTCGAGACGATCGTGCGCGAGTTCCGCCAGATCGCGGAGGAGGCGGTGCCGGAGGAAGAGCTGGAGAAGGCGCGCGCGCTGGCGAAGGGACGCTTCGTGCTCCGGCTCGAGAACCCGCAGGGGATGACGATGTTCGGGCTCAGCCGCGAGGTGCTCGAGGGCCATGCCGTCGAACCGGACGAGGTGCTGGCGGGGCTCGACTCCGTCACGGTCGAGGACCTCCAGCGGGTGGCCCAGGACGTGATCGGCTCGAACGGGATGAACCTCGCCCTGATCGGCCCGTTCGAGGACGAGGAGCCCTTCCGAAAGGCGCTGTCGGCCGGCGGCTGACGAGTTTCGCGAGGTGGATCGAGCGGTGTCCTCCATGAGCGCTGCGCCGCCACGCGCGCGGGAGGTCTTCCAGCAGGCGATTCAGCTCTGCTTTTCCCGCTAGTGGTCGTTCCCGTCCCGGCCTGAATGCCCGGAAGGGCACCGGGTGCAACGAACGCGCGCTCGCCGATAGAGGCCGCGCCGGCTTGGCCGGCGCGGCCTCACCGTCTTACTCGACGCTGCCGAAGGCCTTGATTTCCTCCATCTCCTCCGGCGAGAGCTCGCGCGGGACCTCCCCGCGGGCCATCTTCTCGGCCTGAACCTGCTCGCGGATCTCGTCGACGATCTCCGGGTTCGCCAAGGTCGTCACGTCTCCAACCTCGGCGAAGTTCGAGATCCCGGCGATCACCCTGCGCATGATCTTTCCGGAACGGGTCTTCGGCATGTCCGGAACGATCCAGACGTTCTTCGGGCGCGCGATCTTCCCGATCTCGGTCTCGATCGCCTTCGTCACCTTCTGCTCGATCCCACTGTTCGCGTCGACGCCGGGCTTGAGCGCAACGTACATCTCGACCGCCCGGCCGCGGATGTCGTCCACCACGGGGACGGCCGCGGCCTCGGCGATCTCGTCGACGGTGATGGTCGCCGACTCCAGCTCCTTCGTCCCCAGCCGGTGCCCGGCGACGTTGATCACGTCGTCGACCCGGCCGAGGATCCGGAAATAGCCGTCGGCCGCCTGGACAGCGCCGTCGCCCGCGAAGTAGGGCCAGTCGTGCCAGTCCTTGCTGTCCTTGTTCCGGCAGTACTTCTCGTAGTAGGTCTGGACGAACCGCTCGGGCTGGCCCCAGATCCCCTGGAAGATGCCGGGCCACGGATTGCGGATACAGATATTGCCCGCCCGGCCGCTCCCCGCCTCGACGACGTCGCCCTGCTCGTCGTAGATCACCGGGTAGATGCCGAGGACGCCCGGCCCACAGCTTCCCGGCTTCATCGGCTTCAGCGCGGGCAGCGTGCTGCCCAGGAAGCCGCCGTTCTCCGTCTGCCACCAGGTGTCGACGATGACCGCCTCGCCCTTGCCGACGACGTCGTGGTACCAGCGCCAGACCTCCGGCTCAATCGGCTCGCCCACCGTCGTCATGTGCTTGAAGCGGTAGTCGTACTTTTCCGGCTCGTCGGGCCCGAGCTTCCGCAGCATCCGGACCGTCGTCGGTGCGGTGTGAAAGATGTCGACCCCCAGGCGCTCCGCGATCCGCCAGGGACGACCGGGATCGGGATACGTGGGGACGCCCTCGTACATCACGCTGGTGGTCCCCAGCGACAGGGGGCCGTAGACGATGTAAGAGTGGCCAGTGATCCACCCGATGTCGGCGAAGCACCAGTACGTGTCCTGGGGGTGGATGTCCTGGTAGTA
>DASXQY010000105.1:0-10562 GCA_036506915.1 Gaiellaceae bacterium | reverse complement strand
CGCCCGTGGCCCGCTCGACCCCGCCGTCGCCGGCGCGCTCGCGGCCTCCGCGCCCGACCTGGAGCACGTCATCCGCTTCCCCCGCCCGGGCGGGCGCAAGCTCTTCCCCAGCCACCGCTTCCGAGGCTGGCACCGCGCGGGCGGCCTCTCCGCCCCCCTGCAGCTCCTCCTCGCAGGGTTCCTGCTCGGCCTCCTCCTCCGGAAGCCCTAGGGCACGAGCACCAAAGAGCCGCGCACCCGCCCGCTGCGGAGCCGCTCGAGCCCCTCGTTCGCCTGGGCCAGCGGCAGCTCCTCCACCACCGTCCGCACCGGCACCCGCGGCGCGAGCGCGAGGAACTCCCGGCCGTCGTCGCGCGTCAGGTTCGCCACCGAGCGCACCGAGCGCTCCTCCCAGAGCAGCTCGTACGGGAACGAAGGAATGTCGCTCATGTGGATCCCGGCGCAGACGACGGTCCCGCCGGGAGCGAGCACCCGCAGCGCGGCCGGCACGAGCTCACCCACCGGGGCGAAGAGAATCGCCGCGTCGAGCTGTTCGGGCGGCGGCTCGTTTGACGCCCCGGCCCATTCCGCGCCGAGCTCTCGCGCGAACTCCTGCGCCTCCTCGTCGCCGGCCCGCGTGAACGCGAAGACACGCCGCCCCTGCCAACGCGCGACCTGCGCGATCAGATGCGCGGACGATCCGAAGCCGTAGAGCCCGAGCCGCTCCGCGTCACCGGCCAGCCGCAGCGCCCGGTAGCCGATCAGGCCTGCGCAGAGCAGCGGCGCGGCCTCTAAGTCGCCGTACGCCTCGGGCAGCTCCAGACAGAACCGCTCGTCCGCGACCGCGTACTCCGCGTACCCGCCGTCGAGCAGGTAGCCGGTGAAGAGCGCGCGCTCGCAGAGGTTCTCGCGCCCGCTGCGGCAGTAGCGGCACTCGCCGTCGGTCCAGCCGAGCCACGGAATCCCGATCCGCCGCCCGTCGCCGACGACCTCGCCGACAATCTGATGGCCGAGGACGAGCGGCAGCTTCGGCTCCGGCAGCTCACCGTCGACCACGTGCAGGTCGGTGCGGCAGACGGCGCAGGCGCGGACGCGCACGAGCAGCTGCCCCGGCCCGGGCTCGGGCTCGGGAATCTCGGCTTCCCGCAAGGGAGTCCGTGGCGCGTCTAGCAGCATCGACTTCACACAGCAAAACTTCGCACATGGCGACCGTTCTGATCGACGCACGCAACGTGATCCGCTCACGCTGGCCGAACATGCCCGAGCAGGAGCTCGTCGACCACGCTCGGGCCTGGGCCCAGCGGCACGGGCACCGCCTCGTGATCGTCTTCGACGGGATCGCCCCGGGCGGCGTCGTCGGCGCCGAAGAGCTCGACCAGCGCACGACCCTCGTCGGCTCGGGCGCAGAGAGCGCAGACGACTGGCTGATCAGGGAGACCCCGCAGCACACGGATGCGTGGCTCGTCACGTCCGACCGGGCGCTCCGCGACGCGGCCGGGGCAGCGCGGGTGACGGGCGGCGGCGCCTTCCTGGAGGAGCTGGAGGAATGAGCGGGCACGCGCGATCCGCTGCCGCGGGCGCGCTCGCAGCCACCGTCTGGGGGCTGGCGGAGCCGCTCGACCAGCGGCTCCTGCGCTGCGACTACTCAGACGTCGCGCTGCTCGGAAAGGCGGTCACGCGCCGCCACTGGCGTGCGGCCGGGTTCGCGATCCATGCCGTCAACGGCGCGATCTTCGGCCTCGTCTTCCACGAGCTGCGCGATCGTCTAAACGCAGATTCGCGCCGGCTCGCGCTCGGGCTCGCGCTGGCCGAGCACGTCGCCCTCTACCCGCTCTGCTACTTCGTCGACCGGCACCATCCGGCACGCGGCGAACCGGGCGTCCCGAAGCTCCTCACCAACCCGCGCGCCTACGCCCAGGCGACCTGGCGGCACGCCCTCTTCGGCGGGCTGCTCGGCCGGCTCGCCTGAACGACGTCCGGACCGGCCCGAAAAGAAATCGTCCGCACTTTGCGAACTGTCGCGTCGAGGAGCTCTTGCGCTCGGCCCGGCCCAACCCCTAGGGTCCCGCTTGCACCGAGCAAGGGACGCGAGTAGGTCGAAGCGGTCTCTGAAGGCTCTACGCGGAAGCGGAAGGTCAGCGGAGGCGGTGGACGAAAGCGCACCCGGCTCGGTGAACTTTTTTTGCGGCGCAGGGGGCTCGCGCCGGACACGTCCGCAGTAGAAAGATGAAAAGCGTGCGGATGCGGGTTGGCCGACCGGCGTGGGTGGCGATTTTTGCGGTCGCCGCGCTCGTAGGACCGCCGACGGCCGGCGCACACCTCCGTACAGGCGTGGTGGCGGTCGACTATCGCGCGAGTGTCGCTTCGCCGGTTGGAGGTCACGCAGCCGCCGCGGTGCGCATCTACGAGAGCGACCTCGCGATCGGCCTCACCGCGCGAAGTGGGCACACCGTTGTCGGGCTCGGCTATCTGGGCGAGCCCTTCTTCCGCATCGGTGCCGCAGGCGTGGAGGTGAACGAGGCCTCCCCAACGGCAGCGGCGGTGGGGCTCCTGAAGAGGACGCGGCCACGCGGTGGTGAGAGCCCGGCCTGGAGGCGACGATCGCCCGGCCACAGCGTCGTCTGGCACGACGCTCGCCTCCAGGGTCTCCCGCCCGGCGTCGATCGAGGTCGGTGGACGGTACCGATCGTGGTGGACGGGCGCCGTGAACGGCTCGCCGGGGAGCTATGGCGCGTTCACGCTCCCGCACCGTGGCCCTGGCTGGCCGTCGGTCTCCCGTTCGTCGCGCCGACGATCGTGGTGCTCGTTCTTCGTCGCATGCCTCTGCTGCGGACCGGGGCGGTCGCATTCGGTGTGGTCGCGGCGGCAGGAACCATTGCGATCGCTGCGGCGTTCGCGCTCGACCCCAACGCATCCCCTGGACGATGGGTTGAGGGCGCAAACGAGCTTGTCTTCGCGCTGGTAGGCCTCGGCTTCGCTCTGCGCGGCCGGCAGGAAGCACGACCCATCGCGGGCGGCGCCCTCGGGCTGCTCGGCCTATCGGTCGGCTCGAGCAAGCTGCCCGTCCTCCTGCACGGTGTCGTGCTCTCGGTGCTTCCTGCGGCCGCGACGCGCCTCGCCGTCGTGGTCACGATCTCGGCGGGCGCGGCGGCCAGCGTCGTCGGGTTGGTCGTCTTCTTCGCGCTGCTCGACGGGACGGACTCACCCTCCGGTGGCGGAGAAATGCTGGTAGTCGGGGGAGCCCGTCCAGCGGCCGCCCCACTGCCAGCCGACCGCGGCGAACGCACGCACGAGCAGGCCGCCGGGGACGGCCATTCCCGGCCTGACCCTTGAGCGGTTCAGGTACGCCCTCCCTGCTCGGGGATGGACTCGCCCACCCTCGAGGTAGGGGTTCTCGACCGGGTTGACGTCGACCGCCTCGCCGTAGGCGTGCGCCGACCACCGCCGCGGGCCGGGTGCGATCGCGTAGCGGCAGTTGAACGCGGCCGTGTTGTCAGCGGCGAGCGAGCGCTCGTCGTTCGCGCGGTATGCGTCGATCGGCCGCATCCGCCGGATCGGGAAGCGTGCCGCGTAGAGCCGGGCGAAGACGCGCGTGAGGTCGCCGACGGCGTCGCGGTTCACCACGAGCGCGCCGGTATGGGCTCTTCCGTCGAAGCCCCAGTAGGTCAGGTGCAGTCGCCTCAGCGCCGCCGGCGCGACCGGGCAGCCTCGGTGCCAGGAGTAGGGAAGCTCGGCGCGCGTCACGCGCGAGACCGTGTGCGTGAACGGCGGCGCCTGGAGGGCGAGCACGGCGAGAAGGACGAGCATCGTCGCCACGTAGTCTGAAGGGCCGATGAGGTGGCTCGCGCTCCCGGCTTGTCTCGCGCTCTGCGCGGCAGGCGGGGCGACCGGCGAGCGGGCCCGAGTCGCCGATTGCCCGCCGACGCTGGCCAACCAGCTCGCCTCGACCGGGCCGGCGAGGCAGCTCGTGACCGTCGTCGCGCCGCGGCGAACCTCGACGCAGGGAACGCTTCGCACCTTGCGGCGCTCGGGCGGCTGCTGGCGCGCGGTCGACGGGCCCTGGCCGGCCTGGCTCGGCAGAAACGGCGTATCCGCGAGCAAGCGCGAGGGCGACCGCACGACGCCCGCCGGGGTCTTCGGCTTCGGGCGCGTCGTGTACGGCATCGCCCCGAACCCCGGCGTCCGCTACCGGTACCACCGGATCGTCTGCGGCGACTGGTGGGTCGAGGACCCGCGGTCGCGCTGGTACAACCGCTTCCACCACGTGCGTTGCGGCTCGACGCCGCCGTTCCGGGTGACGAGCGAGGACCTTTCGCGCTCGCCGACTGCCTACCGGCACTTCGCGTTCATCCGCTACAACGCCGACCCGGTCGTGCCCGGCCGGGGCTCCGGGATCTTCCTCCACGCGAGCACCGGCAGGGCGACTCTCGGCTGCGTGAGCCTGTCGCTCCCGCAGCTGCTCACGGTCCTGCGCTGGGTCCGCCCGGCGAGCACACCGCTGATCGCGATCGGCACAGCGGAGCAGATCCGCCGCTTCTAGCCTCGGCCTCAGGGATGAGCGGAAGATCCGTCTGCGAGACGAGGCGGAACCGTCCTTCTGCCCGATGCCCAACGCGAGCGGCACCCGTACCGTGGGATCCATGAGGGAAACGCACGCAGATCCCTACGTGGTCGAGGTCGACGGCCTGACGAAGCGCTTCGGCGCCCGCGTCGCCGTCGACGGCGTCGCCCTTCGCATCCCCCGGGGCTCGGCGTTCGGCTACCTCGGCCCGAACGGAGCCGGCAAGACGACCTTGATCCGCATGCTGCTCGGCCTCACTCCTCCAACCGCCGGTTCGATGCGGCTGCTCGGACTGCCGATGCCCGAGCGGCGGGCCGCCGCGCTCGCCCGGGTCGGGGCGATCGTCGAGGAGCCGCGCTTCCACGGCTACCTGACCGGCCGCGAGAACCTCTCGATCGTGGCCGCCGCCCGCGAGCCCGAGGCGCACCGGCGCATCGACCCGGCCCTGGCGCGAGTCGGCCTGGCCGGGCGCGCCGACGAGCGCGTCCGCGCGTACTCGCTCGGTATGCGCCAGCGCCTCGGCGTGGCCCGCTGTCTGCTGGCCGACCCGGAGCTGCTGATCCTGGACGAGCCGATGAACGGGCTCGACCCGGCCGGGATGGAGGACTTCCGCCAGATGATCCGCGGGCTCGTGGACGAGGGTCGCACCGTCGTCCTCTCCTCGCACCTCCTGGACGAGGTCGAGAAGACGTGCGACGCGATCGCGATCGTCGACCGCGGCCGCGTCGTCGTCCAGGGGCCGATCGGCGAGCTCACCGGCTCGGCCTCGACGGTGATCGTCGCCACGAGCGACGACCTCAGAGCGCAGGCCCTTCTGGCAGGCTCCGACGTCGAGCCGGTCGAGGGCGGCTTTCGCGTGGGGATCGAGGACGAACAAGCCATTGCGGCGCTCAACCGCCGGCTCGTCGAGGCCGGCGTCGACGTCCACCGCCTCGAGCCCGAGCGCGTCTCGCTCGAGCGCCGGTTCCTCGAGATCACCTCGCGCCTGGAGGCCGCGGCATGAGCGCTCTCGCCCACTCCCTACCGGGCCCGCGGCTCGTCCGCGCCGAGATCCTGAAGCTGCGCAAGCGCCGCGGGCTGCTGGCGATCGTCGCGGCCGCAACGATCGGTGCGAGCGTCGTCGCGTACGGGACCCTCGCGATCCTGCACGCCGCGAACGCGGCCCACCACGGCCCGGCGGGCGGGGTGCTGAACCTCGGCCACGGGCTGTTCGTGCTCGCCCTCCTCGGCTCGGTCGCGGCGATCCTCGCCGGAGCGACCACCGGCGCCGGCGACCTGGGCGCGGGCGTCTTCCGCGAGCTCGCCGTCACCGGGCGTTCTCGCTCGGCGCTCTTCCGGGCCCGGATTCCCGGCGGCCTGGCCTTCCTGCTCTCCTTCGTTGCCGCCGCCTATGCGCTGGCCGCCGTGGCGACCGTCGTCTTCGCCGGCTACCGCATCGTTCCGTCGGCGGGCCTGCTCTCCGGGAGCGGCGCCTGGCTCCTCCTCTCCTGCGCCTTCTGGTTCCTGCTCGCCCTCGGGCTGGCGTCGGTGGTCGGCTCGCGATCGACCGTGATCGGCGTCCTGCTCGGCTTCAAGCTCGCGGTGACGCCCATCCTGAGCTCGATCCCCGCCCTCGGGCCCGGCCGCGAGCTCCTGCCCGAGGTGGCGCTCACGCGACTCGCGCCGCACGCCGTCCGCGGGTTCGTGGGCAACGGGAACGTCGTCCCGACCTCCCTGGGCACCGCCGAGCTCGTGCTCGCCGTCTGGACGCTGGGGCTCCTGGCGCTCGGCGAATGGCGAACCGTCACGCGCTCAGCCTGAGGGACGATCCTCGTTTCGTTCTCGCGGACGAGGCGACGGGCCGGCCGCCGGAGTACCTTCAAGGCGTGAACAGCCGGAGACTCTGGTCGCTCGCGCGCCGCTACTGGTTTGACGCGCTGCTGATCGCCGGGATAGGCCTGGGGATCGCCGAATCGACCGTCCGGCAGGGCGACCGGGCCGGTCCGCAGGGCCCGCTGTGGTTCGACGTGCTGGCGATCCTGGCGACCGTCATGCCGCTATTCGCCCGCCGTCGCTTCCCGTTCGGGGCGCCCGTGGCGGTAGGCGTCGCCATCGCCTTGAGCTCTTTCGTCGACAAGAACTTCGTCCACGAGCTCGTGCCGCCTCTTGCCGGGCTCGCAGCGGTCTTCCTCGTCGGCATGGTCCGGGACCGCTCGCAGGCTGTCGCAGGCCTTGCCGCCGGAGTGGGCGTGGTCGCCGTGGCGGCCCACAACGACCCGACGGGAGGCGCCGCGAACTTCATCTTCTTCAGCATTGTCTCCGCGATTGTCTGGACGATCGGCTTCGCGATCGGCCGCAAGTTCCACGAGGCCGAGGAGGCGAAGGAACAGGCCGCTCGGGCGGAGCGGGCGCGCGAGGAACGGGCGCGCGCGGCCGTGGCCGACGAGCGCGCGCGGATCGCACGCGAGCTCCACGACGTCGTCGGGCACAGCGTCAGCGTGATGACGGTGCAGGCTTCGGCGGTGCGCCGGCTGCTCCGGCCGCACCAGGAGAAGCAGCGCGACGCTTTGCTCGTCGTCGAGCAGACTGGACGTGAGGCGCTGGCGGAGATGCGCCGGATGGTCGGAGTCCTGCGTCGCCCCGAGGAAGCGCCCGCGCTCGCCCCGCAGCCCAGCCTCGAGCACGTCGACAAGCTGGTCGAGCACGCTCGTGAAGCGGGGTTGCCGGTCACTCTGTCGATCGAGGGCGAGCCGGAGCCGCTCCCCGCAGGCGTCGACCTGACGGCGTACCGGCTCGTCCAGGAAGGCCTCACGAACGCGCTCAAGCACGCGCAGGCAGGTCACGCCGAGGTGCTCGTCCGCTACGGCGAGGGGCACGTCGAGCTGACCGTCAGCGACGACGGGCGAGGCGTCGGTAGCGGCGACGGCGGCGGGCACGGCCTCGTCGGCATGCGCGAACGTGTGACGGTGTACGGCGGAGAGCTCGAAGCCGGGCCTCGAGCAGGCGGAGGCTACCGGCTTCGCGCCAAGCTCCCGCGCTTCTGACGATGGGAGTGAACCGGCTTTGGTTGCTCGCGCGCCGTTACTGGTTCGACGCGCTGATTCTGGCGGGGATGGGCGTGTGGCTCGCCGACGCCGTCGTCTCCCGGCACCAGCGGGACGGTCCACGCGGGCCGCTCTGGTTCGACGTTCTGGCTGTGATCGCGTTTACGACGCCGCTGCTCGCGCGCCGGCGATACCCGCTCGGAGCGCTGCTCGCGGCCGCGAGCGCGGTCGCCGCCGGATCGTTCGTCGACGGCAGGCTCCTGTCGCACCCCTTTGTCTCGTTCCTCTTCGGGCTTGCCATCTGCGTGCTGTTCGGCATGCGCCCGTCCCGGCTCCAGTCGGTCGCCGGCCTCGCGTTCACGATCGGGGTCGCGGCGATCGTCACGCTCAACGATCCCAAGGGGAAGATCGGGGACTTCATCTTTGACGTCATCGCCTTCTCGGTCGCCTGGATCATCGGGTTCTCGGTCGGCGGCAAGTTCCGGGAAGTCGACGAGGCGCGGGAGCGGACTGCCCGGGCGGAGCGTGAGCGGGAGGAGCGCGCCCGAATCGCGGTCGCCGACGAGCGGGCCCGGATCGCACGCGAGCTGCACGACGTGGTCGGGCACAGCGTCAGCGTGATGACCGTGCAGGCCTCCGCTGTCCGGCGGACGTTGGACGCAGACCAGGAGAAGGAGCGCGAGGCCCTGCTCGTCGTCGAGCAGACGGGCCGCGAGGCGCTCGCCGAGATGCGGCGGGTGGTCGGCGTCCTGCGACGACCCGAGGAGGCACCTGCGCTTGCCCCGCAGCCGAGCCTCGAGCACCTGGACCGGCTCGTCGAGAGCGCGCGCGAGGCCGGGCTCCCGGTCGAGCTGCGCGTCGAGGGCACGCCGGTGCAGCTTGCCGCGGGCATCGACCTGACCGCCTACCGGCTCGTCCAGGAGGGGCTCACGAACGCGCTCAAGCACGCGCGGGCGCAGCGGGCGGAGGTGCTTGTTCGCTACGCCGACGGGCAGGTCGAGCTGACCGTGAGCGACGACGGCCGGGGCGGCGGCGACGGAGACAAGGGCGGACACGGTCTCGTCGGCATGCGCGAGCGCATATCGGTGTACGGTGGCGAGCTGGAGGCGGGCCCTCGGCCTGAAGGGGGGTACCGCCTCAGCGCGAAGCTACCGATCGCTTGACAGTGGACGAGACCGGCACGGCAACCGTCACGTTTCTGTTCTCCGACGTCGAGGGCTCGACAGCGCTCCTGCGCAGCCTGCGCGACGGCTACACCGCCGTGATGGGCGAGCACGAGCGTCTGCTGCGCGAGGCCTGGGGCGAGTGCGGGGGACGCGAGCTGGACGCCGACGGCGACTCGTTCTTCGTCGCCTTCCCGAGGCCGAGGCAAGCGGTGGAAGCGGCCGTCGCCGCTCAGCGCGCCGTCGCCGCGCACTCCTGGCCCGAGGGGGTCGACCTGCGCGTGCGCATTGGGATCCACACCGGCGAGGCGTCACTCGCCGGCGACCAGTACGTGGGGCTCGCAGTGCATCGGGCCGCCCGGATCTGCGACGCGGGCCACGGCGGCCAGATCCTGATCTCCGAGACGACGCGCTCGCTCCTCGAGGACGAGGAGGAGGAGCTCGGCGAAATCGAGTTGCGCGACCTCGGCCCGCAGCGGCTCAAGGACTTCGACCGGCCGGTGCGGATCCATCAGCTCACGCCGTCCGACCTCGCGGGCGACTTTCCCGCCCTGCGCACCGCCGGTGAAGGCGCGGCGAGCCTCGCCGACCGCCACGACGAGCTCGCGACCGCGCCGGACGGCCCGACCGTGCGCCTCCTGATCGCCGACGACCAGGCGCTCGTTCGCGCGGGCTTCCGGATGATCCTCGAGGCGGAGGCCGACATCGAGGTCGTCGGCGAGGCCGCGGACGGCGAGGAGGCGGTCGCGGAGGCGCAGCGCCTGAAGCCGGACGTCGTCCTGATGGACGTCCGGATGCCCGAGGTGGACGGAATCGAGGCGACCCGCAGGCTGCTCGGAGAGGACGAGATCGAGACGAAGATCGTGATGCTCACGACCTTCGACATGGACGAGTACGTCTACGACGCGCTCAGCGCCGGGGCGAGCGGCTTCCTGCTCAAGGACGTTCCACCCGAGCAGCTCGTGGCCGGAATTCGCGCGGTGGCGAGCGGTGATGCGTTGCTCGCGCCGTCGGTGACGCGGCGCGTGATCGAGGAGTTCGTCCGCCGCCCACCTGACTCGGTCCGGAAGCCGCCGCCGAAGCTGGCCGAGCTGACCGCGCGCGAGCTCGAGGTGCTGAAGCTGATTGCCCGAGGCCTGTCGAACGCCGAGATCGCCAAGGAGCTCTTCGTCAGCGAGACGACGGTGAAGACGCACGTCGCGCACGTGCTGATGAAGCTCGACCTCCGCGACCGCGTCCAGGCGGTCGTGCTGGCGTACGAATCGGGCCTCGTCCAGCCGGGCGAGGAGTAGTCCTCCGCGCGGAGGAGCCGCGCCGCCGCAAGATCCCCCGGGCGAAGTGGGGGAAATCGCCTCCGCGGCCGACGATTTCCGGTGCCTCCGGATCCAGCATTCGTGGTGTCAACGACCAGGAGGCAGACATGATCCGCACAGGCGACACCATCCGGAACCCGGTCACGGGCGAGTGCATCACCTTCCTTGCCACCTCCGCCGACACCGACGGCGAGGCGGTCGTGATCGAGACGGTCGTCCAGCCCGACGGCTTCGTCGCGGCGGGGCACGTCCATCCGTTCCAGAGCGAGCGCTTCGCCGTCGCGTCCGGGACCCTCGGCCTGAAGGCCGGCGGCGAGAAGCTGGAGCTCGGGCGCGGCGACGTCGCGACCGTCGACCCCGGCACCCCGCATCGCTTCTGGAACGCGGGCGACGAGCCGGTCCGCTTCGTCTGCGAGGTGCGCCCCGCGCTCCAGTTCGAGTCGCTGCTCGAGACGATGTTCGCCCTCGCCGCCGACGGCAAGACCGGCCGGAAGGGGATGCCGAACCCGCTCCGGCTCGCCGT
>DASXQY010000104.1:0-6688 GCA_036506915.1 Gaiellaceae bacterium | reverse complement strand
ACTGAATGGATGACGCCAGGCGCACGGGGCTGCAGTAGGATCCGAATTTCCGTTTGGGCCTTCGTCGGGTTCCGGCTCCGAATGCGGAGGATCGGATTGCTATCAAAGTATTCGATCTGAAGAGGTAGAACGCTCCCGTGGCGAGGGTCGTGCCCTCCGGGATCGTCGCCAGCGTGACGTCGCTCGTGCCGGCAGCCGACCGGTACGCGAGGCGGAAGCCGCCGATCTCAGCGGTCGCCGTGCCGACGTTCACGATCTCGACGAACTCGTTCGCGGCGGCGCCGGTGACGCCGGTCATCAGCTCGTTCACGCGCAGAGTCGCCGTCCCGCCTCCGCCGCCCGAGGTCGTGCAGGTGAGCGCTGCCACGCCGGCCGCGTCGTAGGCGAGCGAGACGGTTCCCGCGTGCCCGCCCGCGTGGCACGGGATTCCGTTCAGGTCCTCGAGCGCGGACACTCCCTGGCCCGGAGCACCCTGCGGCCCGGCCGGGCCGGTCGGTCCAGCCGGCCCGGCAGGCCCGGCCGGACCCGCTGCGCCTGTTGGTCCGGGGGCCCCGTCGGAGCCGGGCGCGCCGGGAGGTCCGGCGGGCCCCGCGGGCCCGGTCTCGCCGCGCGGGCCGGCCGGCCCCTGGATGTTCCACGACATGGCCTGCTCGCCCCTGCGACACTGCCCGGGCCCGCTGACCACCCGCACGCGCCCGCCGGGCTTCTTGACGCAGGCGTTGATCACGCCGGTCGCTTTCCGCTCCGGAGCACGCTCCGCGGCCAGCGCCGCCCCGGCTGCGAGCACCAGCGGCAGCGCGACCAGCAGCACGCGTCTTCGGTGAAGGCGCATCTCGATCTCCTCTCGCTCGGGTTTCGCCCACCGATACCGGCGGCCTACCCGGGGAGCCAGGGCGCGTGCGCCATCCTCCACGCTTCCGGCACACCTTCGTGACGAACCGGTCCCGACCGGCTGCGTTATCCCCAGCCTGTGGAAAACCTCCGGAGGGCCGGTCTCCGGACCGTTACCGGCCGGTTACCCGAATGTCGCGCCGCGCCAGCCGCTGAGGATCACCGCGACGATCGCGACGGCGACGACCAGGCGGTAGATGACAAACGGCGAGTAGTCGTGGCGGCGCACGTAACCGAGCAGGAGGTCGATCGCGACGAGCCCGACCGCCGCCGCGGCCATCGTCCCGACCACGAACGGGCCGACCGAGCCCGCGGGCAGCGACCCGAGCAGCACGTGCTTGACGCCCTTGTAGACGACGGCGCCGAACACGATCGGGATCAGGAGGAGGAAGGCGAAGCGGGCGGCGGCGTCGCGGTCGAGCCTGGCCGCCCGGCCGGCGGTGATCGTGATCCCGGAGCGCGAGACGCCGGGCATCAGGGCCAGGATCTGCGAGATCCCGACCAGGAACGCCGCGCGGAAGCCGAGCTCGCCGATTCGCTTCTCCTGCGGGAGCCGGTCGGCAAGCCACAGGAGGACGCCGAACACCGCGAGGAAGATCGCGATCTGCCACGGCTGGCCGAGCCTGTTCTCGATCGTGTCCTCGCCGAGCGCCCCGGCGATCGCGGTCGGGACCGTCGCGGCGAAGATCCACCAGGCGATCCGCTGATCCTCCGTCACGACGTGGCGGCTGCGAACCGACGCGAACCACGCGCCGACGTACCGGACGACGTCGGCCCAGAAGTACACGACGACCGCGACGAGCGTGCCGAGGTGGAGCGCGACGTCGAAGGTCTTGTTGAAGTCCGAGTGCGACTCGAGGTAGTGCCAGTCCGCAAGCCAGGGCACGAGGATCAGGTGGCCCGAGGACGAGACCGGCAGCAGCTCGGTCAGGCCCTGCGTCACCCCTAGCGCGAACGCCTGCCAGTCGCCGAGCCGTCCCGACCGCTCGCCCACATCCGCGAGCGCGAGGAGCGCAGCGCCGAGCAGGAGCACCGCCGCGACGCTGTAGACCAGGCTCGGGCGGATGCGGCGCCGCGGCTCGGAGGCAGCGGCGGGAGCAGCAGCCTCGGCGCGCATCGGCGGGACGCTAGCAAGAACGCTAGACGGGAACGCGGTCCGGGAGCAGGTAGGCGCAAAGGCCCAGTGCGAGCAGCCAGCCGAGCCGATCCTCCTCGACCGCCGCCAGCGGAACCGCCCAGACTGCATACCACGGCAGTACCCACGGGCTGGCCGCCAGCAAGAGGATCGTGGTCACGCCGAGGCGAGGCCGGCCGCGCCGCGCGCTCCGCACGAGCCAGGGAAGGGCAACCGCGAGTGGCGCCGCGGCGAGGCTCGCCGCGGCCCAGCCGGGGAGGCCCAGCTCGCCGAGCCGCGAAGGAAGCGCGTAGGCCGAGCGGCGATGGGCGAACGGCAGCAGCGCTCCGAGCCAGGCGGTGCCGAAGAGGACGAGCGCTCCCCCGGCGATCGCGACCGCGCACACGAGGAAGCCCACGGTCGAGCGCCGGGCCTCGCGCCTGCCGGCTCGGACGAGATCGAAAGGGAGGAGCGCCAGTGGAACCCATTTCAGCCCCGCCGCGAGCGCCCAGCTCGCGCCGGCGAGCCCCGGCCGGCGCCGGGTGAGCGCGATTCCGGCGAGGACGAAGACCGCCATCCAGACGTCGTTGTGGCCGCCGCCGGCGAAGTCGAGGGCGAGGAGCGGGTTCCAGCCGACGAACGCCGCTGCGAAGCTCGAGGCCGGAGCGGCAAGGGCGGCGAGCGCAACTGCAGTTAGCACTCCGAGGGCCCCGAGCAGGCGGTAGGTGAAGGCGCTGGTCTCGGCAGAGCGTCCCGTTGCCGCCGCCAGCCCGGCCGAGGTCGCCGAGAAGGCCGGCCCGTAAACGGTGTGGCCTGCGCGCCAGGCGCCGGCCATCGCCCGCGTCGCCGGATCCGCGGCGAACCGGGCGGGCGCAACCGCGTACGGGTTCGCGTCGTGTCGAGTGACCTCGCGACCGTAGGCCCAGTAGGCGTAGACGTCGCGCGAGAGGAGCAGCGGCCCGGCCAGCGGGACGAGTTGGACGGCCGCGGCGACCGCGCAGACGGCCGCGAGCCCGGTTTTCCGCCGACGGCCGAGATACAGCCCCAGCGCGTAGAGGACGAACGCGGCGGCGGAGGCGGCGAGGAAGACCGCCGACGGGAGGTCGCTGTGCTCCGACCACCCGGGAGAGAGCGGCGAGCCGCTCGCCGAGGCGGCGGCCGCGGCAAGCCCGAGCAGCCCGGCGATTCCGCAGCCCAGTGCGACCGCCGACACGTCTGAATCATCGCGATTCCAGGGCAGGTCTGGCGCCGGACCGGTGGGCAAGGACCCCGAGGCGACCAAGGGCAGTCCGGGAAGGGCGTGAGGTGGAAGCGGCGGCGCTAGGCCACGCGAGCAAGCGGCAGGGTGAAGGAGACGCGGGCGCCTCCGGAACTCCGGTTCTCGGCCCAGATCGTCCCGCCATGCGCCTGGACAAGGCCCTGCGCGATCGCGAGGCCGAGCCCGGCCCCGCCCGTCGCCTGCGCGCGCGACGAGTCGTCGCGCCAGAAGCGCTCGAACATCCGCTGCGCGGCGCCTGCGGCCAGACCGTCGCCCGTGTCCTCGACGGCGACGACCACGTGATCGGAGTTCGGGTGGACGACGACCGATACCGAGCCGTCGCCGGGCGTGTGCCGGACGGCGTTCGTCAGCAGGTTCAGGAGCACGCGCTCGACCTTGTCCGGTGCGACCCGAACCGCCGGATCGGCTGGATCGACGCGGGCTTCGAGGCGGACGTTCCGGGCGCGCGCCTCGGCGTCGAGAGCCCGCAGGCAGCCCGCGACCAGCTCGCCGAGCGGCACGTCGTGCAGCTCGAGGGTGAGCGCGCCCGCGTCGATCCGCGCCAGCTCGAACAAGTCTTCGACGAGCACTGTGAGGGTGTCGAGCTGCTCGCGGATCGCGGGCAGGTATTCGCCGGGCGCGGCCAGGCCGTCCTCGAGCGCCTCGACCATGGCCCGCAGCGAGGCGAGCGGGGTTCGGAGGTCGTGGCTCGCCCAGGCAACCAGCTGGCGGCGCGCGTCGAAGAGCCGCTCGATGCTCGTCGCCATCTCGTTGAACGAGGCGCTCAGCTCCAGGAGCTCGCCGCGCCCCGATTCGGGCGCGCGGGCGTTGAGCTCGCCGGCGGCCAGCCGGCCCGAGGCCTCCCGCAGCCGCTCGAGCGGACGGAGGATCCAGCGTGCCGTGAGCAGCGCCCCGATCAGGGCCGAGAGGCCGGACGCGACGGCGACCGCGATCACCTTCGCCTCGGCATGCATCCCGAACATGACAAGCCCCGAGGCCAGCACGACCCCGAGCGGGAGGCACACCGCGACGAGCGCCAGCGCCGCGAGCTGGAGCCGCAGGGTCGGCAGCAGCCGGGCCGCGGCAGCGGCTCCGATTCCGGCCGCCAGCACCGCCAGTCCGAGAACGAGCGCGACGGCGATCACGAGCGGAGCCGGTAGCCGACGCCCCAGACCGTCTCGAGCAGGCGCGGACGGGCGGGGTGCTCCTCGAGCTTCTCGCGCAGCCGCCGGATATGAACCGTGACGGTTCCGGTGTCGAGCGCGGCGGAATAGCCCCAGACGCGGTCCATCAGCTGGTCGCGCGAGAACACGCGGTTCGGGTGAGCCGCCAGGAACCAGAGCAGCTCGAACTCCTTCGCCGTGAGCGTGAGGAGACGACCGTCGCGCCGCGCCTCGTGCCGCGCCGCATCGATCTCGAGCGGCCCGACGACCAGCCACTCCCGCGGGGGCGCGACCGGCCGCGCCCGTCGCAACACCGTCTTCACCCGCGTCGCCAGCTCCCTCGGCGAGAACGGCTTCGTCACGTAGTCGTCCGCCCCGAGCTCGAGCCCAACTATCCGGTCGGCCTCGTCACCTCGGGCCGTCAGCAGGATCACCGGCAGCTCCGACGTCGAGCGGATCCACCGGCAGAGCGCGAGACCGTCGGTCTCGCCCGGGAGCATGACGTCGAGCAGGACGAGGCTCGGCGCCTCGCGCTCGATCAGGCCGCGGGCCTCGTCCCCGTCGCCTGCTGCGACGACGCGGTGCCCGTCGCGCTCGAGGTAGCGCGTGACGACATCCCGGACGATCGCCTCGTCGTCGACAACCAGCACGGTTGTCATGGCGTCAGTCTGCCCGTTCCTTTCGGCCCGCCGGCTCGGCGGGGATTACGAGTTCCTTAATTGATCCCGCGCGCGCAAGCCGCAAAACGCGGAGCGGAGCCGATTCCGGTAGCGGGAGCCCGGCCTGAGTTCGCGGAATCGTAAGCGCGATCCGAGGGACGCGTGCCTAGCGTGGACCGGCTACCGCACTCTCATCGGAGGGGGGATGGATCGATGAAGCACGCAACACTCTTGACCGCGCTCGTCGCGGCGCTCCTGGCCGTCGCTCCGGCGGCTTCGGCCGGCGGCGGGCACGGGCCGCCCGGCACGGCCGGCGCGGTGTTCGTTCAGACGAACGAGCTCACCGGCAACCGGATCGTCGTCTTCGACCGGGCCCCCGACGGGCAGCTGACCCAAGCGGGGACGTATGCGACCGGCGGGAACGGCGGGGCCGCCGCGCCGGGGACCGAGTCCGACAGGATCGCCTCGCAGGGCTCGCTGGTCTACGACGGGAAGCACAAGCTGCTGCTCGCGGTGAACGCCGGTAGCGACTCCGTCTCTGCGTTCAGCGTGCAGGGAGACGTGCTCACGTTCGAGGACGTCGTCTCCTCAGGCGGCCAGTTCCCCGCGAGCATCGCCGTCCACGACAAGCTCGTCTACGTCCTGAACGCGGGCGGGGCGGGGATCGTGCAGGGATTCCGGATCGAGGGCGACGGGCTGACCCCCATCGCCGGCTCGGCTCGCTCGCTCGGTCTCGCGAACACCAACCCGCCGTTCTTCCTCACGTCGCCCGGCCAGGTCGGGTTCACGCCGAACGGGAAGAAGCTGATCGTCACGACCAAGGCGAGCGGAAGCACGATCGACGTATTCGACGTCGGGCATGACGGGCTTCTGTCCGCGGCTCCGGTCGTCAACCCGTCCGCGACACCGGTGCCGTTCGCGTTCACGTTCGGCGCGGGCGGCCGGCTCGTTACGGGCGAAGCGGGCGCGAGTTCGGTCACCACGTACAGGATCGAGCACGACGGCACGCTCACCGGCGCGCAGTCGCAGAGCGACGGCCAGGTCGCGCTCTGCTGGATCGAGCGCGTCGGCCCCTTCTACTACGTCTCGAACACGGGAAGCAACACGCTCAGCGGCTACCGGATCACGGGCGACGGGCAGCCGTCATTGGTTACGCCCACCGGTGTGGTCGCCACGACGGAGGCCGGGCCGATCGACCTCGTCTCGAGCGGGCGCTTCCTCTACGTGGAGACCGGCACCGCCGGGACCGTCGACGAGTACCGGGTCGAGCACGACGGCACGCTCACCCAGATCGGCGTCGTCACCGGCCTGCCGCCGGGGCTCGAAGGGATCGCCTCCACGTAGATCCGTTTTCCGGGAGGGCCCGCCGCCGCGCGGGCCCTCCCGCCGGCAGGTCGCGGTGGCGTTCACAGCGCGTGATCAGCTTCCGGCTCGACGACCGCGACGCGGCCCACGTCGGCTTCGCCGTCTCGCCGCTGCTCGAGACCGTGCTCAGCCTGGACGTCCTCGCCGACCCGGGCCACCATCCGCTCCAGCACGACTTCGTCCGCCGGATGCGGGGCATGCCAGCGCCGCTCAAGCGGGCGATCGCGCACTTCCGGTT
>DASXQY010000103.1:0-5332 GCA_036506915.1 Gaiellaceae bacterium | reverse complement strand
GGCCCGAGTCCATGTGACGTAGTCCACGCGGGCGGCGCCGAGCGCCTCGGGTTCACCAGGGAGACCGCCGAATCGTTACTGAGCGCCGGGCGCTTCTTCTGGCTCGACCTCCCCCAGCCGACGCAGGACGACTTCGAGGTGCTGCGCGACGTCTTCAAGTTCCATCCCCTCGCGCTCGAAGACTCCGAGCAGTTCGGGCAGCGGCCGAAGCTCGACGACTACGACGACTTCGTGCTCCTGGTTGTGTACGGCGCCGTCCCGGACGAGGACCGGCTGGTCGAGGTGCACTGCTTCTACTCGGAGCGCTACCTCATCACCGTGCACCGCGACGACGCCCCGGCCTTCGCCGAAGTACGACGCCGGTATCAGAAACGGAACCAGCCGGTCGAGAACCCGGCGCTGCTCGTCTACCGGATCATCGACGGACTCGTCGACAGCTTCTTCCCGATCCTCGCCGACTTCGACGACCGCATTGACGAGCTCGAGAACCAGATCTTCTTGCAGGCAAAGGATGAGCAGCTGCAGGAGATCTTCGCGATGAAGCGGCTCCTGGTCGGGATGCGTAAGGCCGTGACGCCCCAGCGCGACATGTTCGCGAGCCTGATGGGGGGCGTCGCCGAGCTGCCCGGAATGACGGAAGAGGACGAACGGTACTTCCGGGACATCTACGACCACCTGATCCGCATCAGCGACCTGATCGACACCTACCGCGATCTCCTGACCGGCGCGATGGACGTTTTCCTCTCAACCGCCTCCAACCGTCTCAACGTCGTGACGAAGCAGCTGGCCGTGATCGCCACCATCTTCCTCCCGCTGTCGTTCATCACGGGCTTCTTCGGCCAGAACTTTGGCTGGATGGTCGGCCACATCGGCGGCTGGCCCGTCTTTCTCGGGCTCGGGATCGGGACCGAGCTCGTTGCGCTGGCCATTCTGCTCGCCTTCTTCAAGCGGCGCGGCTGGTTCTGACCGGGGTCCGCCGCTAGAGCAGGATCCGCAGCGCCAGCTCCGCCGGGCAGCCCTGGACGAGCAGCTCGATCGCCGGCTCGAGGCCGATGTCGACCTGGGCGGCCAGGAGCAGGCCGCCCGCCGGGTCGGCACCGGCGTCGAGCAGCCGCCGGAGGCGCCACCGAAGCAGATCCTCGGCTTCGGCTGGGGTCAGGTCTTCGAATTGAGCCGCAGTCATCGGAGTCTGCCTCCCCGGCCCCGCCGCATGGGGGCCGCCGGAAGCAGTCCTCAGTATCGGAGCCGGCCGGCGGTTGACTCGTCCCCCTTTGGTTGGTTCACGCCGCCGGTTGACCGCTATTCGAGGCACTCGGACTCGTCGACGCCGTCGGCCGGCAGGCGCTCGAGGAGCTCGTGCAGGGTGGTGATCTCCTTCGCGGAGAAGCGGTCGCCGAAAAGACCGTGGACGTCCTCGACGTGGGTCTGGGACGCCTCGTGCAGCTTCGCCTCGCCCTGCTCGGTGAGCTGCGCGTAGGTGACACGGGCGTCGCTCGCGCACGAGGCCCGCTCGACGAGCCCGCAGCGCTCGAGTCCCTCGAGCAGGCGCGTGATCCCGGACGGCGTCAGGATGACCTGCTCGGCGAGGTCGACGCGGCGCAGCCGCTGCCCTTCGGCGCGGAAGAGATGCATCAGCACCTCGTAGTCGTTGAGCGTCAGCCCGTGGTCGGCCACCAGCTTCGAGTTGAGGCGGCGCGTGATCGCAGAGTGGGCACGCAGGAGCCGCACGTAGGCCTCGACCGCGGGTGTTCTAGGGATCAGCTTTATAGAAGCTTGCGTGCTCAATACTTGACGCCTCAACTTTCTTTGCTAATATTGTTGACGGCTCAAGTATATCTCACAAGGAGGAGAACGCAATGTCCGCAGTAGAGACCAACACTCTGATTCCCACCGGGATCTGGACGATCGATCCGGTCCACACCACGATCGGCTTCCAGGTCGTCGACACGACCGACCTGTTCAGCACGATCAACGGCCGCTTCACCGATTTCGAGGGTCGCCTCGAGGGCGGCGACGAGCCGAAGCTCGCCGGCACCATTCGCGTCGCCAGCCTGAGGAGCGACAACGAGCAGCGCGACGCCCACCTGACCTCGCCCGATTTCCTGGGCGCCGATGCGTATCCCGAGATCCGCTTCGAGTCGACCGCGGTCGAGCGGCTCGGCGACGACCGGTTCCTGGTCCGCGGCGACCTGACGGTGAAGGAGACGCCGTTCCCGGTCGAGCTCCAGGCGCGGATCCGCGGGATCGGGCAGGGCAAGCTCGGCGACGAGCGGCTCGTGTTCGACGCGCAGGGCTCGTTCGAGTGGGGCACGACCACCGTCGAGGTGACGGCGGCCGTCTCCGCAACGAAGGAGGCGTAAGGACGGTGCGTGTTCTCGGGATCCCCGGCAGCCTCCGCGCCGGCTCGTACAACCGGGCGCTGCTCCGTGCTGCGCGCGAGCTCGCGCCCGCCGGAATGGAGATCGTCGACTTCGACATCCGTGAGCTGCCCTTTTACGACGGCGACGTCGAGGCCGCGGGGGATCCCGAGCCCGTGACCGCGTTCAAGGATGCGATCCGCTCGGCGGACGCAGTCCTGATCGCGACGCCCGAGTACAACCGCGGCGTCCCGGGCGTGCTCAAGAACGCGATCGACTGGGCCTCGCGCCCGCCGCTCGGCTCGCCGCTCAGCGGCAAGCCGGTCGCGATCATGGGCGCGTCCACCGGCCTCGGCGGGACCGCGCGGGCGCAGGAGCAGCTCCGCGCCGCGCTCGAGTTCTCACGCGCGCACGTGCTCGCGCAGCCCGAGCTGCTCGTCCCCGAGGCCTACCTCAGCTTCGACGCCGACGGCCGGCTCACCGACGACCGAGTTCGCGCCGGGATCGCCGAGCTGCTCGCAGAGCTGGCCCGCTCAGCCTCCGGCGCCGAGCCGGATCTCGCCGACCACCCGCTCACCGCGTCCGCCGAAGAGCACGTCGAGCAGGCGCCCGCCCCCGAAAAGGCCTACGCGCCGGCGTAGCATTCGAGCGGCCGAGCACGATCCGTGTGGCGGGGCCGGTCGCCGCGGCCGCCACCATGGTCGTGCCGGCCGTGAGCACCGCGGCGACGAGGGCGAGGGCTCTCATGCGCGCGCCTCGGATCCCACCCGAATCCGCGGATCGAGGAACCCGTACAGAAGATCGACGACGAGGGTGAGTGCGACGACGGTCACGGCAACGACGAAGACGATCCCCAGGATCACGGGAAGGTCGAAGGGACCGGTCTCGCCGCTGATCGCGCGCACGGCTACCAGCCCGAGCCCGGGCAGGCCGAAGACCGTCTCGACGTAGATCGCCGCCGTCAGCGCGGTCCCCATGTCCATCGCGAGCATGGTCATGATCGGGAGGAGCGCGTTCTTGAGCACGTGCCGGCGCAGGATGCGCAGCTCGGAAGCGCCCTTCGCCCGCGCGGTGAGCACGAACGGCTCGCCGAGAGTCTCGAGCAGCCGCGTCCTGATCATGCGCGTGTAGAGGGGCAGGAAGAAGCAGGCGAAGGTGACACACGGGAGGATCATGTGGGTCGACCAGTCGACGACGCCGCCGCCGTCTCCAGCGGCGGCAATGAGCCGGGCGCGACGCTGATCGGCACTGCAGGGGCCAATGTCGTGCTGCCGCGCAGCGGGCAGTAGTCGCCGTGCGGGAGCCCGTACAGATCGCCGCTGAAGACCCCGCGCAGGATCGCCCCCACGACGAAGGGATGGAACGCGATCCCGAAGATCGATAAGAGCAGGATGAGGCGGTCGATCAGGGTCTGGGAGCGGAGCGCCGAGAGCAGCGCGAGCGGGAACGCAAGCAGCACCAGGACGACTGCGCCGCCGATCACGAGCGAGATCGTGATGGGCGCCGCGTGCCGGATCGTCGTCAGGCCGATCACGACCGCAAGGGAGAGCACGCCCGGGTTGAAGAGCCCGTGGAGGGTGATGAAGTCGAAGCGGTCGCTGATAGTCGTTCCCAGCGCGATCAGCAGCAGCAGGACCGGGAAGGCCATCGTGAACTCGGTCGTGCGCGAGACGACGGCGTCGGTCCAATCCCGGAAGTAGCCGGCGCTGATCCCGAGCAGGAGGCCGAGCGTCATCGCGATCACCGTCGCGCCGAACGCCACCTCGAGGGAGACCTGGCCGCCGTAGAGGAGCCGGAGGAACTCGTCTCGGCCGAGCGGCCCGTCGCCGCCGAGGATGAAGAGCGTGTGCTTCGCATGCGGCGGCACGGCCCCATAGGCGGAGTAGACGATCGGAACATGCGTCCACGGGGCCACCGGCTTGCGCGCAAAGTCGGCCCCGCGGATGAATGGATCGTTCGGACCATGCCCGACCAGCCAGCTGGCGATCGGCGCCGCGATGAAGCACATGCCCCAGGACGAAGAGCAGGTAGCACCCGCTGGCCAGGGCCAGCCGGTCGCGCTGCAGGCGCCGCCAGATCAGGCTCCAGCTGCCCGCCGGCGCAACGTGGGCCGGCAGCGCCGTTTCATCGAGCATCGGAATGCCGGCGCCGGCAGCAGCCGCGCTGCCGGGCAGTGCGGGAAGAGGCGCCCGGCCTGGCGCGAAAGCTGGGAACGTCCGCGGACGCCGCATCTCGTCTCGGTCCAGATTCTCGCACCACCGGCGGCGTTTCCAGCCGCCGGTCGCCTCCCACGCTGTCCGTAGACTCACGCGGGATGGCGAGTACGCACGGAATCGTCGCGGATGACCTCGTTCGCGAGTTCAAGGGCGGGATCCTGGCCGTCGCCGGGATCGACCTGGCGGTCGAGCCGGGCGAGATCTACGGCTTTCTCGGGCCGAACGGGGCGGGCAAGTCGACGACCGTGCACATGCTGACCACGCTGCTCCCGCCGAGCGCGGGAACGGCCACGGTGGCCGGCTTCGACATCGTCCGCCAGGGCCCGCAGGTGCGCGCGGCGATCGGGGCGGCGCTGCAGGAGGCCGCGCTCGACCCGCTGCTGACCGGCCGCGAGCACCTCAAGCTCCAGTGCGCTTTGCACGGGCTGTCCCGGACCGAGGGCCGGCGCCGCCAGGCGGAGCTGCTCGAGCGTGTCGGTCTCACGCAGGCGGCCGACCGCAAGGTGCGTACGTACTCGGGCGGGATGAAGCGGCGACTCGACCTCGCCCTCGCGCTCGTCCACGAGCCACGGATCATCTTTCTCGACGAGCCGACCACCGGCCTCGACGTCCAGAGCCGGACCGCCCTCTGGAACGAGGTCGGCCGCCTGGCGCGGGACGAGGGCGTGACGGTCTTCCTGACCACGCAGTACCTCGAGGAGGCGGACGTCCTCGCCGACCGCGTCGGGATCATCGACCACGGCCGAATCGTCGCCGAGG
>DASXQY010000102.1:0-3981 GCA_036506915.1 Gaiellaceae bacterium | reverse complement strand
GCAGCTCGATCTCCTCCTGCGGGAGCGCGGCCAGGAGCGAGCTAATGTGGCGCGCCGTGCCCGCCCGCGTCAGCGCGAGCGGCGAGACGTCTATCCCCACGCGCAGCTTCTGCACCCCAGGGGTCAGTTTGTCAGAGCGCTTTCGTAGCCAGCCAGCACCGCCTCGCCGCAGGCACGCCACGTGAAGCTGGCCGCGTGGGCGAGGCCGCGCTCGCGCCGGTCCTCCGGGCCCTCGAGCGCCCGCTCCAGCGCGTCCGCGAAGGCGGCCGGATCGTCGGGATCGGCGCGCCACGCCGCCTCGCCGGCAGCCTCGTCCAGTGACGGATGCGAGGAGACGACCGCCGGCGTCCCGCTCGCAAGCGCCTCGACAACCGGGATCCCGAAGCCCTCGAACCGCGACGGGTAGGCGAAGGCGGCCGCCCCGCGGTAGAGCCGCGCCAGTTCCGCGTCGGGGACGAAGCCGAGCAGCTGCACGCCCTCCGCCTCGAGCGGCCGCGGCTCCCACCCCGCAGCGCCCACGAGCGCGAGCGTCAGCTCCGGCCGCCGGCGGCGCAGGAGCGAGAACGCGGCCACCAGGGCGGGTACGTTCTTCCGCGGCTCCAGCGTCGAGACACCCAGGATGTAGGGCCCGCCGAGGTCTGCGCTCTCGCCCTCCGCTCGGAAGCGCGGGTCGATCCCCGGATACGCGACCACGATCCGCTCCTCCGGCACCGCCAGCAGCTCGGCCACCTCGCCGCCCGTGAAGCGCGAGTTGACGAAGACGCGGTCGCAGGTGCGGGCGGCGTGTGCGTACTTGGGCCCGTGCATCCGCACCGTCGCCGCCTGCGCCCACTCCGGAAACCGCAGGGGAACGAGATCGTGAACGGTGGTCGCGCGCACGCCGCCCCGCTGCGCGGGGTACATCCAGTCCGAGAAGTGGAAGACGTCGAGCCGCCCGACCAGGCTCTCCACGGGCGGACGCCCGAGCCGGCTCCAGCCCGACCGCCACCATTGCGCCCGCGGCAGGAGCGGGAGGCGCAGCTCGACGGGCAGGCCGGCGAGCGACTCGCGGATGCGGCGTCTCCCTCGCGGTCCCGACGGCCCGAACGCCACCAGCTCGTGAGCTCCCGCGCCCGCCTCCGCGAGGCCGGCGACCATGCTGCGGACGTAGTTGCCGATCCCCGTACGCGGGTGGGAGAGAGGGCTGACGTCCACGACGATTCGCACGAGAGGGGCTGAGTATCCTGCCGTTCGTGGCCATCGACACTGCGGCAAGAAGCCCGGTCCTGCCCAGCTTCGGCTGGCTGACCGGCTACGGCGAGCTCCTTCGGACGCTCTTCCGGCGCGAGCTCCGCGCCCGCTACAAGGGCTCCGGGCTCGGGATCGCCTGGTCGATCGTCTACCCGCTCGCGATGATGGGCGTCTACACGCTCGTCTTCTCGGTGCTCTGGAAGGCGGCCGGGAACATCCCACACTACCCGCTCTTCGTGCTCTCCGGCCTCGCGGTCTGGAGCTTCTTCCAGGTCTCGGTCCAGCTCGGCACCGGCTCGCTGCTAGCGGGGGCGGAGCTGATCAAGAAGGTCTGGTTCCCGCGTGAGCTCGTTCCCGCCTCGGTCGTCCTCGCCCAGACGATCGCCGCCGGGGTGATGTTCGCGATCCTGATCCCCGCCTGCCTGATCGTGGTGCCCGAGAACGCGCGGACGGTCGTGCTCGTAATCCCGTTCTTCGCCGCCCTCCTCTGCCTCGCGCTCGGCCTCGCCTGGATGCTGTCGGTCGCAAACGTCTACTTTCGCGACGTCGAGCACCTGCTGGGCGTGCTCTTCCTGCCGTGGTTCTTCCTCACGCCGGTGCTCTACGGCCTCGAGCAGCTGCCGGCCGCCGGCGAGCATCGCTGGCTGATCCACCTGCTCCGGTACGGGAACCCGGTCACCCCGTACGTCGAGGGCATCCGCGCGGTCGTGCTCCAGGCGACGGTGCCCGGCGCGTCACTGCTCGCCTACATCTTCCTCGTCGGCCCGCTCGTCGCGCTGTTCGGCCTCTGGATCATGCAGCGCTTCGAGGACCGCGTCGCGATCGAGCTCTGACATGACGGCCGCGACCACCGTGGCACCCGGCGAGATCCGCGGGCGAGGCCTCGGGCGCGTGTTCCAGATTCGCCTGACGCAGAGCCGGACGCTCAAGGAGGCGATCCTGCGCCGCGAGCTGCCGCGGACGCGCGAGCTGTGGGCGGTGCGCGACGTCGACCTGCACGTGCAGCCGGGCGAGGCCTTCGGGATCGTCGGGCCGAACGGCTCCGGCAAGTCGACCCTGCTGAAGCTGCTGGCCCGGATCTTCGCGCCCTCGACCGGCGAGCTCCAGGTCGGAGGCCGGGTCGGCTCGCTGATCGAGATCGGCGCCGGCTTCCACCCGGACTTCACGGGAGTCGAGAACGTCTACCTGAACGCCGCCATCTACGGGTTGAAGCGGAGCTACGTGGACGAGCACCTGGACGAGATCATCGGCTTCGCCGAGCTGGAATCGTTCGCGGACGTGCCGGTGCGAACGTACTCCTCGGGCATGTACATGCGGCTCGGCTTCTCGGTCGCGATGCACGTGCAGCCCGACGTCCTGCTGCTGGACGAGGTGCTGGCCGTGGGCGACGAGGCGTTCCAGCAGAAGTGCTACGGGAAGATTTGGGAATTCAAGCGCGCGGGCGGGACGATCGTGTTCGTCTCCCACGACCAGAGCGCCGTCGAGCGCGTCTGCGACCGGGCGATCATGCTCGAGCGCGGCCGCGTGGTCGAGGCCGGGCCCGCGGAGGAGGTCGTCGGCGCCTACCACCGCCGGCTCGTGACCGCGGCGGCCGAGCACGTCGCCCGGCGCGACGGCGCGGGCGGGCGCTGCCGCGTGCACGAGGTGCGCGCGATCGGCGGCGACGGCTCGGTCCGCGAGCGGTTCACCGAAGGCGAGCCGATGGCGCTCGAGGTCTGGCTGTACGCCGAGGAGGGGCTCGACGCCGGCCGGGTGACGGTCGGCTTTCGCGACGCGGGCGGGCAGGCGCTCGGCTCCCAGGCCGTCGACGGGGTGCGCCTGCGGCCGGGGCAGCTCGAGCGGCTGCGGCTGCACTTCCCCGGGCTGCCGATGCGGGAGGGGCGCTTCTTCGTCGACGTGGTCGTCGGGACGGAGGACGGCGACGCCGAGCTCGCGTTCGAGGAGCGGGCGCTCGAGCTGAGCGTCTTCAGCCACGATCCGCACGGCGGCGGCGCGATCCGCCTCGGCGGTACCTGGGAGCTACCCACCGTCGACGGCACCGGCGAGCCCGTCCCAGATTGACGGCACAAGGCTTCGGTCTGAGACGGGCCCATCAGGCTAGGCTGATTCGGATCATGGATCCGCTGC
Source organism: Gaiellaceae bacterium (assembly GCA_036506915.1). GTDB lineage: Bacteria > Actinomycetota > Thermoleophilia > Gaiellales > Gaiellaceae > AC-32. The sequence continues at coordinate 624 of DASXQY010000102.1, read as the reverse complement.
TCGTCAGAGCCTGCCGGCGCGAGCCCGTCGAGCGGACGCCGGTCTGGTTCATGCGCCAGGCGGGGCGATCGCTGCCCGAGTACCGCGAGATTCGCCGGCGCCACGGGCTGTTCGAGGTGTGCCGCCGGCCCGAGCTCTGCGCCGAGGTGACGCTCCAGCCGGTTCGGGCCCACGGAGTGGACGGGGCGGTGATGTTCGCCGACATCATGCTTCCGGTGCTCGGCATGGGCGTCGACGTCGAGCTGGTCGAGAACATCGGGCCGGTAGTCGAGCGGCCGATCCGTTCCGCGGCCGACGTCGAGCGGCTCGCCGTCTCAGAGCCCGAGGAATCGGTGCCGTTCATCCTCGAGGCGGTGCGGCTCGTCCGGGAGGATCTCCCGCTGGAGCGGGCGGTGATCGGCTTCGCCGGCGGACCCTTCACGGTCGCGGGCTACCTGATCGAGGGGAAGCCGACGCGCGAGTTCAAGCTGACCAAGGCCTGCATGTACGGGCAGCCGGAGGTCTGGCACGCGCTGATGGAGAAGCTCTCCGCCGCGTTCGCGCTCTACCTCGCAGGATGCGCACGGGCCGGGGCGGACGTCGTTCAGCTCTTCGACTCGTGGGTCGGCGCGCTCTCGGTGGACG
>DASXQY010000101.1:0-1860 GCA_036506915.1 Gaiellaceae bacterium | reverse complement strand
CCCAGCGCCTCGTCGACGTGCTGGATCGGCAGGCCGGTCGCGTCCGCGAGCTCCTGCTTCGTCGCCTCGCGGCCGAGCTCGACCTCGAGCCGGCGCGCCGCGCGGCCCAGCTTCTGCTGCCGCTCGACCACGTGCACCGGCACGCGGATAGTGCGCGCCTGGTTGGCGACAGCACGCTGGACGGACTGGCGGATCCACCAGGTCGCGTACGTCGAGAACTTGAAGCCGCGGCGCCAGTCGAACTTCTCGACCGCGCGGTTGAGGCCGAGCGTGCCCTCCTGGATCAGGTCCAGGAACGGGACGCCGAGGCCGCGGTAACCCTTCGCGATCGAGACGACCAGCCGCAGGTTCGACTCGATCATCCGCCGCTTGGCGGTGACGTCGCCGCGCTCGATCGCCTTCGCGAGCATGACCTCCTCGGCCGCGGTCAGCAGCTTGTGCCGGCCGATGTCGGCGAGGAAGAGTTGAAGGCTGTCGGCCGCGCCGACGAGCACCTGGGCCTGGGCCTCCGGCTCGGCGGGGGCAGCGGGCTCCGTCTTCGCGGAGGCCTCACCCTCCGCAACGGGCTCGCCGACGTCGAGGCCGATTGCCTCGAGCTCACGCGTCAGCTGCTCGACCTCCTCGTCGGCGAGGTCGTGCTCCAGCGCGAAGGCCTCGAGCTCTGCCGGCTCGACGAAGCCACGCTCTTCGGAGCTCTCGAGCAGGACGCGCGCGGGCTCGGTCTCCAGCAAATCGTGAAGTTGGCTGTGGGTCAATTTCTCCTCTTGGTTCCTAGATGTCGTTTCTGCGTCGATCTTTCGCACTGTATGAGCATTCTCCTCGCCTGAACAGGGGGAACCGGCCCCTTCGCCGGGCTCGGTCGTCGAAACGCCCTCCTCGTCTTTCCTATTCCGCGACAGCGGCCTCTTTGGTTTGCGTACGCGCGGGGAAGTCGAACTCGACCTTCCCTTCCCCGTTCAAGACGAGGCGCGCGCGAAAAGGTTTGCCGGCACGTGAGCGGAAGCCGGAGATGACCTCCTTCGTCCGGCCCTCCTCGAGCAGCTGGCGGGCGATCTCGGGCGTGAGCGTCCGTCCGGCGACGCGCTTCCAGATGACGAAGCCGCAGCCGGGCTCCTCGCGGCTCTTCCAGCTCGTGCAGCCGTACGCCTTCGAGTTCTCCTTGATGATCTCGCCGGTCTCGGCGCCGCAACGTGGGCAGAGGCCGAGCTCGACTCGCTCGGGCCGGAGCTTCTCCTTGTCCAGGGCCGCGATCTGCTCGACCGTCTTCTGGGTGAACCCGGCGATGTCCTTGATGAACGCGTCGCGCTCGTCGCGGCCGTGCTCGATGTCCGTCAGGCGCTTCTCCCAGTCGCCGGTCAGCTCCGGAGAGGTGAGTGGGTGCTCCTCCAGCATCGTGATCACCTGGAGGCCCTTCGGGGTCGGCTGGAGGTCCTTGCCCGCACGCTCGATGTATTCCCTGCGGATCAGCGTCTCGATCGTCTCGGCGCGCGTCGCGGGGGTGCCGAGCCCGCGCTCCTTCATCGCCTCGCGCAGCTCCTCGTCGTCGACGAGCTTGCCGGCGGTCTCCATCGCGGAGAGGAGCGTCGCCTCGGTGTAGCGCGGCGGCGGCCGCGTCTCCTTCGCCTCGCTCTCGGCGGAGACGACCTTGACCTGCTGGCCCCTCTCCAGCGGCGGAAGCTCGGCGCTCTCCGGGTCCTCCTCTTTCTCCGCGTCGGCCTCTACGCCATAGACGCCGCGCCAGCCGGCCTCGAGCGTGACCTTTCCGCGGGTGCGGAAGCGCTCGTCCTCGACGAGCGTGACGACGGTCGTCCGGGCGTAGCGCGCAGGTGGATGGAAGACGGCGAGGAAGCGGCGGGCGAT
>DASXQY010000100.1:0-11287 GCA_036506915.1 Gaiellaceae bacterium | reverse complement strand
CGCCTCGCCGTCCTCCTCGACGACGAATGGGGACGCCGCGAGGACGATCTTCGCGCGCGGATTGTGCTCGCGGATCGAGTCGACTACCGCCTCGACGCCCTCGGGCGGCGCGCTGTCGACCTTGTTCACGACACACACGTCTGCGAGGCGAAGGTTCGTCTCGCCGGGGTGGTAGCGGAGCTCGTGGCCCGGCCGGTGCGGGTCGACGACGACGACGTGGAGGTCGGGCCGGATAAACGGCGTGTCGTTGTTGCCGCCGTCCCAGAGGATCACGTCCGCTTCCTCCTCGGCCCGGTCGAGGATCGCGGCGTAGTCGATTCCGGCGAAGACGAGGTTGCCCTCGGCGAGGTGTGGCTCGTACTCCTCGCGCTCCTCGATGGTCGCGTCCGCGGCGTCGAGGTCCTCGTAGCGCTCGAAGCGCTGCACGGCCTGCGCGGTCAGGTCGCCGTAGGGCATCGGATGGCGGAGAACCGCGACCCGCTTGCCTGAGTCGCGCAGCAGCGCGGCGATGTGCCGCGTCGTCTGGCTTTTCCCGGAGCCGGTGCGGACCGCACAGACGGCGATCGCGGGCTTCGACGAGGCGAGCATGGTCTCGCGCGGCGAGATGAGGCGGTAGGAGGCGCCGGCGGCGAGCACCCGCGAGCCGACGTGCATCACGTGCTCGTGCGTGACGTCGGAGTACGCGAAGACGACCTCGTCGACGTGGTGGTCCCGGATGAGCTCCTCGAGCTCGTCCTCGTGGTGGATCGGGATCCCCTCCGGATAGAGCTCGCCCGCCAGCGCGGCGGGGTACACGCGGCCGTCGATGTTCGGGATCTGCGTCGCGGTGAAGGCGACCACCTCGTACTCCTTGCGGCCGCGGTAGACGAGGTTGAAGTTGTGGAAGTCGCGGCCGGCCGCGCCCGCGATCAGCACCCGCGTCCTGGTCATGCATAAAGCTTATGCAGCTAAGCAGGACGGAGTGTGCTTTTCGTGCTCAGGCGAGAGGCTCGCGGACGCGCTCGGCGACCGCTTCCATCTCGATCTCGGAGCCCGAGACCTCGCGGAGAAGCTCGTCGGCGGTCGGGCGCTGCCCCTGCGCCCAGAGCTCGCGCAGGAGCGAGCCCGCCTCGCGCGACGTGAACCAGTCCGTTCCGAAGCGCTCGCGGAGGTGGTCGCGCAGCTGCGCCTCGAACGCCCAGGAGCGAAGGTACGAGTAGACGTAGAAGCCGGCGTCGATGTCGCCGACATAGTTCGCCGGGCTCGGCTCGATCTTGGTCGCGTCGCCGAGCAGCTCGACGTATCGCTGCGGCATCGCGGCCGGATCGCCGGTGAAGAACTCGAGCTCGTAGAGCAGCTTCGCGGCGTAGCGGCGGACGAAGAAGAGCAGCCACATCATCCCCTCCGTCGCGTACTCGTTCGGGCGCGGGAAGTCGAGGCGCCGTGAGAGCCACGACGGCTCGTCCGTGAGGTGCTGCAGGAGCATCGCCCAGCCCTCGGTCACGGCGGTGTCGCCGAGCCGCTTGTCCTCCATCGCCAGGTCGGGCGAGGTGTTCCCGTAGTGCTCGGCGTGGCCGGCCTCGTGGAAGAAGGCACGCCAGTCGTCGGCGCCCCCGATCGGCTGGATGACGAGCATCACCTTGTCCGGGATCTCGATCGCCGAGCAGAAGGCCCGCGGCGACTTCTGGGGACGCTGCTCGATGTCGAGGTGCACGTTCTCCTGGCGGTCGAGGTCGATCCCCAGGTCCGCGAGCGTGGCCTTCAGGGCGGGAACCATCTTGTCCGCCGGGAAGCCGACGTCCCACTGCGGCGAGCGGATCATGCGCTGAAGGTCCCAGCGCTGCGCCTCGGCGAGCCCGAGCCCGAGCAGTTCGCGCATCGCCCGGTCCAGCACCTGCTCGTGGAGCTCCTCGGTCGAGTCGAGGAAGGCGCGGCACTGCACGGCCAGCTCGCGCAGCCGGAAGCCGAAGCGCTCGTGCAGCTCGACGTAGTCCGAGACGCCTAGCGCCGGCAGGGTGGCGCGCACGACCTCGAGGCTCTCGAGGTAGATGGGGTTCAGATGCTCCTCGGTCGCCTCCCACATGACCCGGTCGAGCCGCTCCCGGCGCCCCCGGTCGGGCTCGTTCGCCATCGTCGGCCGCAGCATCCGGAACGGGATCGTCTCGCCGTCGACGGTCACCTCCAGCTCGGCCTCGACGGCGGCCTGCCGCTCGGCGTGCTCGCGCGTCAGCTTGCCGAGGTAGCCCTCGCAGGCGAAGTGCCACAGCTCGCGGACTCCCCGGTCGCCGTCAACGGCCGCGCCCAGCGATCGCGCCTGCTCGAGGCTGGTCAGCACGTCGTGCCGCTCGTAGATCGGCTCGAGCTCGAGCCGGTCCTTCAGTCCGGCGTAGTGGAGATAGAACTCCTCGTCCAGCTCGGCGATGAAGCGGTCCGCCTCCGCCCGGTACGCGTCGAGCTCGGGCGATGTCGGCGGGTCGCTCGGCACAGGCCGTAGGATACCCCGGTGCGAGAGATCAGCCTTCGGACCGAGCGGCGGACCCAGCTGCTCGAGATCACTCCGCAGGTCGAAGGAGCGCTGAACGGGGTCGACGGCGCCGCGGCTGCGCTGGTGTACGTGCCCCACACGACCGCCGGCGTGACGATCAACGAGGACATCGACCCGGCGCTCGCGCAGGACATCGAGGCGGCGATGGAGAAGATCGTCGAGGACGGCTGGGGCTGGCGACACGACGACGCCGACGGCCCGAACGCGCCATCGCACATGCGCGCGTCGCTGATGAGCCCCGAGGTGCTCGTCCCGCTCGAGGAGGGAAAGCTCGCGCTCGGCCGCTACCAGGGCATCTTCTTCTGCGAGTTCGACGGCCCGCGGGAACGCAAGGTCTACGTGACCGCGCTGCGCTGAAAGGTAAACGCGGGCTGAACCGAGCCTTCACCTGAATTCAACAAAGCCGTCGTAGCGTTTGATGCGTGCGACGATGGCGGCTGATCGCGCTTGCGGTGACCGCCGCCGCGCTCTCCGTAACGCTCAGCGGGCTTGACCGGGGCAGCCGCCATGCGCAGGCGGCCTCGCTGGCCGGGATCCACAAGATCCGGCACGTGGTCGTGCTGATGCAGGAGAACCGGTCGTTCGACGAGTACTTCGGCACGTACCCGGGCGCGGACGGGCTTCCGCGGAAGAACGGCAAGTTCACCGTGTGCGTCCCCGATCCGAAGTACGGCGTCTGCGAGCGGCCCTACCACGACACGCTCGACCGCAACACGGGCGGCTCGCACCAGCACCTCGACGCGATCCGCGACATCGACGGCGGGAAGATGGACGGCTTCATCCGGGAAGCGCGGCGCGGGCTGGGGTTCGGCTGCCGGGTCGACGCCCCGCTCTGCTCCCTCGGCGCCCTCCATCCCGACGTGATGGGGTACCACGACTGGCGCGAGATCCCCAACTACTGGGCCTACGCGCGGCACTTCGTGCTGCAGGACCACATGTTCCAGCCGGACACGTCCTGGAGTCTGCCCGCCCACCTGTTCATGGTCTCGGAGTGGTCGGCGAAGTGCCGGCGCCTCGGGGACCCGATGAGCTGCGTGAACGCGGTGGAGAACCCGGTCGCGCCGGCTCACTCGCCGCAGAACCCGACGAGCAGGAAGCCGGACTACGCCTGGACCGATCTCACGTACCTGCTGCACCGGCGGCACGTCTCCTGGCGCTACTACGTCCACCGCGGGGCGCAACCGGACTGCGAAGACGGCCGCGCGTACTGCCGGGCGGTGCGCCTGCAGGCGAGGACGCCGGGCATCTGGAACCCGCTGCCGTGGTTCGACACGGTGCGGCACGACCATCAGGTCAGAGACGTCATGCCGATTCGTGGGTTCTTCAACGCGGCACGGAGGGGGACGCTGCCGGCGGTCTCCTGGCTGACGCCGAGCAACCGGGTGAGCGAGCACCCTCCGAACCTCGTGAGCAACGGTCAGACGTTCGTGACCAGCGTCGTGAACGCGGTCATGCGGAGCCCGGACTGGAGCTCGACCGCGATCTTCCTCGCCTGGGACGACTGGGGTGGGTTCTACGACCACGTCCCACCGCCGGAGGTGGACGTCAACGGATACGGCCTCCGCGTGCCCGGCCTCGTGATCTCGCCCTACGCGCGGGCCGGCTTCATCGACCACCAGGTCCTCACGTTCGACGCATACGCCAAGTTCATCGAGGACGACTTCCTCGCGGGCGCGCGACTCGACCCGAAGACGGACGGTCGGCCGGACCCGCGACCCGACGTGCGTGAGACCCTGCCGCGGCTCGGAAACCTCGTCCGCGACTTCGACTTCCGCCAGAGGCCGCGCCCGCCGCTTCTCCTGCCGCTTCACCCGCCGTTCTCCTAGGTTGGGGTTACTGTGGCCGTGTGGCCGCGCCCGTCGTCAGAGACCAAGAGCTCGAGCTCTCGATCGACTCGCTCGCCTACGGCGGGAACGGCGTCGCGCGCCTGAACGGGTTCGTGGTCTTCGTCCGGCGTGGCCTGCCCGGGGATCTCGTGCGCGCGCGCGTGACGAAGGTGAAGCGCAACCATGCCGAGGCGCTCGCGGTTGAGGTGCTCAGGCCCGGGCCGGAGCGGGTCGAGGCGCCCTGCGAGCACTACCCAGCCTGCGGCGGCTGCCGCTTCCAGGATCTCGCGTACGAGGCCCAGGTCGCCGCCAAGGAGGAGCAGGTGGCGGATGCCCTGCGCAGGATCGGTGGGCTCGCGGAGCCACCGCTGGAGCCGATCGAGCCCGCCGTCGAACGGTTCCACTACCGCAACAAGCTCGAGTACTCGTTCACGAGCAAGCCAGCGGGGCCGGCGCTCGGGTTCCACGAAGCCGGGCGGTGGGACAAGGTGCTCGAGATCGAGCGCTGCTGGCTGACGAGCGACCTCGGGAACGCCGTCCGTCGCGCGGTGCGGGACTGGGCGCGCGCGGAAGGACTCGAAGCGTACGACCAGGGCGAGCACACGGGCTACCTGCGTCACCTGGTCGTCCGAGAGGGCCGCAACACGGGCCAGACCATGGTGCAGCTCGTGACGGCAGCGGAGGAGCGGTTCGACCGGGACGAGCTGGTCGAGACGCTTCGGCGCTTCCCGGAGGTGCGCTCGATCCACTGGGCCGTGAACGACTCGCCGGCCGAGGTGACGAACCTGCCGACGACGCTGCTCTGGGGCGAGGAGGCGATCGAGGAGGAGCTTTGCGGGCTGCGCTTCAGGGTGCGGCCGAACGCGTTCCTCCAGACGAACACGGCGATGGCGGAGAGGATCTACGCGCTGGCCGCGGAGTACGCGCAGCTCTCCGGCTCCGAGACGGTGTACGACCTCTACTGCGGGATCGGCACGATCGGGCTGACCCTGGCGGCGAAGGCGCTCACGGTCTGGGGCGTGGAGGTCTCCGAGGAGTCGGTCGCCTGTGCGCTCGAGAGCGCGGACCTGAACGGGATCGCGAACGCGGCGTTCTTCGCTGGAGAGGTGGGCGCGTCGCTCGAGGACCTGCGCGAGCGGGCGGGGCCGGCGGACGTGGTTGTGGTCGATCCTCCCCGGGCGGGGCTGTCCGGGAAGGCGTTGCGCCGGCTGGCTCGCCTGGAGGCGAAGCGAATCGTGTACGTCTCGTGCAACCCCACGACGCTGGCGGGGAACGTCAAAGAGCTCGCGCGGGACTGGGGCTACAGGCTCGAGCGCGCGCGTCCGGTGGACATGTTCCCGCACACACCGCACGTCGAGACGGTCGCGCTGCTTCTGCGCGACTGAGGCTCCGTTTGCCGTCCCGGGGTCTGACCCCGAGGCGTGTCCCTCGCGCCGATTACTTGCACGGATTCAAGGTGCTACAAATCGACGCGAGCAGGCTCTTTGGCCCCAAAACTGTCCGAAACGGACACGGCCCGGGGTCTGACCCCGGGTCAGGGCCGAAAGGGTCACGTCTGCTTTGGACGTTCGCGGACCGCGCGCCAGAGCAGATCTGCGTTCGGGAGCAGGAAGCCGACCGAGAGCAAGGGGAGCGCGGGAAGGCCGTCCACCTCGAAGACGGTCGCGAGCGCCATCGTCCCGCCGAGCGAGGCTGTCAGGCAGAGCCAGGTCCAGAACGGCCGCAGGCCGAAGCGCGCGCTCGCCCCCAGGAACAAGGCGAAGAAGAGCAGGTCCGGCAACCCCAGCTTGGCCCCGCCGCTCTGCCCTGGCACCGGAAACGCGAACGACAGCGCCGAGAACACCTCGGGCTTCTTGGTCACGATCGTCTTCGTCGGCCCGCGCCAGACCGAGTACGAATCAACCCACGGCACGATCACCGCCACGAGCGCGACCCAAGTCACCTCCTCGAAGTAGTTCAGGAACCACCAGGCGATCGTGGTCAGGGCCGCGAGCTTGGCGAAGTTCGCGACGGCTCCGGCGCCCGCCGCCTGGAGCACGACCGCAAGCGCTCCGAACGCGACCGCGACCAGGAGCAGCTGCAGCGCCGGCGCCCGCCAGAGGGGCAGCGCCAGGTAGACGAGCGCGAAGACCGCCGGGATCAAGACGAACCCGAGGAAGGCGATGTCCCACCAGAGCGGCAGGTCGAAGAGGTGTTCGTGGACGCCGTAATAGACCCCGACGACGGCGGCGAGCCCGGCGAACGCGGCGGCGCGCGGCCTCAGTAAGGCGGGAGCTCGGCCCACCAGGAGCCAAGAGTTTTGAACGCGTTCCAAAAGCGTGTCTTCGAAGTCTGGTCGTCGAGCGACTCGTCGATGTCCGGGACGGGCAGGGCCTGGATCGTAGGCGTGAAACGCTGGAGCTCGCCGACCGTCGGCTCGAGCGTGTCCGCGAGCGGGAACTCCAGTTCGTTCAGGAACGCAAGCGCCTGCTCGCCCATCACGACCAGGAGCTTCGGCTGAACGATGTGCAGCTCGCGGGCCAGCCAGGGGCGCGCTTCGTCAGGTTCGCCGCCGGCGAACTTGAGGCAATTGGTTCCGTACACCGCCAGCGGGTCGACCCGGAGGCGCTGGAGCGACTTCAGGATCGCCTGCCCGGAGCGGCCGTAGAACGCCACGCCCTCCTGCACCTCCGCAGGCCTTGGCTCGTGCTTCAGCAGGAGGACGTCCGCGAGCGGATGCCCGGAGCCAAGCACGGGCACGCGTCCCTCGCCCGCCGCGCGCCCGATCTCGTCCCCGAGTTCGTTGATCTCGGCGATCGCCTTCTGAAGGTACTTGTCGAAGATCTCGTCGGTGGGCACAGCGCACACGGAGGGCACGACCTGTTTCTCGCCTAGCGGACTCTTTCCTTGGCCTGCGCCGCCCACTTGAGCGACTGGAGGTACAGAAGCGAGCGCGGCCGTCGCATCACCTGTGCCGTCCGCAGGCTGGAGAGGAACTCCTCAGGCCCGTCGAAGGCCCGCATCCGGACGGCGCCGGTGCCAACGCCCTGGAGCACGTGCGCGTCTGAGCCGGCGCCCATCGTCAGGTCGTACTTGCGGGCGAATCGCAGCGCCTCGTCGTTGTAGGCCTCGAAGAGGAGCCGCGCGTTGTAGACCTCGACGACGTCCAGTTCGGCCCGGTTGCGGTGCAGCGTGGCGGGGTCCGGGATCGCGTGCAGACGGTCGAAGGGATGCGGCAGATAAACGACCCCTCCCTGCGCCCGGATGGCTGCGACGGTCTCGCCGAAGGAAAGGCCTCGCGGGATCTCCTCGGTGAGGAAGAGCCCGATCACCTCGCCCTGGTCGGCGGTCTTGACCTCCTCGCCGGGGATCACCACGAGATCGCGGCCGCGCGCCAGCTCCACGGCCTCTAGGGCCCCTCCGAAGACGTTGTGATCGGTGACCGCGATCGCGCCCAGGCCCTGCTCCTCCGCATGGTCGAGCAGGTCGGCGACGGGGATCCCGCAGTCGTGCGACCACGACGTGTGCAGGTGGAGATCGGCGAGGAGCCACTCGCGGTCGTCCAGCTTCCGCGTTCTGCGGGGACGGACCGCCTGCTCGGCGAGCCCGCGGTAGAGACCGTCCAGATCTCGCGCGAGATCCGCGAAGCTCTGGGTCTCGGCGCCGGCTCGAGCGAGAGCGCCGGAGCGCTCGCGGAAGGGCCGGTCCTCGGCCAGGCGGGCGATCGCCGCCGCCGCCAGCTCGGGCTGCTCGCGCACGCCGGGCGGCGAGACGATCGCTGCCCCGGCGGCCGCCGCCTCCAGCGAGACTCGGGCGAGCCCGTCGAACGCCGGCACGAAGATCGCGGCCTCGTTCAGGAGCCGCGCGCGTGCCGCCCCGTCGCGCAGCGTCCGCACACGGGCGCGCCCACGGAGTGAACGCGAGATGGTCGGCCGGCCGGCGAGCGGCTTCGTCCTCAGCAGGACGAGCTCCCAATCCGGCGTCCCGCGCAGCGCCCGCGCGACGGCTCGGGCGAGCCCGCGTTCGGTCGGCCGCCACTCGAAGACGACGAGCCGGCGCTTGCGTCCCGGCCGAAACAGCTCGGTGTCCACTCCCGGGGTCAGCACGCGGTAGTCGCCGGGCAGGCGCTCGGCGGCGGCTGCGGCCGTCTCCTCGGAAGTCGCGACGAGCGCGTCGAGGCGCGCCAGCAGTCGCTCTCTCTGAGCGCGGCCGGGCGGGTACCCCAGCCGCTCCGGAGAGAGGAAGGTCGCGACGGCAAAGGCGTGCGCGTCCCGAAGCGCGAGGTACGACAGGCTCGGCAGGCCGGGCTCGAACCCGTGCACGAGGTCATAGCCGCCGCGCGCGAGCGCGAGCGAGAGGTTCGCGCGCACGCCCACCGGCACCCCAATGCGGCTCCGCCGCGAGACCGGAACGGCCGGCCCGAGCGCGATCACGTCCTGGCCGCCGCCGTCGAGCAGCGCGCGCCGGCCGGCGATCAGGTCGGCTGCGCGCGTCGAGGGCGCGAGCACCGTAACGGAATGCCCGAGCGCGCGGAGCTCCCGGGCGATCCCCGCCACGTGCTCGTTGACGTCATGGGGTCGCGACCAGGCGAACGGCGTGACCAGGCAGACCCGGAGGCCCATCCGCCTGAGTCTAGTCCGGGCCGAGAGTCAGACGGCCGTACTGGCAAAGCCAGTACGGCCTCTTATGGTCGGCGTCGCAAGCGACCGCCTTAGGCCTTGCTCTTCGCCGGCTCCTTCGCCTGCTTGCGCGCGTGCTTGCGGATGAACTCCTCCGTCAGGTCGCGCGCCTCGTCGTCCGGATGCTGGACCGGCGGCGACTTCATCAGGTAGGAGCTCGGGCCGCCCAGCGTGCCCGCGACGCCGTTGTTCAAGGCCAGCTTCGCCAGCCGCACGGCGTCGATCACGACCCCGGCCGAGTTCGGCGAGTCCCAGACCTCGATCTTCAGCTCCGCGTTCAGCGGCACGTCCCCGAAGGCCGTCCCCTCGAGCCGGATGTAGGCCCATTTGCGGTCCTCGAGCCAGGGCACGTGGTCGGAGGGGCCGACGTGGATGTTCTTGTCCTCCAGCTCGTACGGAACCGTGGATTTGATCGAGTATGTCTTCGAGATCTTCTTCGACTCGAGGCGGTCCCGCTCGAGCATGTTCAGGAAGTCGGCGTTGCCGCCGAAGTTGAGCTGGAAGGTGCGGTCGACCCGGACGCCGCGGTCGCGGAAGATGCTCATCAGGACGCGGTGGGTGATCGTCGCGCCGACCTGCGACTTGATGTCGTCGCCGATGATCGGCACGCCCGCCTCCTTGAAGCGCTTGTCCCAGTAGTTCTCGCGCGCGATGAAGATCGGCATGCAGTTCACCATCGCGCAGCCCGCGTTCAGGACCTGTTCTGCGTACCACTTGGTCGCCTCCTCGGAGCCGACCGGGAGGTAGTTGACGACGACGTCGGTGCCGGTCTCGCGGAGGATCCCGGCGACGTCGTCGGTCTCGCCGGGCGCCTTCGTGACGATCTCGGAGAGGTACTTGCCGAGCCCGTCGTGGGTCATCCCGCGTGAGACGGTGATGCCGGTCTTCGGCACGTCCGCGAACTTGATCGTGTTGTTCGGGTGGGCCCAGATCGCGTCGGCGAGATCCTTTCCGACCTTGTCGGTGGTGACGTCGAAGGCGGCCGTGAACTCGACGTCGCTGATGTGGTAGCCGCCCAGGTCGACGTGCATCAGGCCCGGAACGAACTCGTCGGGCGCGGCGTCCTTGTAGTACTCGACGCCCTGGACGAGCGAGTTCGCGCAGTTGCCAACGCCGATCAGCGCCACGCGAACCTTGTCCTCGCGGCGCAGGGCCTTACCGTTTCTCGAAGCCATCGATTCCTCCTGAGTGAAGTTCTCTGCGGACGTGCAGGATGCGTTGCAAGACGGTGAGCCAGGCGGTGGCGGCGAGGAAGTAGATCGCCCATTGCAGGCCGCCCCAGGGCGCGAAGACGAGCCCGCCGGTGATCACGACCACGCGCTCCGCCCGGCTGCCCAGACCGACGTCCCCGCGCAGCCCCAGCAGCTCGGCCTTCGCGCGCGCGTAGGAGACGAGGAACGAGCCCGCCATCGCCGCGACGGCGAAGGCGACCGCGATCTCGTTTCCGTGGCGCGAGAAGACGAGCGCGACTGCGGTGAGCACGAAGCCCTCGCTGACACGGTCGGAGATCGAGTCGAGGAAGGCCCCGAACGGAGTTACCTTCCCGCCGAAGCGGGCGAGCGCGCCGTCGAGGATGTCGAGGATCGAGCCGACCACGAACAGGATCGCCGCCAGCCAGTAGACGAGCCACTGGTTGTCGTCGCCGAACCAGATCAGCACGGCCGCCGCGGCGCAGAGGCTGATGCCCGCCGCCGTGAGCGCGTTCGGGGTCACGCGCGTGCGCGCGAGGCCGCCGATCCAGCGCGAGGCGAGACGGCGTGTCCCGTCGGTGTAACCCTGTTTGACCCAGGCGAGCGTGGCCGTGCGGCTCACGGGGCGCACGCTAGCAGCCTCCCCTCGAGCACTCCGGCGCACGGTCGGCGGGCGGCGGGTCTGCGCCGCTAAGCGGTCGCGCGCCTCAACAGGCGGCGCAGCGGGTTGAGGTAGACGAACGCTCCGGCGATCGCGGCGACCACGATGCCGGCGAGGACGTCGAGCCAGAAGTGGTTGCCGGTCGCCATCACGCTGAACCAGACCCAGGCCGGCCAGAGCAGCCAGATCGCCTTGACGACCCGCGTGCGGCAGACCGAGAAGAGGACGAGCCCGACGATCAGCGCGTCTGCCGCGTGGACGCTCGGCATCGCCGCGTACGGGTTGGCGGCGAACTCCACCAGGCCGCTGCCGTGATTGAGCGCGCCGAACCTCGCGAGCGTGTCGTCGAAGCCGAAGTCCGGGAACATGCGCGGCGGGGCCGTGGGGATGAGCACGTAGACGACGAGGCCGATCGCGTTCGCGAGCAG
>DASXQY010000099.1:0-14401 GCA_036506915.1 Gaiellaceae bacterium | reverse complement strand
GAGACCGTCTCGACCGACTACGACACCTCGGACCGGCTCTACTTCGAGCCGCTCGGCGTCGAGGAGGTGCTGGCGATCTGCGAGCGGGAGCGGCCGGAAGGGGTCGTGATCCAGTTCGGGGGCCAGACGCCGCTCAAGCTCGCTCGCGCGATCGAGGCGGCGGGCTTTCGCATCCTCGGCACCCCTTTCGAGGCCGTCGACCTCGCCGAGGACCGCGAACGCTTCGCCGCGCTCTGCGGGGAGCTCGGGATCGCGGTTCCCCCGTGGGGCACGGCCACCTCAGCCGACGAGGCGGTGGGCGTGGCCGAGCGGATCGGCTACCCGGTGCTCGTGCGCCCCTCGTACGTGCTCGGCGGGCGGAGCATGCGGATCTGCTACGACGCCGAGGCGGTGCGCGAGGCCACGCAACGCGTCGCGGGATCACTGCTCGTCGACCGCTTCCTCGAGAACGCGATCGAGATCGACGTGGACGCGCTCTGCGACGGGCGCGACACCCACGTGGCCGCCGTGATGCAGCACGTCGAGGAGGCGGGCATCCACTCCGGCGACTCGAGCTGCGTCCTCCCGCCGCCTTCCCTCACGCGCCGCGAGCAGGACGAGGTCGTCGAAGCCGTCACGCGGCTGGGCCCCGCGCTCGGGGTCGTCGGGCTGCTGAACGTCCAGCTCGCGCTGACCGACGAAGGGCTCCACGTCCTCGAGGCCAACCCGCGCGCCTCGCGCACCGTGCCCTTCGCCAGCAAGGCGACGGGGGCGAACCTAGTGGAGGCGGCGTGCCGGCTCGCAGCGGGCGCGCGCCTGTCTGAACTGGCCATGCCCCAGGGTCTGACCCCGGGACAGGTCTCCGTCAAGGCGGCGGTGCTGCCGTTCGCCCGCTTCCCCGGCGCCGATCCGGTCCTCGGCCCCGAGATGCGCTCCACGGGCGAGGTGATGGCGAGCGCCTCCGACCTCCCGAGCGCCTTCGCGAAGGCGGAGCGCGCGGCCGGGCGGCGCCTGCCGGCCGGCGGAACGGCGTTCCTCTCGGTCCGCGACGAGGACAAGGCCGTGGTCGTGCCCGTGGCCCAGGCGCTCGCGGCGCTCGGCTTCCGGCTGCTCGCGACCGCCGGGACAGCCCGCACTCTCGCCGCGGCCGGGCTCGTGGTCGAGTACGTCCGCAAGGTGACGGAGGAGGGAGCCGGCCCGACCGTGGTCGACCTCGTCCGGCGCGGCCGCTGCGACCTCGTCGTGAACACACCGCAGGGCTCGGGGGCGCGCACGGACGGCTACCTGATTCGCGAGGCGGCCCTGGTCGCGCGCGTCCCGTGCGTAACGACCCTCTCCGGAGCCGCCGCCGCGGTCGAGGCGATCGCGCACGCGCGGGACGAGGTCGCGCTCAGCCTCCAGGAGCGAATCGATGCTCAGGCGCGAACGGCCTAAGGTCGTCGCCGCCGAGGCGGTCGGGCCCTACACCCTCCTGCGGGTGGAGCGGGGCGGGATCGAGCCCGGCACTCCCGGGCAGTTTTTCATGCTCGAGGCCGCGGGTCGCCTCCTGCCGCGGCCGATGAGCCTCTGCCTGGCGCCTCCCGGTGAGCTCGCCTTCCTGATCGACCCGATCGGACCCGGCACGAGAGCGCTCTGCGCGCTCGCTCCTGGCGAGCGGCTCGGGATCCTCGGCCCGCTCGGAAACGGCTTTCGGCTCGACGTCCAGCGGCCGTTGCTGGTCGGCGGCGGGATCGGAGTTGCCCCGTTCCCGTACCTGGCCACGGCGCTCAGCGCGCCGCGGCTGGTCGCCGGCTTTCGGTCGAGTTGGCACGCGGAGGCCGCTGCCCTGCTTCCGCAGGCAGAGGTCGTGATCGAGCCCACACTGGTCATCGACGTCATGCCAAGCGGTTACGACGTGCTCGCCTGCGGCCCCGAGCCGATGCTTGAGGCGGTGCGGCGCATCGCACCGAGAGCACAGCTCGCGTGGGAGGCGCCGATGGCCTGCGGCTTTGGCGCCTGCTACGGCTGCGCGGTCGAGATCGAAGGCGAGCTCAAGCGTCTCTGCGTGGAAGGGCCGGTGTTGTATGCGGCTGCTTAACGCCTCGGGCTGTCTCGACGCGCTCGCCGCGCCCGAGGTCGCGCGCTCCTTCGACGCCTTCGTCACGAAGACGGTCACGCCGCGCCCGCGCGAGGGCAACGCACCCGTACGCATCGCCGAGACCGAGACCGGCATGCTCAACGCCATCGGGCTCGCGAACCCTGGCCTCGAGCGCTTCCTAGCTGACCACCTGCCCCGGCTGGCGGAGCTCGGGATACCGATCTGGGCGTCCGTCGGCGGCTTTTCGGCGGGCGACTACGAAGAGATGTGTCGCGCTATCGACGAGCGCCACGAAGTCACGGTCGTCGAGCTGAACCTCTCCTGCCCGAACGTGGACGAGGTGCCGGAGAACGTCGGCGAGGTCGTCGCCCGGGCGCGGGCGGAGACGGCCAAGCCGCTCTACGCCAAGCTCTCGCCCGCGGTGCCGGACGTCGCGGAGACCGCGCGCGCCGCCGCAGCCGCCGGTGCCGACGGGCTCAGCCTCGTGAACACGATTCGAGGCCTTGCGCTCGACGAGAAGAGCCTGCGTCCCGTTCTCGCACGCGGTCCGGGAGGCCTGTCCGGCCCGGCGCTCCGGCCGATCGCCGTGGCCGCCGTCTATGCCTGCCACCAGGCGACCGGGCTGCCGATCGTCGGGATGGGCGGGGTTGCCACGGGACGCCACGCGCTCGAGCTGCTCGCGGCTGGCGCGAGCGACGTCGCCGTCGGGACCGCCCTCTTCGCCGACCCGGGGGCGGCGGGCCGGATCCGTGCCGAGCTGGCCGCCGAGCTGACCTGCCGCGGCTTTGCCGGTCCTGACAACGCGGTCGCCGCCGCTCATCGGCCCGACCCGCGAACCCTCGATCACGAGTCGAGGGTTATGGGCGAAAAACACCTGCATATCGGCGTAAATATGGCGGGTTGACCAGGGCGGCGAGCTTGTTAGTATCCCCCGCCGTGGCCGCGGTCAAGACTCAGGCACAGGCGCCGCTCCGCTCTCTCGACCAGCGAATGGACGCTCTGAGGCGGGCGAACGACATTCGCGTGCGGCGCGCACAGCTGAAGAAGGACCTCAAGTCCGGCGCGGCCCGCATCGAGGAGATCCTGAGCAATCCGCCCGAGTACGTGTCGACCGCGAAGGTGTTCGACATGCTGATGGCGGTGCCGAAGTTCGGGCGCGTCAAGGCTGCGCGCTTCCTGAACCAGTGCCGCATCAGCCAGTCCAAGACGGTCGGCGGCCTGTCGGACCGGCAGCGGGCGGAGCTCATTGGCCTCTTCAACCGCTGAGTCGCAGCGGCGGCTCCCGGTCTTCGTCATCACCGGGACGTCGGGAGAGGGAAAGAGCACGCTCGCCCGCCGCCTTGCCGAGCGCGTGCCGGAGCTGGAGCTCGCCGTCTCGGCCACGACCCGGCCGCGCCGGCCCGACGAGGAGGACGGGCGCGACTACTGGTTCACCTCGGAGGAGGACTTCGACCGGCGCCTCGCGGAGGGCGGCTTCCTCGAGCACGTCGAGCTCCCGTGGGGAAAGGGGTACCGCTCGGGCACGCTCTGGTCGGAGCTCGACCGGATCGCCTCGCACGGCCGCTCGCCGCTGCTCGAGATCGAGACCGGAGGCGCGCTGGAGGTTCGTGACCGCGTCCCGGCCAGCGTCGTCGTCTTCGTGACCGCCCCGAGCAAGGAGGAGCTCGAGCGGCGACTGCGCGCCCGGGCCACGGAGAGTGAAGGCGAGATCGACGAGCGCCTCGACATCGCGGAGCGTCAGCTCGCGCTCGAGTCGGAGTTCCACCACAAGATCGTCAACGACGATCTCGATCGCGCACTCGACGAGCTCGAGGGAATCGTCCGCGCCGAGCTCCGGGCCGTAGGTAGCATTCCGGCCCGTGATCCATCCCCGCATTGACGAGCTGCTCGAGAACGTCGACTCGCGCTACGCGCTGGTGATCGTCGCCGCCAAGCGCGCGCGGCAGATCAACAACTACCACCACCAGCTGGGCGAAGGCACCTTCGACCAGTTCCTGCCGCCGCTCGTCGAGTCGCGCTCGAAGAACTACTTGACCATGTCCCTGGAGGAGATCTCCGAGGGCAAGATCAAGTACTCCTACTCGAAGTAGGTGCGGCCGCCCGGGGACGGCCGCCGAGGTCGTCCTACCTGACGGAGAGGAAGCCGAACATCTGGCTTTCGTGAACGGAGCAGTAGTACTTCCACCTGCCTCGCTTGAGCCGGACCGTCGTCGACTTCGAGCCCTTGAATGCGGTCGAGGTGAGGTGCTTCTCGAACTTCCCGCCCTTCTCTTGCTCGAGCGTGAAGTTGTGGAACGACGACTTGTCGGTGATCGCGAAGCTGTAGCTGCCGGGCTTCAGGGTCGTCACTCGCTTACCGGCCTTCTTGAGCGAGATCGAGTAGCCGGGACCGACGACGCCCTTCAGCGTCGGGGTCGACGAGCTGTGGCCGAAGGCCGACTCCGCAACCGCCAGAGCCGCCACGGCAACCACGGCGAGAGCTCCTAGCGTCGTTCTCCTCATGCGGCTCCTTTCGATCGGACCGTCTGCTTACCGCCTGCATTACGGGTGCCGCCCTACCCTGGATTTACCTGCTGAGGGCAGAATGTGTCCCGTGGGACGGGTGCTTCTCGGCGTGACCGGCGGGATTGCCGCCTACAAGGCGTGCGAGCTGACGCGCCTGCTCGTCCGCGCCCGGCACGAGGTGACGCCGATCCTCACGCACGAGGCCGAGCGGTTCGTGGCCGCGCGCACCTTCGAGGCGCTCGCGAGACGCGAGCAGCCCCGCGAGCTCTACCCGCACCTGGTCGAGGCCGACCTGCTCGTCGTCGCGCCGCTCTCCGCCAACACGCTCGCGAAGCTGGCGCAGGGGATTGCCGACAGCGTGCTGACCCAGGCGGCCCTCGCCTTCGACGGCCCGGTTGTCGCGGCGCCGGCGATGAACCCGCGCATGTGGGCGCATGCGGCCACGCGCGCGAACGTCGAGACGCTGCGGGCGCGGGGGGTCGAGCTGGTCGGCCCCGAGGAGGGCGACACCGCCGAGGGCGAGTGGGGTCTCGGGCGGATGAGCGAGCCCGCACAGATCTTCGAGCGCTGCGCCACGCTCCTGGAGAAGCGCGAGCAACTGCGCGGCGTGCGCGTCCTCGTCACCGCAGGCGGCACGCGGGAGCCCCTCGACGCGGTCCGGTTCCTCGGCAACCGCTCGTCGGGACGGATGGGCGCGGCGCTTGCTGCCGAAGCGCGCCGGCGCGGGGCGGAGGTCACCCTGATCGCCGCGAACCTGGCCGTGACACCGCCCGCGGGGGTGGAGATCGTCGAGGCGCCGACCGCCGACGCCGTCGCGCGCGAAACGCTGGCGCGCGCGGACGTGGACGTCGTGCTGATGGCGGCCGCCGTGGCGGACTATCGCCCGGCGAAGCCGGACGAGAACAAGCGGCCCAAGGACGAAAAGCCGTGGACGGTGACGCTCGAGCCGACCACCGACGTCCTGCGCGAGCTGGGCGCGCGCCGCACGAACGGCCAGCTACTTGTCGGCTTCGCGGCCGACCGCGGGGAGCGCGGGCTCGAGCGCGCGCGCGAGAAGCTGGTCGCGAAACGCGCAGACCTGGTCGTCTTCAACGACATCTCGCGGGACGACATCGGCTTCGACTCGCCGGACAACGAGGTGGTGCTGCTCTCCGCCGAGGGCGAGCGGCGGATCGAGAAGTCCGCGAAGGAGCAGGTCGCGAAGGCTATCCTCGACGAGGTCGCGGAGAGGCTGGAGGTCGGGTAGGGGTGGACGAGCAAGCCGTCGGAGCGGAGCGCGAGGCCTCACCGGCTGCGGCCGAGGCCGTGCGCGGCATCTCGGACAACCTGGCGCTTGTCGTCCACGCGCCCGAGGAGACGCTCCGGCTCGTCGTCCTCTGCCTGGTCGCCGAGGGCCACCTGATCATCGAGGACTTCCCGGGAGTGGGGAAGACGATGCTGGCGAAGGCGCTCGCCCGCTCGGTCGACTGCTCGTTCTCGCGGCTCCAGTTCACGCCTGACCTGCTTCCCTCGGACGTGACCGGGGTGAACGTCTTCAACCAGAAGGCGAACGAGTTCGAGTTCCGCCCGGGCCCCGTATTCGCGAACCTCCTCCTCGTCGACGAGATCAACCGCGCCTCCCCGAAGACGCAGGCGGCGCTGCTCGAGTGCATGCAGGAGAACCAGGTCACCGTCGACGGGGTCAGCTACGAGCTGGCGGCGCCGTTCATGGTGATGGCGACGCAGAACCCGATCGAGTATGAGGGCACCTACCCGCTGCCCGAGGCGCAGCTCGATCGCTTCACGATGCGGGTTGCGATCGGCTACCCGCCGCTGCCGGAGGAGGCCCGGATGCTGACCGAGCAGACGAGCGATCCGCCGCTCGACTCGCTGCGGCCGGTGGCGAGCGCCGCGGACGTCCGGGGGCTTGTCGCCGAGGCGACGGCCGTGTTCGTCGAGGAGAGCGTCAACCGCTACGTCGTCGCGCTGCTGCGCCAGACGCGCTCGGACGGCCGGCTCTATCTCGGCGCCAGCCCGCGCGCCGGAATCGCGTTGCTGCGGGTCGCCAAGGCGCGGGCGCTCGCCGACGGGCGCGGCTTCGTGTCGCCGGACGACGTGAAGGCCGTCGCCGAGCCGGTGCTCGCGCACCGCCTGATCCTCGCCCCGGAAGCCCGCTCCGCCGGGCTGAGCGGCGAGGACCTCGTGCGCGAGGCACTCGAGCACACCCCGGTCCCGGTTTAGTGTTCCTCCCGGCAACATCATCCAGGCCCCTGACGCGCGATCACGCGGCGCCAGGCGGCGTCCTCAGTCGCACCCGTATCTCATTCGATACGAGTGCTCCCTGCGTCCTTGCCTGGCTTGGTGCTCGCGCGCCAGGAGCGTGGCAATGTCACCGGGAGGAGCACTGACGCACCGCGGTCGACTCGCGCTGGCACTGGGCGGCGCGACCTACCTCGCCGCCTGGGCGTTCGGCTCCAAGGTCCTCTACCCGGTAGCGCTCGGCCTGCTCGCGGCGGTCCTGCTCGCGTGGCTCTGGACGCGCCTCGCCAACCGTCCGCTCGAGGTGCGGCGCTCGCTCAGCGCCGGCGACCGCGTCGAGGGCGAGAGCGTCACGGTCAGCCTGCAGCTCGCCGCCGAGCGGCCGCTCGTGCCCGCGAGGTGGGTCCTGCATGAGCGGATCGGCAAGCTCGGCGAGCGGGAGACGCCCCTGACGCTCGGCGGCCGCGCGCGCTACGTCCTCCATAGGCTCCCGCGCGGGCGGTACGCGTTCGGGGACTGCCGGGCGGTGGTCGAGGACCCGTTCGGCCTCGAGCGGATCGAGCAACCGCTGAGCGCCCCGGGCGCGCTGCTCGTCTATCCGCGCCTGGTCGAGCTCGAGCGCCTCTTCTCCGAGTCGGGCGCGCGCGCGCTCGACGGCCGGCGGCTGCTCCTCCAGCGGCCGTCCGGCTTCGACCTGCACAGCGTTCGCGAGTACGAGGAGGGCGAGTCGCTGCGGAAGGTGCACTGGCGCTCCACGGCCAGGCGCGGGCAGCTGATGGTGAAGGAGCTCGAGGACGCGCCGCGGGACGAGGTGGCCGTCGTGCTCGACGCCGACCCGGCAGCCGTCGTCGGCGAGAGCTTCGACGTGCAGGTGCGGGCGGCGGGATCGATCCTCCGGGCCCACGCTCGGCGCGGCCGGCGCGCCGTCCTGCTCGTGAACGCCGCGAGCGGAGAGCAGAGGCGGGTGCACGCGAGCGACGGCGACTGGCGCCGGGCGCTCGACCTGCTGGCCGCAGTCGAGCCCGAGCCGGGCCCGCCGCTGGCCGCGCTGCTCTCCGCCGAGACGAACGCGGCAGCGCGCGCGCTCGAGCTCACAGTCGTCACCGGCTCGTTGCCGCAGCCGCTCGTCGAGCGGGTCGTCGCGCGCGCGCTCGGGCACGGCACCGTCTCGCTCGTCCTCGTCGACACAGCGAGCTTCAACGGCTCCGAGCCGCGACGGTTGCCCGAGCTGCTGCGCCTTCAGGCGGCCGGGGTGGCGGTCGTGGTGCTCCGGCGCGGGGACGACCTGGCCGAGCGGCTCGGGGCCCGCGACCAGGTCGAGGCGGCTCGTGGGTAAGACGCTCTTGCTCGGAGGTGCCGCCGGCTGGCTCGTCGCCGCCAACTGGCTGCGGCTCGAGGACGGCGGGAACGGCTGGCAGGCGGTGCTCGTCGTGCTGCTCGCGCTCGTTCCGGCGCTGGTCCCGGGGAGCCTGCGCCGGCGGGCGTTCGCGGGGGCCGTGGTCTTCCTCGTCGCCGCCGGGATCGCGTTCGACCTCGAGCCCGGGCTGCACTATCCCGGCCGCCTGCTCGCCCGGTTCGGAGGCGGCTTCCTCGACTACTACGACGTCCAGCTTCCGTTTGACCATGCAACGCACCCGCGCATGCACGGCGTCCTCCTGCTCGCCGTGTTCGCTTTCACGCTCGTCGTCGCCCTCGCCGTGGCGGCGCGGCGACCGGGGTTCGCCGCGCTCGCTCTCGTGGTCGGCGCCGGCTGGCCGGCGACACTCCTGCCTGGAAACGACCTCTTCCGTGGGACAGTGCTGCTCCTCGGCGTCATCGTCCTGCTCGTCGGCCTGCGGCGCGAGCCCTTGCGCGGACTCGGCTACTCAGCGGCTGCCGCCGTGGTCGTCGTTGTCGCGGCCGTCGCCGCGTCGAGCACGCCCGCGCTGGCGAAGCGGGAGTTCCTGCACTGGCAGTCGTGGGACTTCTATACGCGCCCGGCGAAACCGCTCGACGTCCGCTACGTCTGGGACTCGAACTACACGGGCCTCAGGTTCCCGCGCAAGCCCACGACGGTGCTGCGGATCAAGGCCTCGTCGACGCCGCACTACTGGCGGGCGACGGTGCTGAGCGCGGTCCAGAGGGGCCACTGGAAGGAGGATGTGACGGCGCAGGAGCAGACGAGTAGGCTGCTGGGCGAGCCGGGCCTCATTCCGCGCCGCGCGACCGATCACCTGGAGTGGGAGCTCCAGCGGGTGACCGTCGAAGCGCTGCACGATCACGATCTCGTCGGCGGAAGCGTCCCGGTCCTGTTCGAGGTGCCGGCGGATTCGGGCCTCGACGTGCGCTATGACCCCTCGGGGATCGCGTACGCGAACAACATCCCTCAGCGCGGCGACTCCTACGAGGTCGAGAGCTACTCGCCCAGGCCCACGCCCGCGCAGCTGATCCGCTCGAAGCCCGACTACCCGGCCCTGATAACCGAGCGGAAGGCCTACCTGGAGGTCGAGCGGCACGTGTGGGTGCCGCCGTTCGGGAGGCCGGGCCGCGTCCGTGATATCGACTACCTCTTCACCGACTACTTCCGAGCACAGCAGCTCGAGCCCTACCGGCCCCTGTATTCGTACGCGCAGCAGGTGGCGGGCGGCGCGAAGAGCCCCTACGCGGCGGCGGTCGCGCTCGAGCGCTGGTTCCGCACGGGCGGCGGCTTCGTCTACGACCAGCAGCCGCCTCAGCCTCCGCCGGGCGTCCCCGCGCTCGTGGACTTCGTCGCAAACAGCCGCCGCGGCTACTGCCAGCACTTCGCCGGGGCGATGGCGCTGATGCTCCGCTACCTCGGCGTTCCCGCGCGCGTGGCGGTCGGCTTCACGAGCGGCCGTTACGACCACGGCGAATGGGTCGTAGCCGACCGTGACGCACACGCCTGGGTCGAGGTCTGGTTCAAGGGCTGGGGCTGGCTCCCGTTCGACCCGACGCCTGGTCGGGGCGGGCTTGCCGCGGCCTATTCATCCTCTTCGCCCAGCTTCGACGTCGCCGCGACCGCGGCCGTCCTCGCCGGCAAGAGCGGCCTCAAAGGGATGAAGCGCCTCGCGTCCGAGCTGGGCTTCGCGCCGAAGGTGCCGCTCCGGCTCTCGCCGGACACGCCCGACCTCAGGCAGATCGCCGCCGGCGGGGCCACCGGCGGGAAGCACTCGCGCGCGCCGGGGCTCCTTCGCCTCCTCCTGCTCGTGCTCGCCGGAATCGTGGAGGTCGTGTCGATCGTGAAGCTGGTGCGGCGGCACGCTCGCTACCTGACCCGCAACCCGCGGCGACTGGCGTCCGCGTGCCGCAAGGATCTCCGGGACTTCGTCCGCGATCAGGGGGTGGACGTGCCTCCCAGCGCGACGCTGCGGGAGCTGGCCGAGCTGGTCGAGAGCGAGTTCGGCGTGGAGGCCAGGGCCTTCGCGCTGCACGCGACCGCCGCGCGCTTCGGGCCCGCCGGGGGCGCGCGCGAGGCCTCCCGCGCGATGCGCCGCGATCTGCGTCACCTTCGCAAGCGCCTGCGCCGACGGCTGACGCGCGTCGAGCGCGTGCGCGGCCTGCTCTCGCTTCGCTCGCTCGGCCTCGCGGGGTGAATGTCGTCGTGATGGCCGCCGGCGAGGGCCGGCGGATGCGGCCGCTGAGCGAGCGCTGGCCGAAGCCGGTGCTCCCGATCGACGGCCGGCCTGTGATCGGCTCCCTCGCCTGCGAGCTCGCTGCGGCGCGCCTCACCCGCGTCACGGTCGTCACGGGGCATCTCGCCGAGCAGGTCGAGGGGCTGCTGGGCGACGGCGGCGCCTTCGGGCTCGAGATGCGCTACGTCCGCCAGCCGTCCCCTGACGGCTCCGCCGACGCAGTCCGCCGCGCGGTGGCCGCCGGTGCCCGGCCGCCGCTCCTCGTGACGGCCGCCGACACCCTGTTCAAGCCCGGCGACGTACGGCTGTTCGTAGACGCGTTCGCAAGCTCCGGCGCGGAGGCGGCGATCGGCGTCAGGCCGGACGGCGGCTGGGCGCCGCTATGGGGGCTCTCCGACGCCGTGACGCGCGTCCTCGACGAGCTGCCCGGCCCGCCCTACGAGCTCCTCCGCGCAGTCGAGCACGCCGGCGTCGAGGTGGCGCGAGTCGAGATCGGGAACACGCGAGATTTGACGGACCCGCTTGACTTCGTAAGGGAGAACGTTCCCTACCTGCGATGAGCGAAAGCGAGACATTCGACCTGTTCCAGCAGGGCCGCGCCCACCTCGCCAAGGGGATGGCGGCGCAGGCCACCGTCGCCCTCGAGAAGGCGAAGGCACGTGAGCCCGAGAAGGCCTCGATCCGCGAGGCACTCGGGATCGCCTACTTCCGGATTCGACGCTACGCCGAGGCCGAGTCCGAGTTCCGCAAGATGCTCGAGCTCGCCCCCGTAGACGACTACGCGCATTACGCGCTCGGGCGCTGCCTGGAGAAGCGAGGCCGAACCGCAGAGGCGAACGGCCACTACAAGCTCGCGAGCTCCCTGAGACCCGGCCGCCCCGCCTACGAGGCGCGGATCCGCGACCTCGACCGCTAGAGCCTGTCTCCTGTGACCCGGCGGATCTCGTCGAGGGACGAGACCCCTTCGAGGCAGACGCGGACGCCGTCGTCGCGCAGCGTCGTCATGCCCTCGTTCACGGCCGCGGTGAAGATCTCGTCGGTCGAGGACTCGATCAGGCCCCGGATCTCTCCCGTTACGGGCATCACCTCGTAGAGCGCGACGCGGCCGCGATAGCCGCTGCTCCCGCAGCGTCCGCAGCCCTTGGCGCGATGGAGGAAGATCTCGCCTTTGCGCTCGAGGAGCCCGAGCTGCTGGAGCTCCTCGTCGCTCGGCCAGTACGACTCGCGGCAGTCGACGCAGAGGCGCCGCGCCAGCCGCTGCGCGACGATGCAGTTGACGGAGCTCGCGAGCAGCCCCGGCTCTACGCCCATGTCCTTCAGGCGCTCGATCGAGCCGGCCGCGTTGTGGGCGTGGACGGTGGTGAGGACGAGATGGCCGGTCATCCCCGCCTGCATCGCGATCCGGGCGGTCTCCTCGTCGCGGATCTCGCCGACGAGCAGCACGTCGGGATCGCTCCGGAGGATCGTCCGTAGCCCGCTCGCGAACGTGAGGCCGCTCTTGGGGGAGATCTCGATCTGGTTGATGCCGTTGATCTGGTACTCGACCGGGTCCTCGATCGTCATCAGCACCCGGCCCGGGTCGTTGAGCATGTGTAGCGCCGTGTAGAGAGTGGTCGTCTTGCCGCTGCCGGTCGGGCCGCAGACGACGGCGGCGCCGTAGGGCTGGCGGATCGCGCGCTCGAAGGGCTCGCGGGCCGCGGGGGTCATGCCGAGGTCGCCCAGGTCGGGCTTGCTGACCGCGCGGTGGAGGATCCGGAGCACGACCTGCTCGCCCTGGGTCGTCGGGATGATGGCGATCCGGAGATCGAGCGGCTGGCCGCCGAACCGGACGGAGACGCGGCCGTCCTGGGGCGCGCGCCGCTCGGCGATGTCGAGGTTGCCCATGATCTTGAGGCGGCTGATCACGCCGGGCTGCATCGGCTTCGGGATCGTCGTCACGGGCCGGGTGACCCCGTCGATCCGCGCCCGGACGAGCATCTCGTTCTCCTGCGGCTCGAAATGGATGTCCGACGCCCCGTCCTCGATCGCCTGCACCAGTGTCGCGTTCACGAGCTTGACCGCCGGCGTGTCGACGCTCGCCTCGGAGATCTCCTCCCGTTCGGCGACGACGCTGAACGTCTCGTCGGACTCGGGCCCCGAGTCGTCGACCTCGATCTGCGTGCGGAAGATCCGCTTGATCGTCTGCTCGAGGTCGGTCGGGTCGGACACCGCGAGGCGGACGTTGTGGCCGAGCGCCAGGCGGAGGTCGTCCGCGCTCTTGACGTCGGTCGGGTCGCCGATCGCGACGAGCACGAGGTCGTCGCTGAGGAAGCGCACGGGGATCGCCTGGTAGCGGAAGGCCAGCTCCTTCTGGAGCAGCGCGGCCGCGTCGGGATCGGGCTGCACCTGTGCCAGGTCGACGTACTCGAGCCCGAACTGGTCGGCGAGCGCCTTCGACAGGTCGGAACCCGTGATCCAGCCCCGAGCGACCGCGATCTCGCCCAGACGGCGTCCGGTGAGGGTCTGCTCCTCGAATGCCTGCTTGACCTGGTCCACGGTCAGCAGCCCGCGGTTGATCAGGAGCGAGCCGAGGTGCTGCCACGGAAGGTGGGCCGCTTCCACGCGGGCTATATCGTCATTTTCGAGCGCAACATGAAGGCCGTCGTGCAACGGGTCTCGAACGCACGCGTTCGCGTGGGGGAGGAGGTGGCCGGCGAGATCGGCGCGGGCGTGTGCGTGCTGCTCGGGATCGCGCGCGGAGACGGCGTTTCGGAGGCCCGCCGCCTCGCCGGGAAGATCGCGCGGCTGCGCATCTTCGAGAACGGGGATGGCCGCTTCGACCGCTCGCTCCTCGACGCGGGAGGCGACGCGCTCGTCGTCAGCCAGTTCACGCTGATCGCGAACACCGCCAAGGGCAGCCGCCCGAGTTTCACCGAGGCCGCGCCGCCCGAGGAGGCGGAGCCGCTCTACGAGGCGTTCTGCGACGCGCTCCGCGACCTTCGCGTGCGGGTCGCGACGGGTGTCTTCGGCGCGGGCATGGCTGTCGAACTCACGAACGACGGCCCTGTCACGATCGTGCTGGAGGTCTGAGCCGCGGCCTCTGACCCGAAGGTACAGGAGCACCTAAACGAACGAGCCGCGCGGTGCGTTGCTCGCCTCTATAACTTCGCGTTTGATTGTCCGGCTGGCGGAGGCTGCTCGCCTCCGGCAGAGGGGTACCGCGAGAGACGGCATATCAGGGCCCGAGGACCGACCCCTAGCCTCCACCGCGCCGGACGCTTCTACTGTACCCCCCTTGTCTACCAAGTAGACGCGTCGGCAGTATAAAAGCCCTGCAAAAGGGGTCTCCCGGTCACGATGTCCTCGACCTCTAGACGCCGAGCTCGGCCGGCAAGGGCCTGGCATGGACGACGACGAGGGTCGTGGTCGGACGGGTGAGGGCGACGTAGAGCTCGCGCAGGCCCTGGCCCTCCGTCGCTTCCTCGACGATGTGCGCCGGCTCGACCACGATCACGTGATCGAACTCCATCCCCTTGGCCTCGCGCGGGGTGAGGACGGCGATCCGCGTCTCGTCGAAGAGCGATTCCGCCGCGCCGTCTGCGCCGCCGCGCAGCGAGGCCGGGGCGATCAGGGCGAGCAGGCCCTCCTGGTCAGCGAGCCGGGCTGCCTCCTCGTAGGCGGCAGCAAGAGGAGGGTCGCCGTGGACGATTCGAGGCGGCTCGGCCCCGACGCGGTAGGCGAGCGGCGGCTCGACGCCGGGTGCGATCCGCTCCAGCAACGGAAGCGAGAGCTCCATGATCTCCCGCGGGACGCGGTAGGCGTGCCGCAGCTCCTCGACCTGCGCGCGGTGGCCGCCGGGCAGGTGGGGGAGCAGCTCGTCCCAGCTGTCGTAGGGAATCGGCCCGGTCGCCTGCGCGACGTCGCCGAGGATCGTGAACGCGCCGCCGGCGCGGCGTGCGACCATCCGCAGCTGCATCGGGGTGAGGTCCTG
>DASXQY010000098.1:0-12608 GCA_036506915.1 Gaiellaceae bacterium | reverse complement strand
GAAGTTCTTCGGGATCTTCATCTCGGTCGGCGCCTACGCGCTGATCTGGGGCTGGAAGTTCGGGGTCGGATTCGTGCTCCTGATCCTCATTCACGAGATGGGGCATTTCGTCGAGGCCAAGCGGCAGGGGCTCGAGGTGACGCTGCCGACGTTCGTCCCGTTCCTCGGCGCCTACGTGCTGATCAAGAACTCGCCGCTCAACCCCTGGCGCAACGCGCTCGTCGCGCTCGCCGGCCCTGCCGCGGGAGGGGCGGCGTCGGCCCTCTGCTGGGGGATCGGCGAGGCCTACGACTCGCGGCTCCTGATGGCGCTCGCCTACGCGGGCTTCCTGATCAACCTGTTCAACATGATTCCGATCGGGATCCTCGACGGCGGGGCGATCTGGAACGCCTACAAGCTCGCGCGCATGGAACCCGTGGTCCCGGACCAGTTCGGCGGCGCGGCGGTCGCTTTGCCGGGGTCGGGGCGCGATCGGGCAGCCCTCATTCTCGTGCTCTACCTGGGCCTGGCCGCGCTGCTCGTGATCGGGATGATCGGCGCGCACGTGCCCCAATCGCGTCTGTAGTGGAGGACCGCCGGCTCCTGGAGCGCCGCGACGGCGATCTCGCCGGGCACGTCGCGCGGATCGCGGACGAGTTCCTCGAGGGCTTCGCGGCGGTCGAGCGGATCGGGCGGCCGGCGGTGTCCGTCTTCGGCTCGGCTCGCGTGCGCGAGGGCGATCCCGTCTACTCGCAAGCGCAGGACGTGGGACGACGTCTGGCGGAGGCCGGATTCGCGGTCGTCACCGGCGGCGGCCCGGGCGCGATGGAAGCGGCGAACCGCGGCGCTCGCGAGGCCGGCGGCGTCTCGGTCGGCTTCAACATCGAGCTTCCACACGAGCAGCACGAGAACCGGTACCTCGACATCTCCGTCACGTTCAAGCATTTCTACGCCCGCAAGACGATGTTCGTGAAGGCGGCCGAGGGCTTCGTCATCGTTCCCGGCGGCTTCGGGACGCTCGACGAGCTCTTCGAGTCGCTGACGCTGATCCAGACCGGCAAGGTGCAGCACTTCCCGGTCGTCCTCCTCGACAGCCGGTACTGGCGCCCGCTCGTCGACTGGTTCGAGGGGCGGCTCCTCCGAGACGGAATGATCTCGCGAGAGGACCTCGACCTCCTTCTCCTGACCGACGATCCCGCCGAAGCGGTCGAGACGATCGTCGAGTCCTACGAGCGGCACCGCGCAGAGCTGCCGGCCGAGGCCGACGCGCAGTAACTATCCACTCGAGACGAGCGAGACCGCGATCGGGCCGCTCGTGATCGAGAAGCCGTTCGAGTCGGTCGCCGTGATCCGCTGGGTTCCCGGCGTTCGCAGGATCACGCCCGTGAACGTGTGCTGCGAGAGGTCGGCGGGGCCGTAGGCGTACGGCGCCGGCAGCGACGCCGCCGTATCGGTGCTGGTCATGGTGACGGTGCCGGCGTAGTCCGCCGCATTGTTCCCGAAGGGGTCGATCGCGCGGACGGTGACGTTGAACGGGGTCCCGGAGGTGGCGACGCTGGTCGTCGAGATGAACAGCCCGGAGGCCGAGGCTCCGCGCACGCGGACGACCGGCTGCTTGCGCGGGCCGAGCGGGCGGAATACGACCTTCTTGCCGGTGCCCGCGGCGGCCCGGGTCTGAGTGAGGAAGACGTAGCCGTCGGCCGCGAGGCGGGGCGCGGTGGCGTGGTGATAGATGAGCCGGTAGACGTGCCGGCGCCCGCAGGCGGTCGCGATCGTGATCCGCCGGCGGACGATGGCGGTGATCCGCGTCGAGCCGAGACAGTCGGTGGGCTGGACCTCGACGTAGCCCGACGCGGCGGGGCTCGTCCGCTGCGGCGGCGACCAGCTGACGGGAACATCGACGATCGTCTGGCCCGTCAGCGCGGCCGAGTCGGCGGTGAAGGTGAACGTGAGGTCGTTGCCGGCCGAGCCCGCGCTGACGCGGTTCGGCGTCACCGTCATCTTCCCCACGCCGATGCGGCCTGCGGCACCCGAGGATCCGGCGACCACGAGCAGCCCGAGCAGGGCGGCGAGCGCGGGCAGAAGTGTTCTTGCGGTTGCTCCTCTCACGATCGACCCCTCAGCGCGGAAGCGCGAAGCCGAAGTTAAGCAGTCGGCGCGCGTCGCCGTAAGGGTCGGCCGAGTGGAGGAGCACCGCGATCAGGCGGACGCCCTTCCGGTGGGCCGAGGCGACGAGGCAGTGTCCGGCGACGGTCGTCCAGCCGGTCTTGACGCCGTCGGCGCCGCGGTAGGTGCCGAGCAGGGCGTTCTTGTTCACGTAGACCTTGCCGTACGTGGGTGCGGCCCACGGGACGCGCGCGATCCGGGTGGCGACGACCTTGCGGAAGCGAGGGTCTCTCGTCGCGTAGCGCGTGAGCGCGGCCAGGTCCCACGCGCTCGAGTAGTTGTTCTCGTCGATCACGCCGCTGACCGATGCGAAGTGGGTGTCGTGTAGGCCGAGCTCTTGCGCCTTGCCGTTCATCAGTGCGAGAAAGCGCGGGCGGGAGCCCGCCGCGGCGACGGCGAGGGCGAGGGCGTCGTCGTTGCCGGAGAAGATCAGGAGGCCGTCGAGCAGCTTCCAGACCGGGACGCGCTCGTGGGCGCGGAGGCCCTCGCGGACGAGCGGCGTCCGGGGAACTCCCGGCGCCACGGTCACCACCTGGTCGAGCCGGAGCCGCTCGAGCACGAGCGCCGCGGTCATGATCTTCGTGGTCGAGGCGATCGGCCGGCGGCGGTGGGGGCGCTTCTGCCAGAGCACGGCGCCGCTCGACGCGTCGACGAGAATCGCGGAGCGGGCGGTCACGCTCGGGGTGCCGTGTCTCGGCGCGCGGGGCGTCGAGAGGAGCGCCACGCGCGTCGGCCTGGCGGTGAAGCGCTCTCGGGGCGGCTGGGACGCCGGCTTCGGGGCGGCCGCCGCTTGCTCCGGGTGCGCCCGGAAATGCTGGACGCCGAAGTAGGCGCCCGCGCCGAGGGCGGCCGCGAGCACCAGCAAGAAGGCCGGCCGCCGCCGCCTGGGCCGGCGCCTCCGCTCGACCTGGGTCAGCACGGAGTACCGCATCCGGCCCACGAGTGTACTGGCGGCGCCTGCGGCCTACACTGGGCGCAAAATGCGGCTCCGCGACCTGCCTTCCGTGGACGAGCTCGCCCGCGACGAGCGTCTCGCGGGGGAGCCGGCGGCCCTCGCGGTCGAGGCGGCGCGTGCCGCCCTCGCACGCGCGCGTGAAGAGATCAAGGCGGGCCACGACCCCGGCGATCTGGGCGAGCGGGCGGCACGGGAGCTCGCGAGCGCACGCCGCCCGAGACTGCGACGGGCGCTGAACGCGACCGGCGTGATCGTCCACACGAACCTCGGCCGGGCTCCGCTGGCGGAGGGTGCGCTCGAGCGGATGCTCGAGATCGGCCGCGGGTACTCGAACCTCGAGTACGACCTGTCGGCCGGCGGCCGCGGCTCGCGCCAGGATCACGTCGCGGCGATCCTCCGCCGGCTGACCGGCGCCGAAGGAGCGCTCGTCGTCAACAACAACGCGGCCGCCGTGTTGCTCGCGCTCGCCGCCCTCGCCGAGGGACGGGAGGTACTCGTCTCCCGCGGGGAACTGATCGAGATCGGCGACGGCTTTCGCATTCCCGACGTGCTCGCCCGCTCCGGTGCGCGGCTGCGCGAGGTCGGCACGACGAAC
The DNA here is from genome assembly GCA_036506915.1 of Gaiellaceae bacterium. GTDB lineage: Bacteria > Actinomycetota > Thermoleophilia > Gaiellales > Gaiellaceae > AC-32. Next base: position 8,913 of record DASXQY010000098.1, on the reverse strand, counting down.
CGCACGCGCGCGGCCGACTACGAGAGGGCGGCCGGCTCGGAGACGGCGGTGCTCCTCCGCGTGCACCAGTCGAACTTCCGCGTCGTCGGCTTCACCGAGCAGCCCTCCCTGGCGGAGCTGGCGGCGGTCGCTCGCCGCCACGAGCTTCCCCTGGTGGACGATCTGGGCTCGGGCGTGCTCGTCTCGCTCGAGGACGAGCCGTCGGCGAAAGAGAGCCTCGCGGCCGGCGCCGACCTCGTCTGCTTCTCGGGCGACAAGCTGCTCGGCGGGCCGCAGGCGGGGATCGTCGTCGGCCGGGGCGAGCTGGTCGAACGGCTGCGGCGGCATCCGCTCCAGCGGGCGCTGCGGGCGGACAAGCTGACGCTGGCGGCGCTCGAGGGGACGCTCGCGCTCTACCTCGATCCGGAGCGCGCCGAGCGCGAGGTGCCGGTGCTGCGGATGCTGCACGAGCCTCTGGAGGCGGTGCGCGCCCGGGCGGAGCGCCTCGCGGCTGCGGTCGGCGGCGAGGTCGAGGAGACCGTCGGCCGCGTCGGCGGCGGGGCGCTCCCGCTCGCCGAGCTGCCGAGCTTTGCCTGCGCGGTCGAGGAAGAGCTCGCGGCGCGGCTGAGGGCGGGTGATCCACCGGTGGTCGCGGTCGTGCGGGACGGCCGCTGCCTGCTCGACTGCCGCACGCTCACAGACGCGGAGGCCGACGAAGCCGCTGAGGCCATTCACGCCGCTCGTGCTTCCTAGTAACAGACTGTTACAAGGGGTCCGGTGGGGCTGACGGTCGGCACCGCGGGTCACATCGACCACGGGAAGACGTGGCTCGTGCGGGCGCTCACGGGCAAGGACACCGACCGGCTGCCCGAGGAGCAGGCGCGCGGGATCTCCATCGACCTCGGCTACGCGCCCCTGGAGCTGCCGGACGGGCGGCGGGTCTCGCTGGTCGACGTCCCGGGGCACGAGCGCTTCGTGCGGACGATGGTCGCCGGCGCGACCGGGATCGATCTGTTCCTGCTCGTGATCGACGCCGCCGAAGGCGCGCGGCCGCAGACGCACGAGCATCTAGCGATCCTGCGGCTGCTCGGGCTCGGGCGCGGGGTCGTCGCGGTCACGAAGGCGGACGCCGTGGACGCGGAAACCCTCGAGCTCGCGCTCGAGGAGGCGCGGGAGCTCGTGCCGGAGGCGGAGGTGGTCGCGGTGAGCGCGAAGACGGGCGAGGGGCTCGACGAGCTTCGCGCGGCTCTCGCCCGGGCCGCAGACGCGGTGGAAACGGCGGAGCGCCCAGGCGCGATGCGTCTCTACATCGACCGTGCATTCACGCTCAAGGGCGTCGGCACCGTCGTCACGGGAACGCTCTGGTCCGGGTCGATCGCCCCCGAGGACACGCTCCGGGTCGAACCCGCCGGGCTCGTGACGCGGGCGCGAAGCGTGCAGGTGCACGACCTACCGGTGCTTCGAGCGGAGGCCGGCCAGCGGGTCGCGGTCAACCTTCCGGGCGTGAGCCGCTCGAAGCTTCGCCGGGGGGACGCCCTCGTCGAGCCGGGCCACTACCCGGTCACCTGGCGGCTCGACGTCGCGCTCGAGGAGCTTGCGCCGGTGCCGGCCGCGGTGACCGTCCACATCGGGACGAGCGACGTGCCGGCGCGGGTGATCCGGTCCGGCCGCTACGCGCAGCTGCGCCTGCGCGAGCCGGTCGTGGCGGCGCGCGGCGACCGCGTCGTCCTTCGCACCGACACAACCGTCGGCGGGGGCACCGTGCTCGACCCGGCCCCGCCCCGCGGGCTCGATCGGGAGCGCCTCGAGCTGCTCGCGAGCGGCGACCCCGCATCGATCCTGCGCGCAACCGTCCGCGAGCCGGTTACAGGCGTGGCCCTCCAGGCGCGGGCGCTGCTCCCGGCGGCCGAGCTCGCACACGGGCTTGCGGCGTTCGAGCAGGCCGGCGACTGGTACTTCTCGGCAGAGTGGCTCGACGAGCTGCGCGACTCGGTGCGCGAGCGGCTCGCCGAGCGGGCGCGCACCTCTCCGCTCGACCCCGGAATCCCGGTCGCCGAGCTTCTTCCGCCGGAGCCGTGGGCGCCGGCCGTGGCCCCGCTCCTCCACGTCGAGCGCCGAGGCGCGAAGGCCTACGCCCCCGGCGCCGCGCCCCAGCTTGGCGACCGAGCCGAGGCGGCCGCGCGGCTGGAAGAGCTGCTCGCGAAAGACGACGCCGTCCGCGTCGACGACCGCGAGCTAGCGGTGTTCCTCGAGGCCGGCGGAAGGCTGAAGCGCGTCGGCGACGGGCTCGCCGTCTCGACCGCCCTCTACGACCGCGGCCGAGAGACGCTCGGGACGCTCGCGCCGATCACGCTCGCCGCCTTCCGGGACGCACTCGGAGTCTCACGCCGGACCGCCCAGCTCCTGCTCGAGCGCTTCGACGCCGACGGCCTCACCCGCCGAGTCGGCGACGAGCGCGTTCTCAGACGAGCCGCGACCAAGCGCTAGCCTGATCGCGGAGCGGCATGGGCCCGGTGGCCCAGCCGGTCTTCAAAACCGGTGCGGTCGTGCAACCCACGGCTCGGTCGGTTCGACTCCGGCGCCGCTCCGTTGAGCCGAAACCCGCCTATGAAGCGGGTTTCGGCCTCTCCGGGGTCGCTCTCAGCCGCCCCCTCGTCCTACCGCTTGAAACCGCTAAGAACCGCTCGGGACTGGCGCTCACTGGCGCGCAACTGGCGCGCAATCGTGGACTCAGGATTCGCTCGCCAGCGCGTGCATCTGGATGGCGGCTCGGATTTCCTGGAGGCTCGTCCAGAATGCCGTCAGCACTTGCAGCCACGCGAGCCGCCAGTCCGGCGGCGGGAACGTGATGCCGAGGTCACGAAGCGCGGCGACCAGCTTGTCCGAGCGCGTGTGAATCGGGAACGCGTTGCGTGCGTCGGCTATCCGGCGAAGCGTCCGCACGGCAGGCACCGCCTCTGGGTGATTGCGCTCCATCAGCCGCTCGAGCGCGACGAGCGAGCCGACCTGCTTGCCGGCGCTATCGAGTCGTTCGCTCTTCTCAAGCTGCTCGTACGGGTTCAGCTGCGCCAACAGATCCGCGAGCGCTGCCACTCGGCGTTGAAAGTCCTCTGGCCCTTCGCAGTCGCCGAAGAATTCGCTGATCGTACGCGCTTGCGGGATCGACTAGATGCGGCTGCCGTACCGGTCACGGTAGACGAGCGAGAAGAAGTCGACCTCGTCAGCCGCCCGGCGTGCGACGTCGGCAGGCGGTTCGGGAAGCGCTTGCCTGGTACTGACAATTCGTCTCGCGCACTCGAGCCCTCCAAGATGGCACTTCGCTCCATCATCAGGGTCCTTCCCGATATTGCAAAGTGGCGACTCGACAACCGCTCGCACCTTGATCCTGCCCTTGCCAAGCGCGTCGATCGTCGGATGCATCAGGTGGGTGCAAAGAATTCGCTCGTCAGGTATCAGGCACCCGCCGCAGAGTGGCGCCGACGTCCGCTCATCTCCCCCTGGACGAGTGGCCGTACAGATCCAGCCGCGCGCGAGTCGCTCTTGCCACAGGCAGTCCTTCTCTCGGTCGACCATCGCCCGAAGGTGCTCGTATTGCTCGCTCGTGAAGAGAACATTGTCGTAGTCGCTCTCCTCCGGCGGATAGATGCCGGCGCGAAGCCGACGCTCGAGCTCGTCGAGACCGGCTGCCGTGAGCATGGCTTCGATCTGGTCTCTGTCAAGATCCTGAAATCCAATCGCCGCTTGGTTGCTCATCGTGCAGCCGAAGTAGAAGGTCTCCTCGCCCCGCTTGACCCGGAACAAGATGCCGTTGGGCCAGACGTCGCGGACGCCAGTAATCTGGTGGCCGCTTCCGTCGAAGCTGATCACGTACGGGTCGGCCAAGTACTGAATGTACCGCGGGCCGGGGCGGCGAGCCGAACGCCTAGGACGCTTCCCGCGACCCGGCCCGAGCTTGAACCTACGCCTGCCCGGTGCCGTCGTCTACTGGCTGGTCGGGACAGTGCGACCGCGCAACGTCAGCCGTCGGCTTCCGGTGAGGCTCGTCGGCCCACGTCCCGCGCAGACTGCTTGGGCTGGTCGCGTAGCGGCGCGAGTTCACGATCCCCGAGTGCGCGAGAATCGGCGGGTCAGCTACCCAAGGAGGGGCGCGAATGCGCATCACCGCCATCGAAGCTGCCGGAACCGTGCTCAAGGAGATCGAGCTCGGCGACAACGCCGTTCTCTGTCTCCGGGTGCTCGTATACGACGAGGCCGGCGACGGACTCGTCCCGCGCGGGCAAGAGCTCATCGTTCCCCTCGAGCAGCTCGGCGTGAAGCCACCTGCGTCGTACAGCTAGGGCCGAGCGACGACCGTTGAGATGGATCTCGGGCGGCCGCCTACAGAAGGAGCCGCGAACGAGGGCAAGGCCCGCGAGCTCGGCTATGACGACTCGTCCTGGCGAACGTTGCCGCGCAGCACCTCCCGATAGTCGCGGATGCGGTCGGTCATCCACGCCTCGTTCGACGCCGCGTCCAGGAACGCCAGTAGCTCGCGCTCGCTCTGAGTCGACATGTGCGCTGGAGGATCGTGAGTCTGTCCCTGAAGCGCGCCTTTGAGGAGCTCGAGCTGCGATGCGATCAGGTCGATGTCATCTCGCCTCAGCATGCCGGCGTCATCGACCCTACAAGCGCGGCGGTGGAGGGCGGCACCGGAGAGAAGCCGCCCTCCAGCTTCGACGGGTGGTGACGACTCCAGTTTCTCGCTCGATCTGGTCGTTCTCGTGGCCCGGTGCTACTACGAAGCGGTCGAGCGGTCGGTGCACCTCGTCCTACCCGGCGATCGCTAGGTCAAGCGTCGCCTCGCAGGTGTCTCTCCCGCACTCGCAGAGGACGTCGATCCGATCTGTTGCCTCTTCCCCCGCCTCTCGGCTCGCTTGCCCGAGCTCGCGGTTGACCGATCGATGACATCGCTTCATTTTTAGCCACGCGCTCATGCCGCTCGTCCATCTGACGGAGTCTATGGAGAAAACGCGAGGCGGACGTATGATCGCCAGCCGTGGCGGATCTCGCAGCGCTGAAGACCGCCGCGCGCGCGGCGATCGTCATGCCGGCGGTTTTCGCGTTCGCGGACAAGGTGATCGAGCAGCCGCAGACGTCGCTCTTCGCGGCCTTCGGATCGGTTGCGATGCTCGTGTTCGTCGAGTTCGGAGGCCCGCCGCGGACTCGCTTCCTCGCGTACCTCGGGCTGGCGTGGGTCGGCGCCTCGTTCATCACGCTCGGGACCCTCTGCTCGCGGAACCCGTGGCTCGCCGCGGGCGCGATGGCTGCCGTCGGCTTCGCCACGCTCTACTCGGGCTCGATCAACGGCTACTTCGCGGCCGGCACGACCGGAGCGCTCCTCACGTTCGTCCTGCCGGTGACGATTTCGGCGCCAAACTCGGCGATTCCGGACCGCCTCGAAGGGTGGGCTCTCGCGGCCGGCGCGGGGATCTGCGCGGTCATGGTCCTCTGGCCGCCTCGCCGGCGCGCCGATCTTCACCGGGAGGCCGCCGGCGCGTTGCGCGCCGTGGCGGAGCTCATGGAGGCGGGACGAAAGCAGCTCGAGGAGCGCGGACGTGTCGCACGCGAAGCGGTGGACGGTCTCGGCCGCCGTCTCCTGGGCACCCAGCACCGCCCGACCGGCCCCACCGGACCAATGGCCGCGCTTGCCTCGCTTCCGGACGAGCTTGATTGGCTCCTGTCCTTCCTGGCACCGTCGGCCGAGCTGCCTGCGCTCGAGCTCGCCTGCGAAGAGGACGCGGAAGCGCTCGCGGCCGCGGCTGCCTTGCTCCGCGCGAGCGCGGAGCGACTCGAAGGTCGTGACGGACGGCCCGATTTTGCACGCCTCGACGCCGCGCGAGACGCCGTCGCCCAGGCACTCGTGCGACGCCTGCCGGAGCTGCCGGCCGACACCCCCGTCGGGGAGGTTCCGGACGCGCTGGAGCCGCCGTTCCGCATCCGGACCGCGACCTACTCCGCCCGTCAGGTCGCCGGCTACGCGCTGCGTGCCACCGGGACGGACCCCCCAGAGCTCGATTACCGCCACGTCGCGCAGTCGGCGCCGGCCCGTGCGGCGCTGGAAGCGACGGAGACGCTGACGGTCGAGCATGCGAGCCTGGGCTCGGTGTGGTTCCAGAACAGCGTCCGTGGCGCCGCCGGGCTCGCGATCGCCGTCTACATCGCCCAGCGGACGGGTCTCCAGCACGGATTCTGGGTGGTGCTCGGGACGCTTTCCGTGCTGCGGTCGAACGCTCTCGGCACCGGATGGTCGATCCTCAGCGCGCTCGCGGGGACCTCCGTGGGGATCCTCGTCGGCTCGCTGCTCGTGATCGGCATCGGCACACACGAGGTGGTGCTCTGGGGCGTGTTGCCCGTCGCGATCCTGCTCGCCGCCTACGCGCCGCGGGCGATCTCGTTCGCTGCGGGCCAGGCAGGCTTCACCGTGGTCCTCTTCGTGCTCTTCAACCTCATCCAGCCGGTCGGCTGGAGGGTGGGCGTGGTTCGCATCGAGGACGTCGCTATCGGCTTCGCGATCAGCCTCGGAGTCGGCCTCCTGTTCTGGCCGCGCGGCGCGGGTGCGCTCCTGCGCGAGGACCTTGCCGCCGCGTACGCGCGCGGCGCGGACTACGTCGTCGCCACGACCCGGCAGATGATCGAAGGACCAGGCTCCGAGGACGCTCCTCGTGCCGGACGGGCCGCGGACGCCGCCCTCCACCGGCTCGACGACGACTTTCGGCAGTACCTCGCCGAGCGCTCCGCGACAGCGTCGAACGTGGAGGACGTCGGGGCGCTGGTCGGCGGCGCGTCGCGGGTCCGTCGGGCGGCCCAATCGCTCGCGGGGCTCGCGCAGATGTCGGACGGCGAGACACGACTCGAACGCTGCGGCGAGAACCTCGACGGGGAGCTGCACGCGCTCCAGTCGTGGTACGTCACGCTCGGGTACGCGCTCGTGAACCGCCGCCCCGTGCCCCCGCCGCACATCCGTGACACCGAGGGCAGCCGCCGCCTTCTCGCGTGCGTGCGCGAGGCCGCCCGCGGCCGCGACAAGGCAACGGTGAAGGCCGCCCTCGACCTGCTCTGGGCGAGCCAGCATCTCGACACCTCTGGCGTCTCGAGGGGCACCTGAGCGAGCGCGCAAACGCCGCACGCGCTACCCCTGCTCGAAGCTGATCAGCTCCCCCCGGTCCGAGCCACCGGAGACGGTGAGCTCGAGCACGACCCCGAGCCCGCGCGCGTAGAACTTCTCCTCGACCACGTTCGGCTCGATCGGGCTGAAGTTCCTCGTCTGAAGGACGCCGTCGTAGGTCCCGTACGGAACCTTTGCGTGGGCGTGGAGGCTGAGCACCTCGGCGCCGTCCTCGGCATGACCCTTGTAGTACTCCTCGCGGTAGGTGAGCCCGGGCCTCGGGTGAGCGGGGACGATTATCCCGCCGAGGGCGCCGTCGACGCCGGCCTCCCACGAGCCCTCCTTCGTCTTCACCTTGCCGTGCTCGTACTCGGTGGTGTCCTCGCCGAGGTACCAGAGGTTCCCCTTCGAGTCCTGCGCGTACCAGTCGTAGGTGTCCTCTGTCAGCTGTCCGCCCTGCTTGACCGTGTCGTGGACGACCACCGCCTCGATGCCCATGATCGTCTTCGTCCTGTTCGTGACGACGACGTCGTTGCGCTGGAGGTCTCCCTCCACGTTGATCTCGCGGTAGACCCAGTGGCTTCCGGGCTTCATCGGCCAGTACGGGTTGTCGATCGTGGTCGTGAAGTCGGAAGGATCGACCTCGAACGGCGCGCTCCCTCGCGGAAGCGACGACGCGGGCGGGCCCGCGGATTTCGAGCCACCGCCGCCTCCGCAGGCGGCGGTCGCGGCGGCGAGGAGAGCGACGGTGATGGCAAGCGCTGCGTGGCGCACCTGAACCTCCTTGCTGTCGCACGCCACGCTACGGCCCCACCCATGAGACGACGATGAGAACCCGCCGACCTCGCTCTCATCCCCGTCTCATCCGCGCTTCGTAGGCTCACAATGAGGTCATGCGAGCGCTGGTCGTCGAGGACGAGCCCAAGATGGCGGCGCTCATCCGCCGGGGCCTCGTCGAGGAGGGCCACGCTGCGGACGTGGCGCGGACCGGCGAGGAGGCGCTCTGGATGGCGCGGGCGACCTCGTACGACGCCATCGTCCTGGACGTGATGCTCCCGGGCGGCGACGGCTTCGAAGTCTGTCGGGAGCTGCGGGAAAGCGGCGTCTGGTCGCCGATCGTCATGCTCACGGCGCGGGACGGCGTCGAGGACCGGGTTCAAGGGCTCGACGGCGGGGCGGACGACTACCTGACCAAGCCGTTCTCGTTCGCCGAGCTGCTCGCGCGGCTGCGGGCGCTCACGCGGCGCGGAGTTCCGGAGCGGCCTGCCGTGCTCGAAGCAGGGTCGCTCCGGCTCGATCCGGCGACCCGGCAAGCGTGGCGGGGCGTGGTCGAGGTCGAGCTCTCGACGAAGGAGTTCGCACTGCTCGAGATCTTCATGCGGCGCGCCGGTGAGGTGCTCACGCGGCTCGAGTTGCTCGAGCACGCCTGGGACCGCGCCTACGAGAACCGCTCCAACGTCGTGGACGTCTACGTCCGCTACCTGAGGGAGAAGATCGACCGCCCCTTCGGGCTCGACGCCATCGAGACCGTGCGCGGGAGCGGCTACCGCCTGCGCGCGGACGGCGGAGGCTGACCGTGGGGCGCTTCGCGGCAATGCCCATCCGCCTCCGCCTGACCCTCGCCTTCGCGGTCGCGATGGCCGCCGTCCTGGCGGCGACGGGCCTGTTCCTCTTCCTCCGCGTCGGCTCCGCCCTCGACCGAACGATCGACCAGAGCCTTCGCCAGCGCGCCGACGACATCGCGACGCTCGTGCGGCAGGGCGACTCACGACTCGCCGCGCGCGGCGAGG
>DASXQY010000097.1:0-3244 GCA_036506915.1 Gaiellaceae bacterium | reverse complement strand
AGTCGCAGCTTCGCCGAGTAGACGCAGCCGAAGAGCCCGTAGCCGCCCGCGACGAGCCCGAACAGCTCTGCGTTCTCGTCGCGGCTACACGTGACCGCCTCACCGTCGGCGGTGACGAGCACGAGCGACTCGACGTCGCTGACGATCGGCTTCATCGCCAGTCCGCGCCCGTGGACGTTCGCCGCGATCGCGCCGCCGATCGAGAGCCGGTCGGCGCCCGTCTGCTTCTGCCCGATCCCCCAAGGCTCGGTCGCCAGGCGGTCGATCAGTGCCGGCCATTGGACTCCCGCCTCCACCTCGATGATCCCGTGTTCGCCGTCGAGGCCAAGGATCCGATCCAGTCCCCGCGTGTCGATCAGCAGCCCACCGGCACAGAACTGCTGCCCGCCCATCGCGTGCCTGCCGCCGGAGATCGCCACCGGCTTCCCCTCCGCCGCGGCACGGCGGACTGTGTCCTGGATCGACTCGAGCGAGTCGACCGCGACCACGTCGTCGACGACCGTCTCGTTCAGCTCGGAGTGGATGTCGTTGACGGCTGCCGAGCTCACGGCCGTCCAACCGTTGCAGGAAGCCACGGCGAGTTCAATAGGCTGTCCCCGTGGAGCACGAGGCCTGGCTCGCCTCGGGCGAGCGCGTCCGCGTCGAGCTGCCGGGGTCGGGCACCTTCGAGATCTTCCGCCGCGTCGCGGGCTCGGGCTCCTGGTTGACGCTCCTGCACGGCTTCCCGACGAGCTCGTGGGATTGGGCCCCCGTGGCACCAGCGCTCGAGAGGCGCTTCCGGGTGCTCGCCTTCGACTTCCTCGGCTTCGGCGACTCGGACAAGCCGCGCCGGCACCGCTACTCGATCCTCGAGCAGGCGGACCTTGCGGAGGCGCTCTGGCGCAGCCTGGGCGTGGAAGAGACAGGGCTGGTCGGACACGACTACGGCGCGACCGTGGCGCAGGAGCTGCTTGCCCGCCGGCGCGAGCGGCGCTTGCGGGTCCGGCTCTTGGCCGTGGTGCTCCTGAACAGCGGCCTCTACGTCGACCTCGCACGACCGCTCCTCGTCCAGCGGCTTCTCGCCAAGCGCGTGCTGGGGCCGTTGCTCGCCCGTGCTCTGACCGAGCAGATCTTCTCGCGGAGCCTCGCATCCGTGTTCTCGAAGGCGCATCCGATCGGCAACTCCGATCTGCGCGCGCAGTGGAGGGTTGTCCGGCGGCGCGGTGGGGTTGCAGTGACGCCCGGCCTCCTCGGCTATATGACGGAGCGCCGGGAGCACGCCGCTCGCTGGGAGGGCGCGCTCGAGGGGACCGACGTCCCGCTCCACCTCGTCTGGGGCATGGCCGACGAGCGCTCGGGCGCGCACATCGCCGAGCACGTTCGCCGCCGCGTCCCGCACGGGCGACTGGCTGCGCTCGCCGGCGTCGGCCACTATCCGCAGCTCGAGGTCCCGGACGTCGTTGCCGGGGAGATCATGGCCGCCTTCTAGGGTCGAGGCTGCGCGGGTAGGGCGGCTCGCACGCGGCGATAGGGTACGGCCCGTGGAGCTCGAGGCCCGGATCGCGACGCTTCGCATGGCGGAGACGTTCGTGATCTCCCGCGGCGCCTCCGACGAGGCCGAGGTCGTCTTCGTCGAGCTTCGGCACGGCGGCATCAGCGGCTTCGGCGAGGCGACCCCGATCGACCGCTACGACGAATCGGCCGAGTCAGCGCTGGCCTTCGTGCAAGAGGCGGAGGAGGTGCTCGGCGACGACCCGTTTGCGCTGGAGGCGATCGAGGCCCGGCTGGCCTCGCGCCCCGGGGAGCGGGCGGCGAAGGCGGCGATCGACGCCGCGCTCCACGACCTCTGCGGCAAGCTCGCCGGCCTGCCCGTCTGGAAGCTTCTCGGGCTCCGGCGCGCGGGCCCGCCGACGTCCTGGACGATCTGGCTCGGCGACCCGGACGACATGGCGCTGCGCGCGGAGCTCGTTCGTGGGCGCTTCAAGCGGCTGAAGCTGAAGCTCGGCGGAGACGACGGGCTCGACGTCGAGCGCGTGCGCGCCGTCCGCGGCGTCTCGGACGTGCCGCTCCAGGTGGACGTGAACGAGTACTGGAGCCTCGACGATGCGCTCGAGGCGCTGCCGGAGCTCGCGGAGCTCGGCGTCGAGTACTGCGAGCAGCCGCTTCCCGCCGGCGATCCCGCCGCGCCCGAGCTGAAGCGGCGCTCGCCGCTCCCGATCTACGTCGACGAGGACTGTCACATCCTCGCCGACGTCCCCGCCTGCGCCGAGCGCGCGCACGGCTTGACGGTCAAGCTCGCCAAGTCGGGCGGGATCCGCGAGGCGGTCAGGATCGCCCACGCGGGCCGCGCGCTCGGCCTCGGCCTCATGCTCGGCTGTATGAACGAGTCGGGCCTCGCCGTCTCCGCGGGTGCCCAGATCGCCAGCCTGTTCGACCACGTCGACCTCGACGGCAACCTGCTCCTGGCCGAGGACCCGTGGCCGGGTGTCAGGCTCGTCGACGGCGTCCAGCTCCCCCCCGACGCTCCAGGCCTCGGTGTCAGGCACGCTCACAAAACCGTCGCGTAGCTCTCCTGGACCGTGACCGAACCCGCGTCAGCCAGCGCTTTCGACCCGCTGAAGCCCCGGTGCCAGACACCGTCACGAAAGTGTCACAGAAGCGGTATCTGATCCTCGCCGAGGGCCGCTCCGGCGACCCGCACTACGGCAAGACCGCGCGCGGGGTGATCCGCTATGCGCCCGACCCGACCGTCGCAATCCTCGACTCGACCCGCGCCGGCGAGACGCAGGACGGGATCCCGATCGTCGCGACCGTCAACGACGCCCTCTGCTTCAACCCGACCACCGCGCTCGTCGGCGTCGCGACCCAGGGCGGCCGTTTCCCGCCGGCCTGGCGGGAGCTGCTGAAGTCGTCGATCGCCAAGGGCCTCGACGTCGAGAACGGCCTGCACGAGTTCCTGACCGAGGATCGCGAGCTGCTCGAGCTCGCGAAGCGCCACGGCGTCGAGCTCCGCGACCTGCGCAGGCCGCCCGCCGACCTGGACGTGCCGACCGGTGAGAACCTCGAGATCCCGGCGAAGATCGTGCTCACAGTCGGCTCGGACTGCGCGATCGGGAAGAAGACCGTCGCGCTCGAGCTCGACCTCGAGGCGCGGCGACGCGGCCTGGCCTCCGTCTTCGTCCCGACCGGCCAGACCGGGATCGCGATCGCCGGCTGGGGGATTGCGGTAGACGCCGTTGTCTCGGACTTCCTCGCCGGGGCGGCG
>DASXQY010000096.1:0-10320 GCA_036506915.1 Gaiellaceae bacterium | reverse complement strand
CGCCGCTCGGTCGTCCGAACGAACCCCGGTCGGCTTTGCCGGCGACGTAGTCGTAGCATCCCAACGCGTGCTCGCCGATGTACTCCAGCAGCGCCGTCTTGCCCGCGGCCGGTTCGCCGCGCACGACGAGTGCGCGGCTCTCTCCCGCCCGAACGCCGTCGATTCAGGTCGTCGAGCAGCTCGCGCTCACGGCGCCGGCCGATCAGCTTTCAGCGCGCAACCATCGACGCGCGGAAGCGTGTTGCCAGAGTCGGAGACAAAAGTGGGTCAACGAGAGGTCAACAGGGCTACGCCACCAGGCCGGATCTCAGCAGAAGCGATTTCGCTCAGTGATGCCCCCTTGCGAGCGCACCCGAGAGCACGCGAACCCGGCGGGTTCCACTCTTAATCCCAAGGTCGTAGGTTCGATCCCTACACGGCCCATCACGAAGTACCTGGAAGCGGGCTGCCCCGAGCCGGATGCTCCCATTCGATTGCGACTCTGGGCGGACATCCTGGTGTTGACCCGCACCACTCAACCGAGACAGCTCGAGGCAGCGCGAGCGACCGCGATACCAGATCGCCGATGCTGCCCCGTGCCGATTCCGAAGGTCGGACCTCGATTACGCCGACGCGGGAACGGAGTTTCTGGGACCTACACGACGCCGCGCTCAGCTCACGAGTGCCGCGAGCGCGGCGCAGGACAGCGCGCGCTTGGCCAGGAAGCCGAAGCCCCGCGCCCGCGCGGCTTCGATCAGCGGGCCGTACGCGTCGGCAGGCCGGCTCGAGGTGAGCACCACGCGAGGCGGGTCGGGTAGCTCGCTCAGGCGAACGGCGACCGCGAAGCCGCTCTCGTCCCCAAGCTCGATGTCGAGCAGAACGATCGCAGGACGCAGTCGAGTCTCCGCGACGAGAGCGGCCGCCCCGTCGGCGACCGTCCCGACGACCGTGAACTCTTCCGACTCGAGAAGGACGGAGACCGACTCCCGGAATGCCTTGTGGTCGTCGACGATCAGAATGGTCCGTGGCGCGCCCGAAACGACGCGGGTCGTGGCCCGGGTCGGCGTGGTTCGAGGTGGCGGGCTCATCGGAGGTTTGGGAGGACGGGGGCGGGACGCGCGCCTTCCAGGATCGATCCGGATCGGCACGTCCCGCCGCCCTCTCGAGTCGGAAGCGCTTAAGGCGTCAACGCTGCGCAGAGCCTCGTGAGATCACCGTCCAGTGCCGGATGCGGGCCAGCCTCGAAGGTCACGGATCCGTCGGTGCCACTCAGCCGGCCGACATCCATGATCACGACCCCGAGACCTGAGAGGAACTCGCGGAAGACGATTCCCACCAGGGTTTCCGTGCCAGCCTGAAGATCGATGAAGTCAGTGTTGTGATCGACCTCTTGCAGCGTGATGCCGTTCGCGCTCATCGTTCCAGTGGCGTCTGTGTGAACCTGGATCCGGGTCGGATTGCCCTGCTCGTCGGAGAAAACCCGGTACATGCCACCTCCCGTCAGATCGACGCTTACCGGAAAGCCGCACGCCGTACTGGCTCCCTCGTCGATGAACTGCTCGTTGAATTGGAACGTTCCGATGACGGGTGTTGCCGCGGACGCCTGCCCGGCGAACGCGAGTGCCGCTGCGGTCAGGAATCCAGCGGCTAGCAGCGGGATGCCTCGCATGTCTCTCCTTGCAGTGATGCCCGGTCTGCGTTTCATCGTTTGGCTCCTCTCGTGGCGGTGCTGCTCGCCCGGAGTTCAGGACGTTGGTCCGGAATGGCGACCGTACGTCCGACCGCCGCGGCCGCGCATCAGGGCCGGCCCTACACCTCCTGGGGGGAAGCCCTACGGGTCGCGCGTCAGCGGGCTACGCTGCGCCACGTGGGACTGAGGGTGGTGATCGCCGACGACCACGCCCTCGTGCGCGACGGTATCGCGAGCCTCCTCGCCACGACCCCCGACATCGAGGTGGCCGGGATGGCAAGCGACCTGCATCAGCTGTTGGAGGTCGTGGGCGAGGTCGAGCCCGACGTGGTCGTGACCGACATCCGCATGCCGCCGTCGCACACGACCGAGGGGATCGAGGGGGCGGCGGTGATCAGGGAGCGCGGCCCGGGGATCGGCGTGGTCGTGCTCAGCCAGTACGCCGAGCCCGAGTACGTCCGCACCCTGCTCGGCGACGGCACGTCGGGCCGTGCCTATCTGCTGAAGTCGCGGGTCCGCGACATCGACGAGTTGGCGGGCGCCATTCGCAGCGTCGCCGGCGGTGGCTCGGTCGTCGACCCGAGCGTTGTCGAGGTCTTGCTCTCACCCGACAGCGCAAGCAAGCCGAGCGCCCTCGACGAGCTGACCGAGCGGGAACGCGAGGTTCTGGCCGAGATGGCCGCCGGCCGGTCGAACGCCGCGATCGCCGAGCGGCTGTACATGAGCGGCAAGACGGTCGAGAAGCACGTAAGCGCGATCTTCTCCAAGCTCGGGATCGCCGAGGAGGCGAGCGTCAACCGCCGCGTCGTCGCGGTCGTCGCCTGGCTCGAACGAGCGCGTTAGCCGCCGAGCTCACTCGGCACGCAGGACGGTCGCCGGCCGCGCCTGTGCGGCCCGCCGCGCCGGCCAGGCCGCCGCTGCCGCGGCGACGAGCAGCGCGCCGGGCACCACGAGCGCAGCTGCGACCGTGATGCCCGGGCTGACGTAGACGAGCGGCATCGACGACGCGATCCAGTGCCAGGCAAGTCGCCCGGCGACGATGCCCAGCGGCACCCCGAAGGCGACTCCGACCAGAGCAACCGTCGCCGCCTGCCACGCGAGGACGGCTCGCACCTGACGTTTCGACATTCCGAGCGCCCGCAGCACCGCCAGATCGCGGCGGCGCCGGCGCTCGGTCATGACGAGCGCGTGCCCGACGGCCGCCGCGCCCAGCAACGCCAGGAGCACGCCGAGGAACGCCGGCGCGTTGCGGGTCGTATGGAGGTTCGCCTGGGCGGCGGGGGGAGGCCAGCCGTCGTTCGTCACTCCGCCGGCGGCCTCGAGGCGCCTGCGCAGCCCGGCGACGTTCGCGCCCTGGCGCACGTGGACGAAGTAGTACGTCCAGTCGACCTGGGGTGGCGCGAGCCGCTTCAGCCCGGCTTCGGTGGTCCACACCCCCTCGTCGTACGCGGTGAGACCGCCGTCCTCCACCAGGAGAGCTTTTCCGACCACCCGCACGGGCCTGGTCCCGCGCGGCCCGCCCGGGACGGAGTCGCCGATCCCCACACCGAGCAGATGGGCGGTCGACGGGGCGATCGCTATCTCGTCGGGACGGAGAGGTGCGCGGCCGGCGAGGACCACCATGTGCAGCGGCCTCCGGAGCTGCCGGATCCCGTACGCGGAAACCGTCTCGTCGCGGAGATCCACGCGCGCGTTCGTGACCTTCGCCGCCCCTGCGACGTCGGGGTCGTCGGCAATCGCCTTCTCGCTCACCTGCGGGTAGTACGCCAGCTCCCAGGTCTTGCCGCCTCGCTCGGGATGGGCGATCGTGTCGGCCACCGCCTCGCGAACGGCAAACGCGGCCACTACCGCCGTCACCCCGACGACGGCCGCGACGAGCCCTGACCGCACGAGGATCGAGTCAGTGCCGGACCGGCGCTCCAGCGCCATCCGAACGCCGAGCGCGATGGCCGGCGGAAGGGGCAGCCGGGTGAGCCTCGTGGTGAACGGGCTGGCGCTCCTCGGTGCCGATCGCTGCCGGCGCACGAGGACGACCGCGGCGACATTCGACGCGATGCTCGTCGCCAGGACGATGCCGAGGGCGCCAAGGCCCAGGACGGGCAGGTCGACCTTGATGCCGCCGTGGAGCTCGAAGGTCCGAGCCAGGCCGATCGGCACGAGCGGCGAGGCCGCGATGGCGATCAGTACCGCGCCGGCGGCGCCCAGCACGCCGACGACCACTCCCGGCACCGCGAGGGCGGCGACGAGGCTCCGGCGGCTCATGCCGAGTGACCATAAGGTGCGGGCGTCACGGTCCTCGGAGCCCACGAGGCGGACGAGGGCGGGGCCCAGAAGGGCAGCCGCGGCGGCGACGATCGCGGCGGCGAAGAGCGCGAGCGCGACGGCCTCGACCGTTGTGCCGCGCTCGACACGGCGCTGTCCCTCCGCGACGGCACGGATCGGGAAGGCCGGATTGTGGGTGATCCTCAGCACGTCCCGGCGCAGCCGCGTCACGTCCGCCTCTCCGTGGCGCAGGCGGAGGAAGGCCTGGTTGCGGTACTCCAGCGACTGCCCGTAGGTGGGGATGAACGACGCGGACATGACGAAGCCCGGCTCACCGAGGCCGCCGGTGAGCACGCGCCACGCCTCCTCGCCACGGTAAACCGCGGTCACGGTCAGGTCGAAGGTCGGGCCCCAGGCATGCAGGCCGCGGGCGCGGCCGGCCCAGAAGTCCTCGAGGCGTCCCGGTCGTATACCGGCCACGTGGAGGTGCCGGCCGAGCTTCCACCCGTACTTACGCTCGGCGAGTCGGTTGATCGCAATCTCCCGCGGGCCTGTCGGCATCCGCCCCTGCAGGATGTCGAGTCGCCAGATCGAGCCGTACCACCCACCGCTTGCCGGGGGCTGGGTGCAGAGCGCCCCGGCGCCCCACTTCGCGAGGCCGCCGGTCTCGTTCAGGCACAGGACCGTCGCCGCCATCAGTCCGTATGACTCGACGTAGGGGAGGTGCACGATGGGACGCCAGTCGAAGCCGGGGAAGTCGCCGAGACTCATCACGTCCGGCTGACGGTGCTCGGTCATCGTCTGGTCCACGACGATCCCGCTGCGGTGAGCACCGACGGCTGCGGTCAGCGCGGCGCCTCCTGCCACGGCCGTCAGCGCGACAAGCAGGGCTACCGGTCGCCAGCGGTGCCGCAGCGAGCGGGCCGCCCAGCGCCTCGCCGCTGCGTTCACGCCGCGACCACCTTGCCCTTGTCCGCGAGCGGCACGACCCCGCGGACCCGCGTGCCCGACTCGGGCGCGGACGTCCACTCGACCGTGCCGCCGACCGCTCCGATGCGGTCGCGGATATTCACGATCCCGTGACCAGGGAGCGCCTCGCCGGCGGTGAATCCCGGCCCGTCGTCGCGGACGGCGAAGACGACGGAGCCGTGCTCCTCGGCGAGCGAGACCGTCACGTCGGCGTGCGGGGCGTGCTTGGCAGCGTTCTGGAGCGCCTCAAGCACCGCGAAGTAGATGGCGGCCTCCGTTGCAGGCGCCTGGCGCGCGAGTTCCGGGAGCTCGAGCGCAACCCGAGAGGGGTGACGGCGGACGGCCATCCTCAGCGCCGCCGGGAGCCCGGCCTCCCGCAGGATCGGCGGGTAGATCCCGTGCGCGAGATCGGTGAGCTCGTCGATCGCCTCCTCGACGGCCGCGCCGGCCGCGTCGAGCCGCGCTGCGGCCGCCGCCTGATCGCCGTCGAGCGCCTGGCGGGCCAGCTCGAGCTCGATCGACAGCGCGATCAGCCGCTGCTGAGCGCCGTCGTGCAGGTCACGCTCGATCCGCCGTCGCTCCGCGTCCGCGGCCTCGACGATCCGCGCTCGTGACGCGCGCAGCTCCTCGTTGGCTTGTCGCACCTCCGCCAGCGTCCTCTCGAGCGCCGCGCGCAGCCGCTCGTTGTGCAGCGACAACCCGAGGTGCCTGGCCAGCTCTGCGATCACGCGCTCCTCGGCGGTGCTGAAGTCGTCATCGGCGGAGCGCTCGACGACGAGCACGGCTAGCGGCTCGCCTTCGTTTACGACTGGGGCGATCCGCATGCAGCACGCGGGGCGTCCGCCGAGGAGCGCCGGGATCCAGATCTCCGCCCACGAGACGCCGTAGACCTCCGGCTTGCCGAGCTGCCGGCGCTCGCGCGCGCCGATCGCAACACGGTCACCCTCACCGACGTGAGGAACCGCGATCTTGCGCTCCAGCTCGGCGGGACCGACGATCCACACCTCTGCCCGCGCAGCGCGCAGGCTCGCTCTCAGCGCCTCGGCGAGCTGGAGCAGCAGCTCCTCCGGGGCGATCGCGGGGCCGAGGCGTGAGGTGAAGCGCTCCAGCACAGCCTCAGCCTCCGGCCGCGAGCGGCCGGCGACCAGCCGCGCGACGCGTCGGCGAACCGGCGCGAGCACGAGCGCCGTAGCGCTGGCCGCCGCGAGCGCGACCAGGAGCTGACGCCCGCGGCCGGTGCCGCCGGCTCCGAAGGCCACGACAGCCACGACAGAGGTTGCCGCGACCACGAACCCGGTGGCGGCGAGCGCGCCGGCCGCACGCGCCGGCCAGCTCAGCCGCCGCAAAGGAACGCCGGTCATCTCACGGCCGCCGCGTCTTCCGCCGCCACGCGGCCGTCGCTCATACGAATGATCCGCCCTGCCCCGGCCGCCACGTCGGGATCGTGGGTGACCATCAGGATCGTCTGGCCGGCGTCGTGGAGCCGTCGGAAAAGCTCGAGGATCTCCTCGCCTCCCTCCGAGTCGAGCGCGCCGGTCGGCTCGTCCGCCAGCAGCAGCGTCGGCTCGTTGGCGAGCGCCCGCGCGATCGCCAGACGCTGCCGCTGACCGCCCGATAGCACGCCGGGCGCGTCCTCCGCCTTCCCTGCCAAGCCGAGCAGCCCCAGGAGATCGCGCGCCCGACGCTCCGCCGCCCGCCGCTTGGTTCCTGCCAGCAGCGCGGGCATGACGACGTTGTCGAGCGCGGTCATCCCCTCCAAGAGGTTGAAGAACTGGAAGACTAGGCCGACGTGGCGTCGCCTCAGGTCGGCGAGCACCTGCTCGGGCCGGCCGCTCACCAGGTCGCCGTCGATGCTGACCGTGCCCTCGTCCGGCTCGTCGAGCCCGGCGATCAGGTTGAGCAGCGTCGACTTGCCGCAGCCCGACGGCCCCATGACCGCACAGAACTCGCCGCGGTCGAGCTCGAGCGAGAAGCCCCGCAGCGCACGCACGGGCGCTTGCTCGGCCTCGTAGGTCTTGTAGACCGCGTCGACGAGCAGCACTGGCTTCACAGCCGTTCAACTTTCGCAGATCACAGCTCGGGATTTGCACGGAATTTGGCGGTTTCGGGGTTTCCCTACCGCACGAGTAGGGCTGGGCCCGATGTGCCGGCGCCTGGCCTCTCCTACGGTCGACGCTCGGGCCGCCACCGGCGCGACCGGCGCGGCGAATCACGTCAGGGAGGCCGGACCAGGAATGAGAGACAAGCCCACACACCTTCTTTCCATGCGGGTGCGAGCGCGCAAGCTGATCAGGCTCGCGCTCCTAGCCTGTCTGGTCGCGCTTCCGGCACTCATCGCGGGGCCCGCGACGGCGAATCCGGCTGGTTCGAACGGTCAGCTCCTCTTCGCCCGCTACGACCCGAACCTAGACGACACCGTGCTCCACACGATCAACCCGGACGGCAGCCACGACCAGCAGGTCGTTCCCTTCGCCGTCGAGTGCCCCCACTGGTCGCCGGATGGCACCCGGATTGCGGCCTGCGGCACGGTCTCCCACCTCCCGGGCCCGGACACCGGCGGCGCGACGATCATCGATCCCGACACCGGCAGCTACCGCGAGATCCGGGGGCCGGATCCTGAACTGACCACCGCGTGTTACGTGTGGTCACCGGACGCCAAGCGCCTCGCCTGCGAGAGCTGGAGCGACGAGGAGTTCATTGGCGAGATGAATGACCCGACCCGCAACGGCATCTACACGATCCGTGTCTCGGACGGACAGGGCCTGACCCGGATGACGTCGAACCCGTACGGCGACGACGTGCCGATGGCCTACTCGCCGAACGGCAAGCGCCTCGTCTTCGCCCGGTACGACGAGAACGGCGACTCACTAGGGCTGTTTGTCGTCAAGACGAACGGCACCGGCCTTCGCCAGATCGCTCCCGCCGGAGTCACCTGCTGCAGTGCGGGCTGGTCCCCGCAGGGCAACAACATCGTGTTCTCGCGTCACGTGACGCCGGACGTGCACAGCTCGATCTGGATCGTGCACTTCGACGGCACCGGGTTGCGAGAGGTCCCGGCGCACCCGGCATACGGCTGCGGCGGCCCGAACTCCGACCCGAACGCGGGCGGTTGTTTCGACCCGCGCTGGTCGCCCGACGGCGAGCAGATCGTCTTCGGCAACGGCTCCGGGGACCTCGGCCGGAACGTCTACACCGTCAGGCCCGACGGCAGCGGGCTCCACCAGGTCACCCACGGCGACGCGGGCCAATCCAACGAGCAACCGGACTGGGGCCCGCATCCCCTGGGCTAACGGCAGGAGCCGAGCTACACGGGTCCCACGGCCGGCTGAGCTGGAGACAGCGAGCGCGCCACCAAGCACGTCCAGCTTGCCGGCGAGACCGGCCAGGCCCGATCCCTTCTCGGGTTCGGCGCCGCCTCTCCGCACCTTCGACGGCACACCACAGCGATAGGAGGCGAGCAGTGAAGACACTCAGCCGCAAGAAGAAGCTCGCGATCGTCACGCTCGCCGCGGCGGTCGTTCTCGCAGCGGGCGCCGCCTACGCGGCGATTCCCGACGGCAACGGCGTCATCAACGGCTGCTACACGAACAAGGGCGGGATCCTGCGCGTGATCGATCCGTCTGCGGGTCAGAGGTGCTCGTCGTTGGAGACGCCGCTCAGCTGGAACCAGAAAGGGCCGAAGGGGGACACCGGGCCGCAGGGACCCACTGGGCCCAAGGGCGACACGGGCCCACAGGGTCCGCCCGGCCCCGCCGGCGTATTGGGAAGCCTCGACGATCTCGAGGGGATTCCCTGCAAGGGGACGAGGGCGCACCCGGGCACCGTCCACGTCAGCTACGGGACGGGAAGCGAGACCGAAGCGCCGGTTTCGCTGACCTGCGTCACCCACGTCGTCTTGAACCCCGGGCCGTTCGTCGTCGACGTCACCGGGGGGATGTTCCGAGTCGGGATCTTCCCTGAGCTGCCACTCCCGAGCGGCTGGCACTTCTCGGGCGAGATCGACGCCGGCGGCCAGGTCGCGGTCCCGGGGACGAGCGTCCAGTTCCCCGATATCCCGTTCGACGTGACGCAGGACATTGCCGGCGTCGCGAGCCTGCACGTCACCGGGGCGACCTCGCTCGCCTCGACGGGGATCAGCGGCTCGCTCGATCCGGCGAGCGGGGCCGCGAACCTGCGCGGCGGTGTCTACGCGACCGTCACGCTCACTGCGACTGCCCCGATCTTGGGCCAGATCTACTCGGGCACCTGTTCCTTGGGGTCGCAGACCAACCCGATCTCGTGGACCCTCACGACCGATCCTCCCGGCGTCCCCTACTCCGAGAGCACAGGAGAGGTGACGCTGTCGTCGGCGCTCACGGCGCCGTCGCTGAGCGGCTGCAACCCGGCCCTCAATCCGTTGTACGCCGGCCTGATCGACATCTTCGCCGGCAGCGGCCGGATCACCCTGTCCGGGACGCTTGACCCGATCATCAAGGCACCGTGAGTGCGCGAGGGAAGCGGCGCGGCACGACGCCGCGTCGCTTCCCGGCCAGCATTGGCGCCGCGCTCGTTGTTGTTGGCCTGGCACAGGCGATCGGCGGCCTCCGCAGATCCCCTCATCCCGTCCGCCCGGCAAGGGCAGGTGGCGGTGGACGTCGAGACCGCTCGGGTAGGCGGTCGCGACAGACGCCCTGATCGAGGCCGAGGCAGAGCTGATCCTGGCGACGGAGATCGACGGCGTCTCGCGGGCCGAGGTCGCCGAACAATTCGGCGTCTCCTACAACGCCGTGAAGATCCGCCGCCAGCGAGCGTAGGGGCTACTGCTTCCTCTGTCTCAGCGTGCCGGTTGACGTCAGCTTTCTATGAGATTACGGCTACTTGGGGTGCGTTGACGGGCAAGACAACGCAACGGGTCAACAGAAGGTCAACCACGCCGTACCAGGCCGCCCGAGGACGCCCGACTAGATTTCGCTCAACGATGCGCGGCGAGCATCGTCCACGAGGGTACGGAAGCCCCAGGGTAACCACTCTTAATCCCAAGGTCGAAGGTTCGAATCCTTTACGGCCCACTGCCGCTTGAAGTCCGGCTCCGGCTGCGCCGAAGCCATGACGACTTCAAGCGGGTTCGTGTTGCCTTGAACGTGGGTGCGCCGAGCCCGCACAGGTCGGTCTCGGCGGCGGTCCGTTGAGGGCAAGTCGGCCTAAGCCACGGGAGCTACTGATCGCGAACGACAGTCCGGGTTAACCGAGAAGTCTCTTCGCGGCGAGGAGCAACGCGCCACCCCTCCTCGCGTATCGCGCGGCGATCCTTGCGTGGGCAACCGCCGCGGTCCTTAGGCCGTGCACGCGCGCCTGCCCGCTCAGGGCCCACTGACGTCCGACGATCGCGTAGTCATAAAAGGCAGCGAGTGCAAGCCTCTTCGCGCGTCCCCCGCGGGCGC
>DASXQY010000095.1:0-6926 GCA_036506915.1 Gaiellaceae bacterium | reverse complement strand
GGGGCGGCGTACGGTGGCTTCTACGCGGCGCAGAAGCTGGGCGACCAGAAGGGCGCGGACGAGCACAAGCTGATCAGCGAGAAGGTCTACGACCACGGCTTCGGCTTCCACACCGGCTTCGGCTACCTCATCTTCCTCGGCGCCGTCCTTCTCCTGCTGCTGGCCCTGGCGGCCAGGCTCGGTAAGAGGCGCGTCCTATGGTCGCTCGCCGTTCCGCTCCTGGTGGCGCTGCAGATCGTGCTCGCGTGGATCAGCGAGTCCGTGCACGGGGTCGGCATCCTGCACGGGATCAACGCGCTCGTCGTCTTCGGCCTCACCGGCTTCCTGTCGCGCGCGGCCTGGTGGGGGACGCGGACGCCCGCCTCCACGGCGACGTCTGTGACCTAGGCGCCGCTTGTCGGCGCCGACTTCAGGACGCGCGGGCTCTGCCTGCGTGTCCGTCTGAAATGAACGGTCGATACGCGGGAATCTGACGCCGCCGTCGGAACCGCGAGTAGCATTTCGGCGCCGTGAGCGAGAACGGCGTCGTCGACATCACCATCCTGGGAGCGGGCCCGACCGGCCTCGCCGCTGCCTACTACGCCGGGCACCGGGACGCCTCGGTCCGGATCATCGAAAGCCTCGAGCAGCTCGGCGGCCAGGTGGCGGCCGTCTACCCCGAGAAGCACGTCTACGACGTCGCCGGACACCCGAAGATCCTCGGCACCAAGCTGATCGAGCTCTGCGCCGACCAGGGGCTCCAGTACGGCCCCGAGGTCCTGCTCGGCGAGGAGGTGCAGACGCTCGAGCGCCTGAGCCAGAACGGCGAGGAGCTGCTGTCGGTCGGCACCGACAAGGGCGGCCCGTACCTGTCTCGCGCCATGATCATCACCGCCGGCCACGGCGCCTTCGAGCCGCGCAAGCTCGGAGTCGAGGGAATCGAGGAGTGGGAGGACAGGGGCGTCCACTACTTCGTCCGCGAGAAGGACGTCTTCCGCGACCGCACCTGCGTGATCGTCGGCGGCGGCGACTCGGCCCTCGACTGGACACTCGGGCTGCAGGACACGGCGCGCCCGCCGATTGCGCTTGTACACCGCCGAGACAACTTCCGTGCGCTCGAGTCGTCGGTGAACGAGGCCAGGGCGCTCGAGGGCGAAGGGCGGGTGCGGATCATGACGCCGTGCGAGGTGCGCGAGATCCACGGCGATGGCAGCATCGAGGCCGTCACGATCGAGAACACCAAGACCGGCGAGCACGAGCAGGTGCCGTGCCAGGCGCTGATCACGCTCCTCGGGTTCCACTCCCATCTGGGAGCGATCGCCGACTGGGGACTCGAGCTCGAGGGCAAGCGCCAGATCAGGATCGACCCGATGACCTGCGAGACCAGCCTCCCGCGCGTGTTCGCCGCCGGCGACGTGGCCGGCTACCCGGCCAAGATCACGCTGATCACGATCGGCATGGGCGAGGCCGCGATCGCCGCCAACAACGCAATCGCCCAGATCCGCGGCGAGAAGGTCCAGCCGAAGTACTCCACGGACTGATCTCCCTCGAACGAGGGACGGCCGCCCTTCCTTGCGGTACCGATCCCAGGAGCTATGGCGGCCATGCGGATCGAGTGTCTCCACTGTGGCGCGGTTCGGCCGCTCGAGCCCGGTACCGGCGGGCGACGCGACGGCGGAGAGTGCCCGAGATGCCTCTACGTTGGCTGGGCCGTCTCCGCCGACCTGAGCGAGGCGCTTCGACGGCGTCTCCGCGACCTGCCGCTCGAGCGCCGCCGCCTGCGCGTCGCCTGAAAGCCCGTCGTTAGACTCGGTCCTGTGGCCCGAGCCGAGGCGCAACGGGAACTCTGGGGCGCGGAGACGCGCAAGGCGGTAGAAAACTTTCGCGTCTCCGGCGAGCCGATCCCCCCGCCGGTGGCGCACTGGCTCGGCCGGATCAAGGCCGCGGCCGCACGCGTGAACGCCGAGCTCGGCCTGCTCGATCCCGACAAGGCGGACCGGATCGCCGCGGCCGCGGACCGGATCGCGGCCGGCGAGCTCGACGACCAGTTTCCGATCGACGTCTTCCAGACCGGCTCCGGCACGTCCTCGAACATGAACGCGAACGAGGTGATCGCCGCCCTTGCCGGGGACGACGTCCACCCCAACGACGACGTCAACCTCGGCCAGTCGTCGAACGACGTCTTCCCCTCCGCCGTGCACCTGGCCGCGCTCGCGGAGATCACGTCCGATCTGCTCCCCGCGCTCGAGCGCCTCGCCGACGCGTTGCAGGCCAAGGCGACGGAGTTCGACGATGTCGTCAAGTCGGGACGGACACACTGGATGGACGCGGTTCCCGTTACCCTCGGCCAGGAGTTCGGCGGCTATGCGGCGCAGGTGCGCGAGGGGATCGCCCGCGTTCAGGACGCCCTGCCGCGGCTCGGCAAGATCCCGCTGGGTGGCACCGCGACCGGAACGGGTCTGAACACGCATCCGGAGTTCGCCTCGCGCGTGCGCGCGCGACTACAGAAAGAGACGGGGCTCGAGATCTCGCCGCCAGCCGATCCGTTCGAGTCGCAGGCGGCGAGAGACGCGCTCGTCGAGATCTCCGGTGCGCTCAAGACGGTCGCCGTCTCCCTGACGAAGATCGCGAACGACGTTCGCTTCATGGGCTCGGGCCCGCGCGCCGGCCTGGCCGAGCTCGCCCTGCCCGAGCTCCAGAAGGGGAGCTCGATCATGCCGGGAAAGGTCAACCCGGTGATCCCGGAGGTGGTGACGCAGGTCGCCGCCCAGGTGATCGGCAACGACCAGGCGATCGCGGTCGGCGGGATGCAGGGCCATTTCGAGCTGAACGTGTTCGTGCCGCTGCTGGCGCGGAACCTGCTCGACTCGGTCAAGCTGCTCGCGAGCGCGTCCCGGCTCTTCGCCGAGAAGTGCATCGAGGGGATCGAGGCCAACCGGGAGACCTGCGAGCGGTACGCCGAGCTGACTCTCTCGGCCGCGACCGCCCTAAACCCGTACATCGGCTACGACAGGGCGACCGAGATCGTCCAGGAGGCGGTTCGCTCGGGAAGATCGCTGCGCGAAGTCGCGCGCGACGCGGGCGTCGACGAAGCCACGCTTGACGAGGCGCTCGACTACCGGAAGATGGCCAAGCCGCACGACCGCTAACTGCGGCCGGACGGCCCTTCACGTTCGAAGCTCGCTCGAGCTATACGGGCAGGCAGCCCGGCGCCGGCAGATACTTCAGCACAGCCCGGCTTCCTGCTGTGCCGACCGCGACTGCTCGGACGGTCGAGCAGCGCCCGGCGCCGGTCGTGAAACCGGCGACGAACGAGCCCTTGCCGGAGGCGCGCACCACTCGCGCGCTTCGTGCACCTACGACGGTGACCGTGACGCGGACGCGCTCGCTGGACCGGAAGTGCGAGCCCGCGAGCGTGACCGGCGCGGCCTTCAAAAGCCGAAGGGACGGGTGCTCCGAGGAGGTGGAGCCTGCGCCGAAGCCGGCGATGCCTGGAGCGAGCGCTGCGGCGGCGACCGCAGCGACTGCGATCCCGATCTTGCGCATGGCCGGAGTATGCCAACTCCCGGACAAGGCCGCGCGCCGCCTATTTATGCGGGTTCTGCGCGTTCCGGCTTGCGAAGTGGGGGATTCCTTTGGAACACTCCCGGCGAGTCGGTGGGCGGCAGTGTCGTTCGCCGGAAAATGTCCAGGGGAGAGGTAGTGACATCCGTGGCGCGCGGAGCCTGAAAGGTGGACGGGCGGCCGTGCCCCAGCCGTGCTCCCCGATAACCGGCTGACAGAAGGAGGAGCATGAAGACCACGATACGTCTACTGCTCGTCGGCTCGCTTGTTGCGATCTGCGCCGCCGGCGCGGCCTTGCACCCGAGCAAGGCGACGGGCAAGTTCGTCGGGAACGCGGTGCTGGACCACGCCGTTAAGGTCGAGGAAGGGCTCGAAGCACCCAACCGGTTCGAGGCTCCGGTCTCGGGCGGCACCGTCGCCGCGGCGATGGAGGCGACAGGGCTCTTCGAGAAGCGGGCAGCCAAGGCCAAGGGCGCGGCCACGGGCGACCCGATCTCGAGCCACCACACGCAGGGCTGCCAGAACAAGTTCGGCGGCGGCGGGGTCGGTGGCGGCAACGTCCGTGTCAACCAGGACTGCTCGCTTCGACGGCAGGCCGAGGAAGTCGTGGTCCTGAACCCGACGAATCCGAACAACCTGATCGCGGGGCAGAACGACTCGCGGATCGGGTTCAACCACTGCGGGTACGACTGGTCGTTCGACGGTGGCAAGACCTGGGGCGACCAACTCCCGCCCTTCTGGCAGTTCATCGGAGGGGACGGCCACACCTTCGACGCCTGCAGCGATCCCACGGCCACGTTCGACTCGAAGGGGAATGCGTACGTCGGCGGCGTTCTCTTCGACATCGCTTCCGCGGCGAGCGCGTTCGTCGTCGCGAAGTCGAACGATCCGATCGGCGGGGCCTTCTATCACTCGCCGAACCCGGCGGGCGGCTTCCAGACCTACCGCGACACGCCGCTCGGCGTCGTGGCAAGCGACAACGACCCGAACGTCTTCCACGACAAGGAGTTCATCGTCGCCGACTCGACTGCATCGAGCCCGAAGGCGGACAACGTCTACGCGACGTGGACCCGCTTCGACTTCGCCACCGGAGCCGGAGTGGGCGGACACAGTCCCATCTACTTCGGCCAGTCGACCGACGGCGGCGCCACCTGGTCGCCGGGGATCGAGATCAGCGGCGCGAACGCGGCCGCGTGCACCGTCTTCAGCGGTGAGGCGAACCCGAACGCGTGCGACCAGGATCAGGGCTCGGACCCGATCGTCGGTCCCGACGGGACGATCTACGTGTCCTTCTTCAACGGGAACACGCCGACGCTGGGGGTCAACCAGCACATGATCGTGAAGTGCCCGGCGAACAAGGACTGCTCGGTGCAGGCCAACTGGTCGTCTCCGGTGAAGATCACCGACGACATCGGCATCCAGCCGATCGGGCCGGTTGCGTCCACCGGCTGTCCGGCCGGCCGGCAGTGCCTGCCGCCGAACGGCTACCGGGTGCAGGACGAGACGTACGGCTCGATCTCGATCGACTCGACCGGCCGGCTCTTCCACGTCTTCTCGGATGCACGGCATCTCGGTGCGAACTGCCACCCGCTCGGGCCCGCAGCGACCGCCACCCCGCCGTGTGACACCGACGTCTACTACTCCTACTCCACGAACGGTGGAGCGACGTGGAGTGCGATCAGGCAGCTCACGCCGGCCGGGAGCGCCCAGTGGCAGCCGTGGGGCGCCGTCGCACCAGACGGCAAGACGCTCTATGTCGGCTACTACGACCGCTCGTACGGCAGCTGCGAGACGACCGGCTGCAACGACATCACGATGGCGACGGTTAGCAACCCGGCTACGGCCTCGCCGACAGTCGGTCATACCCGCATCACGACTTCGTCGATGCCGAACCTGGTGGTGGCGAACAACCCGATCCAGGCCGGCTTCCTCGGGGACTACATGTGGGTGTCGACCGACGCGAAGGGCAACCCGTACCTCGTCTGGGCCGATACGCGTGGTCTTGGCGGAACGGTTGAGGAGGACATCTACCTGGCTACCCCGTAGCACTGATCTAGCTGGGCGTGGGAGCCATGCGAAGGGCCGCCTCCGGGCGGCCCTTCGGCTTCCTAGAACGGGTGATGTAGCCAATCCGCCGCAAAGCCGAGAGTTCAAGCGGTGAAGCGGCCCGGCTTTCTCCTTGCGGCGCTCGTCGCAGCGCTCGCGCTCGCGGGATCTGCCTCGGCGGGCAACCCGTTCGGGATCCGCCTGGTCCGGTTCGCGCCGGGCACGACCCCGGCGCAGATGCGCGTGGCGGTCACGTCGGCGGGCGGGGTCGTGGTCACCGATCTGAGCGCGATCCACGCGCTCGCTGCTGTCTCGCGCTCACCCGGCTTCGCCTCGCGCCTCGACGCCGACCGCAGGGTCGTCGCCTCGTTCGAGGACTCGACGCTCGGGGCCGAGCTCGGCTCCGCGGACACCGAGCCCGTCCCCGACCCGTGGCACGAGCTCGACTCGTTCTTCGGCGTCACCAACCCCGAAGGAATCCTCCAGTGGGACGACAACCGGATGAACGTGCCGGCCGCCTGGGCGACGACCACCGGTGACGCCTCGGTCCGGGTCGCCGTCCTCGACACCGGCGTGGAAGATGCCCACCGCGAGCTCAAGGACAGCGTCGACCCCTCGCTCGGGGGCAACTTCATCCCGTGCGATTTGCTTGTCCGCCAGTACGGCGCACAGGTTGTGAGCGCATACGGCCTGCGCGACTGCTCGAGCGGCGACAAGGAAGGCCACGGCACCTGGGTCGCCAGCCGCATCGCCGGCGCCGCCAACGGGTTCGCGTCGAACGGCGCGGCCCCGGGCGTGCGCATCGGCTCCTACAAGGTGCTCGCCGCCGGCTTCGGCGGGCTTACGAGCTGGATCCTCTCCGGCCTCCTTGACGCCTGCACCGCCCACCGCGTCGACATCGTGAACATGTCGATCGTCGGCTACATGGATCCGGCCGACCCGTCCACGGCCGAGGACTACCTCCTTTTCACCGACGCGGTCTCGTACTGCCGTTCACAGGGCGTGGCGGTCTTCGCCGCGGCCGGCAACGAGCACGTGCGGGTCGACCGTGTCGAGCTGTCCCTCGGCGGACGGACGCTCGCAGGCGTCGGCCGCGTCACGCCCGGCCCGGAAGGATTCGCCACTGCGTCCCCGGGCAGCGACTCGCTTGCCGGCTACGACCTGCGCGGGCTGCTGATGGTGCCGGGCGGCGTCCCGGGCGTCGAGATGGTCTCCGCGACCGCGAACGCGATCGGCGCCGCGCCGGCCGACGTGCCCCTGCGCTGGCAGGTCCACGTGGGCGCGCGCGACCAGCTCGCCTACTACTCGAACTACGGCCCCCGGATCGACCTCGCCGC
>DASXQY010000094.1:0-2970 GCA_036506915.1 Gaiellaceae bacterium | reverse complement strand
CGGGAGCTGCGGGAAAGCGGCGTCTGGTCGCCGATCGTCATGCTCACCGCGCGGGACGGCGTCGAGGACCGGGTTCAAGGGCTCGACGGCGGGGCGGACGACTACCTGACCAAGCCGTTCTCGTTCGCCGAGCTGCTCGCGCGGCTACGGGCGCTCACGCGGCGCGGAGTTCCGGAGCGGCCCGCCGTGCTCGAAGCGGGGTCGCTCCGGCTCGATCCGGCGACCCGGCAAGCGTGGCGGGGCGAGGTCGAGGTCGAGCTCTCGACGAAGGAGTTCGCCATGCTCGAGATCTTCATGCGCCGCGCCGGTGAGGTGCTCACGCGGTTCGAGCTGCTCGAGCACGCCTGGGACCGCGCTTACGAGAACCGCTCCAACATCGTGGACGTCTACGTCCGCTACCTGAGGGAGAAGATCGACCGCCCCTTCGGGCTCGACTCCATCGAGACCGTGCGCGGGAGCGGGTACCGCCTGCGCGCGGACGGCGGAGGCTGACCGTGGGTCGCTTCGCGGCAATGCCCATTCGCCTCCGCCTCACCCTCGCCTTCGCGGTCGCGATGGCGGCCGTCCTGGCGGCGACGGGCCTGTTCCTCTACCTCCGCGTCGGCTCCGCCCTCGACCGAACGATCGACCAGAGCCTTCGCCAGCGCGCCGACGACATCGCGACGCTCGTGCGGCAGGGCGACTCACGACTCGCCGCGCGCGGCGAGGGTCTTGCCCAGGTCCTCGAACCGAGCGGTTCCGTCGTCGACTCGACGCGCGGCCTCGGACACCCGCTGCTCGACGCAGCCGAGCTCTCCCGGGCGACACGGACGCGTCTCGAGATCAGGAGTCGCGGGGTCCCGGGCTCCGACGAGCCCGCACGGCTGCTTGCAACGCCGGTCGCGACGCCGCGCGGACGGGTCGTGGTCGTCGTGGGCGCGTCGCTGGAGAACCGCGGGGATGCCTTGAGCAGCTTGCTGCTCGCCCTCCTGGTCGGCGGCCCCGTCGCGCTCCTGCTCGCCTCGGTCGCCGGCTACGGGCTTGCCGCCGCCGCGTTGCGTGCTGTCGAGTCGATGCGGCGCGAGGCGGAGTCCGTCTCCGCGGCGGAGCCGGGACGCCGGCTCCCGCTTCCGCCCGCGCGGGACGAGATCCACCGGCTCGCGCAGACGCTGAACGGCATGCTCGGCCGCCTGGAGTCCGCCTTGGCGCGCGAGCGCCGCTTCGTCTCGGATGCAAGCCACGAGCTGCGAACCCCGCTCGCCGCCCTGCGTATCGAGCTCGAGCTGGCGCTCCGCCGCGAGCGAACGGCCGAGGAGCTGGAGGACGCCCTTCGATCGGCGGCGGAGGAGACGGAGCGCCTCTCCCAGCTCGCGGAGGACCTGTTGGTGCTGGCTAGGGCCGAAGGCGGCGAGCTGCCGGTCCGGCAGGAGCGCCTGGCCGCGGGCGAGCTGCTCGCGGGCGTCCGGCAGCGGTACGAGCGCCGCGCCTCCGCGGCCGACCGGCCGCTCGAGGTTCGGGTGGAAGACGGGCTCGAGCTCTCGGCCGACCGCAGGCGGGCCGAGCAGGCGCTGGGAAACCTGGTCGAGAACGCGCTCCGCCACGGTCGCGGCCGGATCAGCATTCGGGCCGAGCGGCGGGACGGGCACGTCGAGCTGCACGTCCGTGACGAAGGCCCGGGCTTCCCACAGGGGTTCATCGCGCACGCCTTCGAGCCGTTCACACGGGCCGACCAGGCACGCTCGGGCGGAGGCGCAGGGCTCGGCCTTGCCATCATCGACGTGATCGCCCGCGCCCACGACGGCCGGGCGCACGCCGCGAACGTCGACGGCGGCGCCGACGTCTGGCTCGAGCTCCCCGAGCCTGCACCGGGCTCCTCCGTACGTTAGAAGTCTCCCGTGGATGTCGCCGAAAGCCTCGGCCAGCTCGCCCTGTTCGCCGACCTGACCCCCTCACAGGTCGAGGCGATCGCCCACTCGCACCAGGAGGACGTCTTCGCGGCGGGGGAGCGCGTTCTCCGGCGCGGGCTGAGCGGCGGCAACTTCTACGTGATCCTCGAGGGCGAGGCGTCGGTGGAGATCGGCGGCGAAGAGCGCCAACGGCTCGGCCGGGGCGAGTTCTTCGGCGAGATTTCCGCGCTGACGGGCGACACGCCGAGCGCGGACGTCGTCGCGGCCACGCTTCTCCGCTGCCTCGTCATTCCCGCGGCGGAGCTGGAGAAGCTCCTGCTGGAACGCCCGCAGTTCATGCTCCGGCTGCTCCGGACCGAGGCTCGCCGCCTGCGGAGCACGATCGAGTGGCGGCCGTAGAGCGGCCGTTTCCACCCGGCGACTACGACGTCGTCGTCGTGGGGAGCGGTCCCGGGGGCCTCCAGACCAGCTACTGGCTGCGGCGCTTCGGCGTCCCCCACGCCGTCCTCTCGCGAGACGACGCGCCGGCGGGGATGTTCCGGCGGTTCCCGATCTTCCAGCGGCTGATCACCTGGACGAAGCCGGATGCCCCGGTCGAGCGGACGACGCGCGAGTACGAGTGGTACGACCACAACAGCCTCCTGGCCGACGAGCCGGAGCTCAAGGCCCTCGTCCCGAGCCTGATGGACCGCGCGTTCGACCTCCCTTCGCGGGCGGAGATGGAGGCTGGGATCGCGGCCTTCGCCGCGCGAGCGGGGCTCGAGGTTCGCTACGGCTGCACCTGGGAGTCGACCAGACGCGAGGGCGACCGGACAGTCGTGGTCACGAGCGACGGCGAGTACCGCTGCCGCGCGGTCGTCTTCGCGCTCGGCGTCACGGAGCCCTGGCGCGCGCCGGTTCCCGGGCTCGAGCAAGCGGCGCACTACGTCGACACGGCCGCCCCGGAGCGGTACGCCGGCCGCAGCGTCTTCATCGTCGGCAAGCGCAACTCCGGCTTCGAGGTGGCGCAGGGGATCCTTCCGTGGGCGCGCAACATGATCCTCGGCTCGCCGCGGCCGGTGCAGACCGACGCGCTCGCCCTCTC
>DASXQY010000093.1:0-7208 GCA_036506915.1 Gaiellaceae bacterium | reverse complement strand
CTCCGGATCGCAGCGGGCGAGCCGCTTCGCCTACCACGGTCTTCGCTGAAGGGGCACGCGGTCGAGGTGCGGCTGTACGCGGAGGACCCCCGAACGTTCCTGCCCCAGGCCGGGCGGGTCGGGCGGCTGCGGCTCCCCCAGGGAATCCGAGTCGACGCGGGCGTTGAGGAGGGCGACGAGGTGGGGACCGCCTACGACCCCCTGATCGCGAAGCTGATCGCGCACGGCGAGAGCCGGGACGAGGCGCTCGACCGGCTGCGGGCCGCACTCGAGGAGACCGACGTCGAGGGCGTCGTCACCAACCTCCCGTTCCTGCGCTGGCTCGTCTCGCACCCCGCGCTGGCCGCCGGCCGGACCACGACCGCGTTCCTGACCGAGTACCCCCCGCTCTCGGCCCCGCCCCTGCGCCTTCCCGGCGGACCCTGGGTCGGGGGCTTCCGCCTCAACCTGGCCTCCCCCGCTCCGGCCGCGCCGCCCGACCCGGACGCGACTGGGCGCGAGTCCGCCGCCCAGGGCGCTGCGGAGCAGAGCAGCCTCACGGCTCCGATGCCGGGCACCGTCATCCGCGTCCTCGTCGGCGAGGGCGACGCGGTCAGGCCGCGGCAGCCGCTGATCGTGCTGGAGGCGATGAAGATGGAGACTCCCGTCGTCTCGCCCTACGAGGCCGTCGTCCGCTCCGTCCACGTGAGCGAGGGCGACCGCGTCGCGGGCGGCACCGTCCTCGTCGAACTAGAAGAGTGATCAGCCAGGCGCGGCGGTGGATGCCGCCGCGCCTCGGCCGTCGCAGGCCCCTCTCCTCAGGTTCAGAACAGGCGCTCGACCGTCTTGACCACATCGAGGCGTCGGTCGACGTGGGCACGATCCCTGCCGCCGTCGCCGGAGATCCGGTCCCGGGCCAGGTCGCGCGCGAGGAGGACGTCGTTTCCGGCGTCGCCTTCCATCTCGTCGGCCCCCGGGCCGCCGTCGAGGCGATCGTTGCCGGCCCCGCCCACCAGGACGTCCGCACCGCCGCGCCCGAACAGGCGGTCGTTGCCGCCGAAGCCGCAGATGACGTCGTGGCCGGACGTCCCGCGGAGCACGTCGGCCCGCGCGGTGCCGACGATCGTGCACGTGCCATAAGTCAACCGGCGGTCACCGCCGCCGGACGCCTTGATCGAGTAGATGTCGTACCCGGTGTGGCCGTCGCGATCGCTCATGAACGCGAGCCTGCTGCCGTCCGGGGCCCAGTTCGGGAACGAATCCCCGGCCGACCCGCGGGTCAAGCGGGTGACCTGGCTGCCGTCGGCGTTCATCACGTAGAGCCAACCCTCGAAGTCTCCGTCCACCTCGAAGGCGATCTTCTGGCCGTCCGGCGACCAATCGGGCGCCCACTCGGAGCCGGCGAACGTGAGCTGCTTCTTGCCGCTGCCGTCGGCGCCGATCACGTCGATGAAGCCCTCGTCCTCGCCGCCGCCGACGTAGGCGATCTTCGAACCGTCCGGCGACCAGTCGGGCTCGCCGTCCTCCTCGCCGTCCACCGTCACTCGCGTCTGGCCCGAGCCGTCGGCGTTCATGACGTAGATCTGAGAGTGCAGGTCGCGCTCGCTCACGAAGGCGAGCTTCGAGCCATCGGGCGACCAGTCAGGCGTGTAGTCGGAACCGCTCCTCGTCAGGCGGGTGCGGCCGCCTCCGGTCGCGTTGACGACGTCGATGTAGGTCGAGTCGCCGTTCACGCCGGTGAACGCGATCTTCTTCCCGTCCAGCGACCAGGCCGGCAAGAAGTCGCGCGTCTTGCCGCTCGTGACGCGGCGGACGTGCGAGCCGTCGGCGTTCATGACGAAGATGTGCTCGTGATTCCGCCCTTCACGGGCGCTGGTGAACGCGATCTGGGTGCCGTCGGGCGAGTACGCGGGGAAACCGTTGTTCGTGCTGTAGCCGCTCGTAACGGCGTTCGTCGCCGCGGTTGCGTGGCGCGCGCCGCCGGCGCTTCCTGCCAGAACGGCCGTCGCGGCGAGGGCAACCGCCAGCAGCAGGGACAAACGGATGGAGTTGGAGGAGAACATCGGGGCTCCGTTCATCGGGGGAACCCGAAGCTACGACTCGATTGTTACGGGCGGGTGACACAGACGCAAGGAAAAGAGAAAGTTTCCGTAAGAAAACTTCCTCACTCCAGCGAATAGCTACCCGGCGAAGTAGATCCGGCGGCCGTCGCGAGACCAGGCCGGCGGCGACGGGAAGAGGTGCAGGGTGCAGAGAGCCGCGCTCGCGAGCTGCTTGCGCCCGCGCCCGTCGGGGCGTACCACCGAGAGGACCGCGCTCGTGAGGTAGGCGATCCTCTTGCCCGCAGGAGACCAGGTGGGACAGCTCCCGCCGAATCCGTCCGCCCACGGCCCGATGCGCCGGGAACGGCCCCCCGCCAGCGGGACGACCCAGACTCCGGTGTCGCGCTCGAGCACCATCGACTTCCCGTTCGGCGCCCAGCCCGGGTAGCGCGCCGCTCCGAGCCGGCGCAGCCGCCTGCCGTCCTCGCGGACGATGGTCGCGCGGTGCTCCATGCTCGCCGTCGTGGTGCCGAACACGATCTGCTTCCCGCCTGGCGCCCACGCCGGCGGGGAGCGCTGGGCCTCCTCAGCGAGGGCCCGCGAGAGCCGCCTCACGTGCGACCCGTCGGCGCGGGCGACGTCGAGCGCGCTCCCGGTGACGTGCGGTGCGTAGACCCGGAACTCCTGGAAGAGCAGCCGCCGCCCGTCGGGCGACCAGGCCGGCTGAAGCGCCCTGCCGAACAGCTTGCGCTCGTTCGAGCCCTCCGCGTTCACGCTCCAGACGTCCGTGAAGGGACACCACAGGACGAGCGGATCGCAGAGGCTCCTGTTCCAGACCATGAAGACGAGGCGGCGGCCGTCGGGCGACCAGAGCGGCCGTGCCTTCTCGCCTTCGCTTCGCGTCAGCTGCCGCTCGCCGCTGCCGTCGGCATTCATCAGCCAGACCTGAGCGGCGTCCCCGTCACCCCGGATGTAGGCGATCCGGCGGCCGTTCGGGGAGAGGGCCGGCTGGTACTCCTGCTCCGGTGCGCTCGTCAGGGCGCGCCTGGGGCCGCCCGTCGAGGAAACGGCGTAGATGTCGCCGGTGAAGGGTTCGTAGTCGACGGCCGACGCCCCGCCGCCGAGGGCGAGCACAGCGAGCGCAACCGCGATCGACCTCACGCCGGTTCTAGACGTCCAGGGCTCGCGTTTGTCAGCGCCTAGAAGAGCTTCTGGAGCTTCATCGCCTGGCCCATGTCGCCCTTCACCTTGAGCTTGCCCGACATGTACGCGGCGGTCGGGTTCTGCTCCCCCCTGGCGATCTTCATGAACGTCTCCGACGAGGTGGTGATCGTGGTGTCGGCCTCGGCGCCGTTCTCGCTGACCGAGACCTTGCCGTCGTCGACGTCGACCGTCCAGGTGCCAGCGCCTTCGATCTCGAAACGGTAAGTAGCCGTCAGGCCGCCCGCTTTGGCGGAGTCGATCCGCGACTCGAGTGTCTCGAAGAACTCTCTCGGGCTCTCTGGCGGCATGCGGCCGCGGAGCCTACATCACGGGCTCGGCCGCGAGGCGGCGGCGGGCGCGGGTCGAGGGGAGGAGCGCCGCGAACACGAGCCCGGCGAGCGGCGCGGCGGCGGCCGCGTACATCGCGCTCCGCAGGTCGATCGAGTCGGCGATCGCGCCGAGGCCGACCGCGGCCACGCCGCCGAGGCCGATCGACAGCCCGATCGAGAGGCCCGAGGCCATCCCGATCCGGCGCGGCAGGTACTCCTGGCTCATCACCATCGTCACGCCGAAGGTGCCGATCACGCAGACGCCGACGAGCGCGAGCGCGAACGCGCCGGCGATTCCGCCCGCGAGGACGTACACCAGGATCAGCGGCCCCGTCGCCGCCATGCTCACGATCAGGACCGGGCGGCGTCCGAGCCGGTCCGCGATCGGGCCTGCCGCAAGCGTCCCCAGCCCGCCCGCGAGCAGCATCAGCGAGAGCAGGTGGCTCCCGTGCGCCTTCGAGTGGCCGAGCGAGACCTCCCAGAGGGGCACGAACGTCACCAGCCCGAACCACGCAACGCTGCGGAAGGCGATCACGCCGAGCAACAGGCCGAGCGCGCCCGGCCGGTCCGGCTCGGCGCGCGCGGTCGCGGCGGTCTCCGGCCCTGGCGCGAAGCCCGCTAGGAAGGGCACGGCTGCGAGGAGCAGAGCGGCCACGACCAGGCAAGGGACGACGAGCAGAAGGCCGCCGGTCAGGCCGAAGGCGAGCACGAGCGGCGTCGTCGCCGTCGGCCCGAGGCCGTAGCCGACGTTACCGCCGAGCGAGAAGAGGCTCATCCCGCTCGCCCGGCGCCGGCCGCTCGCGTAGGCGGCGAACTTCGAACCTTCCGGGTGGTACGCCGCGACGCCGAGCCCGGAGACGACGACGAGCAGCAACACCAGCCAGTAGGCCGGCGCCGCGGCCGCCAGCGCGATCCCGACTCCGGCCAGCGCAACCCCGCTCGGGAGGAGCCAGAGCGCGCCCCGTCGGTCCGACCATGCGCCGAAGACCGGCTGGATGAGGGAGGACGAGGCGGCCGACGCGAGCATCACCGCTGCCGCGAGCGTGTAGGAGAGGTCGAAGCGGTCGACCATGAACGGCAGGAGCGCAGGCAAGGCGCCGTTGGCGAAGTCCGTCGCGAAGTGGCCGGCGGAGAGCGCTGCCATCGCCCGCCTGTCGAGCTCGGCGCGCATGGCTCGAGCCTACCCGCGGGAGGAGGGATTACGCGGGCGCCGGAACTACGCCGCGCTTTGGGAGGGCTCGCCCGGTAGGTGCTGGTCGATCAGAGCGTGGGCGAGCTCCCACTGGGCGCGCGCGATCTGGAGGCGGTTCCGCTCCAGGTCGGCCACGGCGGCGTTCGCGCCGCGAAGCTGCTGGCGCTCGACGACGAGCGCCGCGATTCGGAGGGTCAGGGCCTCCACCGTCGCCTCGCCCCGGCGCTTCCGGAAGCGTTCGGGCCGCACGCGCCGCAATGACGTGCCGCGAGTCACGGGCTTTCTATCGGCCGGACGGCGGAGCACCTGAATGCCCCTCGTGGGGGGGCACCGTCGGAGGGCGGTCGGCTAGCATCGCGCGGCCATGCGTATCGAAGTCCAGGCGGTCGCTCCCGGGGAGGTCGACGCCGACGTCCTGGCCGTCCCGCTGGCCGGCGGCGACGGCCTCCAGGGCGCAGCGGCCGAGCTGGACGGGGCCCTCGGCGGCCTGCTCGCCCAGCTCCGCGAGGTCGGCGAGCTGCGCAGCGACCTCGGCAGCGCCCGGGTCGTCCACGTAACCGGGCAGGTGAGGGCGCAGCGGGTCGCCGCGGCCGGGATCGGCAACCTCGACGAGCTCGACGCCGACGCGCTCCGCACCGCTGCGGCCGCGGTCGCAGGCGTGTCCGGCGACTTTGCGCAGACCGTCGCCTGGGTGCTGGACCGTTCGCTCCCGCTGCCGCTCGACGAGCAGGCGCGCGCGCTCGTCGAGGGCACGATGCTCGGCGCCTACGATCCGGCCCGCTGGCAGCACGAGAACTCGAGGCCGAAGCTCGACCGGCTCGTCCTCTGTGGCGACGAGGCGGTGACCGGTGCGGCGGAGCGGGCGGCCAGGATCGCCGAATGGACGAACCGCGCCCGCGACCTCGTCAACAGCCCCCCGAACGAGGCGACGCCCGAGCGCCTCGCCGCGCGCGCCGCCGAGATCGCCTCCTCGGTCGCCCACGTCGAGACCGAGGCCCTCGGCCCCGAGGAGATCCGGGGCCGCGGCATGGGCGCGCTCGCCGCCGTTGCGCAGGGAAGCGACAACCCACCCCGTCTCGTCGTCATGCGGTACGAGCCGCCGGAACCGGCGAACCGCGATGTCAAGCTCGGCCTCGTCGGCAAGGCGATCACCTTCGACACGGGCGGGATCTCGCTCAAGCCGTCCTTGCACATGCAGGACATGAAGGGCGACATGGCGGGCGGCGCCGCCGTGATCGAGGCGACCGGCGCGATCGCCGATCTCGGCCTGCCGGTGCGCGTCCTGACCGTGGCGGCCGCCTGCGAGAACATGCCCAGCGGCCACGCCTACCGCCCCGGCGACATCATCACCGCGATGAACGGCAAGACGATCGAGGTGACGAACACCGACGCCGAGGGGCGGCTCGTGCTCGCCGACGCGCTCTGGTTCGCGCGGCAGGAGGGCGCGACGCACATCCTCGACCTCGCGACGCTCACCGGCGCGATGGAGCTCGCCCTCGGCGACCTGTACGCGGGGGTCTTCGCCAACGACCAGCTCTGGCGGGCCGAGGTCGTCGACGCGGGCGAGGCGAGCGGCGACCACGCGTGGCCGTGGCCGATGCATCCTCGCTATCGCCGCTACGTCGACTCGAGCTTCGCCGACCTGAAGAACTCGTCCGACCTGCGGCAGGCCTCGCCGGTGCTGGCCGCTGAGTTCCTGAAGGAGTTCGTCGGCGAGGGGCCGTGGGCGCACGCCGACATCGCCGGGCCCGCCTTCCTCGAGCGCTCGCGCGGCGACTACCTCACCCAGCGCGGCGGCACCGGCTACGGCGTCAGGCTGATCGTCGAGCTCGCCTCGCGCCTTACGTGAACTTCGACCTCTCGCCCGAGCACGAGCTCGTCCGCTCCACCGTTCGCGAGTTCGCGGAGAAGCGCGTCGCGCCGGTCGCCGAGGAGCTCGACCGCGAGCACCGGTTCCCGTACGAGCTCGTCGCGGAGCTGGCCGAGCTCGGGCTGATGGGGATGCCCGTCCCGGAGGAGTACGGCGGCGCGGGCGCCGACACAGTCTCCTACGCGATCGCGGTAGAGGAGCTGACGCGGATCGACTCGTCGGTCGCGATCACGATGGCCGCCCACACCTCGCTCGGGACGATGCCGATCCTGATGTTCGGCACCGAAGAGCAGAAGCGGCGGTGGCTGCCGGAGCTCGCGTCGGGGAAGAAGCTGGCCGCCTTCGGGCTGACCGAGGCCGGCGCCGGCTCGGATGCCGCGGCGAGCCGCACCACCGCCGAGCTGCGCGACGGGCAGTGGGTGGTGAACGGCTCGAAGATCTTCATCACCAACGCGGGGACCGACATCACAGCGTGCGTGACGATCACCGCCCGCACCGGCCAGGACGAGATCTCGAACCTGATCGTCCCGAACGGCACCCCGGGCTACGGGATCTCGGCGCCGATGCGCAAGCTCGGCTGGCGCGCCTCCGAC
>DASXQY010000092.1:0-10832 GCA_036506915.1 Gaiellaceae bacterium | reverse complement strand
CCTCGGTCGTGCCGCAGGCCGCCGCGATGTCAGCGTCCGCGAGCCCGAGCCTCTTCAGGCGGAGCCAATCGTCCGCGACGAGGTCGTCGATGTTGAGGGAGGGGAGGCGAAGACGCTCGATCTCCGCGCGGAACCACGGATGGAGCCCGTCCGGGAGCTCGTCTAGAGCTTTCCATGGCGAAGCCGTGGAAAGCTCGTGTTCCCTGCTGCGCAGCGCCTTCAGGAGCGCCTCGGTGAACGTGCGCCCGATCCCCATCGCCTCGCCGACGGACTTCATCTGCGTGCCGAGGGCCGTGTCGGCGCCCGGGAACTTCTCGAAGGCGAAGCGTGGCACCTTGACGACGACGTAGTCGAGGGTCGGCTCGAAGCTGGCCGGCGTCGTCCGGGTCAGGTCGTTTGGGATCTCGTCGAGCGTGTAGCCGACAGCGAGCTTGGCTGCGACCTTCGCGATCGGGTAGCCGGTCGCCTTCGAGGCGAGCGCGGAGGAGCGTGACACGCGCGGGTTCATCTCGATCACGCGCACCTCCCCGCTCTCGCGCTCGCGCGCGAACTGGATGTTGGAGCCGCCGCACTCCACGCCGACCGCCCGGATCACCGCCGCCGCCGCGTCCCGCAGCTCCTGGTAGGCCTCGTCCGACAGCGTCATCTGCGGCGCGACCGTGACCGAGTCGCCCGTGTGCACCCCCATCGGATCGAGGTTCTCGATCGAGCAGACGACGACCACGTTGTCGCGGCGGTCGCGGATCACCTCGAGCTCGAACTCGTCCCAGCCCAGGAGGCTCTCCTCGACGAGGACCTGGCGCACGGGGCTCTCGCGCAGGGCCCGGTCCAGCAGGGTCTCGAATTCGCTCCAGGACCGGGCCGTGCCGCCGCCGTGCCCGCCGAGCGTGAAAGCCGGCCGGAGGATGACCGGGAACGAGAGATCGCGCGGCACCTCCGCGAGCGCCGTTATGACCCGCGACTCGGGCACCTTCAGGCCCGTCGCGCGCACGGTCTCGCGGAAGCGCTCGCGGTCCTCGGCGCGGCGGATCACCTCCGGCGGCGCACCGATCAGCTCGACCCCGAGCGCGTCGAGCACTCCCGCCTCCGCAAGCTCGAGCGCGAGGTTGAGCGCGGTCTGGCCTCCCATCGTCGGCAGGAGCGCGTCCGGCCGCTCACGCCCGAGCACGTCCGCGACCCCCTCGAGGTCGAGCGGCTCGAGGTATGTGCGGTCGGCGAAGCCCGGGTCGGTCATGATCGTCGCCGGGTTCGAGTTGACGACGATCGTCCGGAAGCCGTCCTCCCGCAGCACCTTCAGCGCCTGGCAGCCCGCATAGTCGAACTCGCAGGCCTGCCCGATCACGATCGGGCCGGAGCCGATCAGGCAGACGGAGCGGAGATCACGCCGCCTCGGCAAGCCTGATCCCTTCGACCCACGCGCTTAGAAGCGGCCACGCGTCGTGCGGGCCGGGCCTCGCCTCCGGGTGGAACTGGACCGAGCCGGCGCGGAGCTCGGGCAAATCGAGCCCTTCGACCGTGCCGTCGTACAACGAGACGTGCGTCGCCTCGCGCTCCGCCGACGGCGCGACCGCGAAGCCGTGGTTCTGGCTGGTCACGTAGACGCGGTTCGACCGCTTCTCCAGCACGGGGTGGTTCGCGCCCCGGTGGCCGAAGCGAAGCTTGAACGTCTCGTGCCCCGCCGCGAGCGCCAGAAGCTGGTGGCCGAGGCAGATGCCGAGCAGCGGGACGCGGCCGAGCAGCGCGCGAACGGTCTCGACCTCGGCGGAGAGCGGCCCCGGATCGCCCGGGCCGTTCGACAGGAGGACGCCGTCGTAGCGGGCGAGCTCATCCGGGTCGGCGTCGTGCGGGTAGACCGTGACGGCGGCGCCCGCCCAGGCCAGGCGCCGGAGGATCGATCGCTTGCAGCCGTAGTCGACGACCGCGATCCGCGCGACACCGACATCGCTGAAGACGTACGGAGCCGCCGTGGACACACCGCCGACCAAGGCCCTTCCTTGCATTAGCGGCTGTGCCCGCACAGCTGCCAGCGCCTCCTCGACCGAGGCCTCGCCGGCGACAGCGATGGCGCGCATCGCCCCGGCCTCGCGCAGATGGGTCACGAGCGAGCGGGTGTCGATCCCGGAGAGCGCGACGAGCCCGTGCTCGTGCAGCCAGTCCGTCCAGCCCGGGCCGCGGGCGTCGCGCATCACCACGGCCCGCGCGTGCGGCCGGCTCGACTCGCACCGATCGGCCGTGACACCGTAGTTGCCGATCATCGGGGCCGTGAAGCAGACGACCTGCTCCGCGTAGCTCGGGTCGGTGACCACCTCCTGGTAGCCGGTCATCGCGGTCGTGAAGACGGCCTCGCCGAACGCGAAGCCCTCGGCGCCGACCGACTCGCCGCGGAAGACCGTCCCGTCCTCGAGCACCAGCATCGCCTTCATGACTCGTGCA
This sequence comes from Gaiellaceae bacterium, assembly GCA_036506915.1. GTDB lineage: Bacteria > Actinomycetota > Thermoleophilia > Gaiellales > Gaiellaceae > AC-32. The sequence continues at coordinate 8,399 of DASXQY010000092.1, read as the reverse complement.
CCACCTTTCCTGCGGCCACGGTCAGGCGGACCTGGCCCTTGAGGGTCTGTCCGAGCAGCCACGAGTTGGCCGATCGGGAGCGGAAGCCGCCTTCCTCGACGCGCCACGTCGCCGCCGTGTCGAACAGGACCAGGTTCGCGGGCGCGCCGACGGCGATCCGCGGCCGCTCGAGCCCGTACGCCCGCGCGGGCCCGCTGGACATCCGCTCCAGCAGCGTCTCGAGCGTGACGAGGCCGGGCTCGACCAGGTTCGTGTAGAGCGCCGCGAACGCCGTCTCGAGCCCCGTCACCCCGAACGGAGCCGCCTCGAACGGGACCTCCTTCTCGTGCCGCGCGTGCGGCGCGTGATCGGTGGCGACCGCCGTGATCGTCCCGTCGCGGAGCGCCTCAACTAGCGCAGCGTGGTCGTCCGCGCTGCGCAAGGGCGGGTTCATCTTCACGTTCGGGTCGAGCGTCCTCACGGCCTCGTCGGTCAAGCAAAGGTGGTGGGGCGTCACCTCGCCGGTCGCGGGCAGGCCGCCCGCCTGCGCGCGGGAGAGCGCCTCGACCGACTCGCGCGCCGAAAGGTGCAGCAGGTGCACCGGCTGCTCCTCGAAGGCGGCCAGGGCAAGGTCGCGCTCGACCATGACGCTCTCCGCCACCGACGGGTAGCCCGCAAAGCCCAGCTCGGCCGAGACGGCGCCCTCGTGCATCTGCCCGTCCCGTGAGAGGGTCGGCTCCTCGCAGTGGAGGGCGAGCCGTCGGCCGGTGATCCGGTGGTACTGGAGCGCCCGCCGCATCAGGCCAGGGGCGACCACCGGCCGGCCGTCGTCGGTGAAGCCGGCCGCGCCCTGCTCGGCCAGCTCGGCCATCTCGGTCAGCTCGGCGCCCTCCTGCCCGCGGGTGATCGCGGCGAGGAACCCAACAGGCACCTCCGCCTCCGCCTGGGCATCCTCGATCAGCGAGCCGAGCACGGCGGCCGAGTCGACCACCGGGTCGGTATTGGGCATCGCCAGGATCGCGCAGTAGCCGCCCGCCGCGGCGGCCGCGGTGCCGGAAGCGATCGTCTCCTCGTCCTCGCGCCCAGGCACGCGCAGGTGCACGTGCGGGTCGACGAAGGCCGGCGCGAGCACGAGGCCGGCGCCCTCGACCACCCGGTGGCCGTTCGCTTCCAGGCTCGTCCCGAGCTGGACGACCGTGCCGCCGTCGACGCGCACGTCGCAGACCGAGTCGATCCCCTCGACCGGGTCCACGAGGCGCGCGCCGCGCACAACCAGGTCGTCGCCCTGCGTCCGCCCCGTCTTCACCCACAGCATCACGCCACCTCCAGGGGCTCAGGCGTGCGCACGCCGACCGGCCCGGTCGTGAGCAGGTCGTACAGCACCGCCATCCGGACGACGAGCCCAGCGCGCACCTGCGTCTCGATCAGCGCGTCGGCCGCGTCGGCGACGCGTGGGTCGATCTCGACGCCGCGGTTCATCGGCCCGGGGTGCATCACCTTCTGCCCGGGCCGCAGCCGCTCGGGCGTCACGCCCCAGCGCGCGGCGTACTCGCGCAGCGACGGGACGTAGTTCGCTCCCTCCTGCATCCGCTCGCGCTGCATGCGTAGGACGTAGACGACGTCGGCGGCGCCGATCGAGCCGATCTCGTGCGACACCTCGCAGCCCATCGCCTCGATCCCCCGCGGGATCAGCGGCGGCGGGCCGACCAGCATCACGCGCGCGCCCATCAGCGTCAGCGCCTGGATGTTCGAGCGGGCAACGCGCGAATGGAGCACGTCGCCGACGATCGCCACGTGCACTCCCTCGAGACGGCCGAGCTCCTCGTGGATCGTGTGCAGGTCGAGCAGGGCCTGCGTCGGGTGCTGGTGCTTGCCGTCGCCCGCGTTGACGACGTGCGCCTCGGTGGCGCGGGCGACGAGCTGTGGCGCCCCGATCTGCGGGTGGCGGATCACGATCACGTCCGGGTCGTATGCGCCGAGCGTGAGCGCCGTGTCCTTTAGGGACTCGCCCTTGTCGACGGAGGAGCCCGCGGCCTTGATCGACATCGTGTCGGCCGAGAGGCGCTTCGCCGCCAGCTCGAAGCTCGACGAGGTCCGGGTCGAGGACTCGTAGAAGACGTTCACGACCGTGTGACCGCGCAGCGTCGGCAGCTTCTTCACCTCCCGCTCCAGCGCGCGGGAGAAGCTGCGCGCGGTGGCGAGCAGCCGCTCGACGTCGGGGCGCGAGAGGTCGCCGACCGAGATCAGGTGCCGCCGCGGCGGTGGTTTCGGCGGGAGGAAGCCCTCCCGCATGACGTGGATCTCACCCATGGTGCTCCTTCGGGATCAGGAGGACGCGGTCGATTTCGTCTACCTCGACGAGCTCCACCTGGATGCGCTCGCCGCGGGCGGTGGGCAGGTTCTTGCCGACGTAGTCCGGGCGGATGGGGAGCTCGCGGTGGCCGCGGTCGGCCAGGACGGCGAGCTGGACGCGCGCGGGGCGCCCGTAGGAGAAGAGCGCTTCGATCCCCGCGCGGATCGTGCGGCCGGTGTAGAGGACGTCGTCGACGAGGACGCAGGTCATCCCCTCGAGCGGGAAGTCGAGCGTCGTCGAGCGGACGAGTGGCTGGGCATGCGCGGGAGGCTCGCCGGAGCGGACGTGGACGTCGTCGCGGTGGAACGTGATGTCGAGCTGGCCGAGCGCCACCTCGGTACCCGCGAGCTCGTGTATCCGGCGGCGCAGGCGCTGGGCGAGCGGGACGCCGCGCGTGTGGATGCCGACGAGAGCGACGTGCCGGAGGTCGGGGTTCCCCTCGACGATCTCGTGCGCGATTCGCGTCAGGGTGCGCTCGATCGCCTCGGTATCGAGGACGACCTTCGCGGAGGAGGTGCGCGCGGTCAGGGCGCGCTCGAGCTGGTCCTACTCACTTCGACTCCTTTCCGGCCTCACGGGACCGAGTTAAAGGGGTTCGGATCGCGCGGGACTCTACCCGGCCGACCGGACGGATGCCTCGGCGACGGCGATGAGCCACTCCGAGCGGTAGTCGACCCACTCCGGAAGCTCGCGCTCAGCGCGCCCGAGCCCCTCGGCGTATTCCTCGTCGGAGATGAGATCGAAAGTGGCGATATGGCGCCCGCGGATGCGGCGCAGGGCCTGCTCGCGGCCCATCGTCGCGCGTTGGCTGATCCGGACGAGCCGGGGCGGCCGGAAGCCCGCCTCGGGCAGTTCCGCGGCCAGGTCGTCCGTCGTGGGGAAGCGAGCCCGGTCGATCGCCTCCATAGACGGGAAGTAGTCCCGGAACCAGAAGACGCCGAAGTAGCTCGGGTCGAAGGTGGCGATTGCCAGGTTGCCGTCCGGTGCGAGCACCCGGCGAAGCTCCGAAAAGGCGCTGGGCCGGTCGAGGAGGTGGACGACCAGCCACATCGTCGCGCGCTCGAACCAGGCGTCCTTGAAGGGCAGCGCGTCCGCCGAGGCCTGCTTGAAGCGGACGCCCGGCGCCCGGCGGCGAGCGACCTTGAGCATCTCCGGAGACGGGTCGACCGCCCAGACCCTGGAGCGATCGGTCAGTGCGGCGGCGAAGCGGCCGGTGCCACAGCCGACGTCGAGCACCCGGCGTCCGGCGAGGTCGCCCTCGCGCACGAGCGCTTCGTAGACCTCGTGCCAGTGATCGTCGACCGGGCGAAGCTCGTCGTAGGTCGCTGCCCGCGCCCCGAAATCTGGTTTTGAGCTCACTTCAGCTCGACCCCTGTGCCGCTGAGCTGCGCTGGAAAGCCCGTGGCCGCGTCCTCAGTCGCGCCCGTACCTTTCAGGTACCGAACGCTCCCTGCGTCCTTGCCACGCACTCCCCATCGCACCTCATCGAGCTCAGGCGTCGGAAATGAGCTCATCCGGGTCGGTCATGGACTCGATCGCGTGCTGGGCGGCCTCGAGCGACGTCTCCGGCACGAGCACTTTCTGCGGCGCGTCCTCGGTCTCGCGCGGGTGGTGCTCGACGGCCGTCTCGAGCTCGGCCTCGATGCCGGCCGCCTGGAGGATCGACTGGAGCTCCTCCGCCTCCGCGACGCTCTCGGCTAGCGCGACCTGGACGAGGGCGGTCACGAGCCACTCCTCACGGCACCGCCTCCGGCTCGGGCGCGGGCTCGCGCTCCTCGCGCCCGTGCGCGACGCCGCCCTTGACGAGCTGCGGCGAGCCCCGCTCGGGGAACGGCACGTCGATCACGTCGAAGTCCTTGGGCACCACGGTGTCGGGGAAGATCGTACGCGCCTCGCGGGTCACCTCGGGGCCGAAGTAGCGATTCGAGAGGTGCGTCAGGGCCAGCAGGCCCACCTCTGCCTCGCGGGCGATCTCCGCCGCCTCCAACGCGGTCGCGTGGGCGGTCTCCCGAGCCCGCTCACGCTCCTCGTCGAGGAAGGTCGCCTCGTGCACGAGCACCTCAGCCCCGCGCGCGGCCTCGAGCACCCGCGGGGCCGGCGCCGTGTCGCCGCTCAGGACGACCTTCCGACCGGCGCGCGGCGGCCCGAGCACCTCGTCCGGGGTCACGACGCTGCCGTCCAGGAGCTGCACCGACTCGCCGACCTGGAGCAGGCCCCGCTCCGGCCCCGGTGGAACGCCGAGCGCATCTGCCGCGCCGACGTCGAAGCGGCCCGGGCGGGGATGCTCGACGAGCGCGAAGCCGAGCGACCGGACGCCGTGGGCGACCGGGAAGGTGACGAGGTTGTACTCGGGTCGCTCGAGCACGTCGCCCGGCCGGAGCTCGACCAGCTCGAGGGCGTAGGTCAGCTTGCCGAAGACGCGCCGAAGGGCTCCGAACAGCTCCCGGAGCCCAGGCGGGCCGTAGACGGTAAGCGGGACCTCGCGGCCGCGCAGCGCGAACGTCTTCAGCATGCCCGGCAACCCGAGGTAGTGGTCTGCGTGGAAGTGCGAGACGAAGACCTCGCGCAGCTCGATCAGGCCGACCGAGGAACGCAAGAGCTGGCGCTGCGTTCCCTCCCCGCAGTCGAACAGGAGCCGTTCCCCGCCGCGCCGCATGAGCAGTGCCGACGGAGCGCGTTGGGCGGTCGGCACCGAGCCGGAGGTTCCGAGGAAGACGAGGTCGAGGTCCACGGGCCGATTGTAGGGTTGCCCCTGCCGTGAGCGACTTCCGGGACGACGTCCTGAGCCTGATCCGACGTGACCCCGATCCGGCCGAGCACGACGAAATACGCGAGCTCTGGAAGCGCCACTCGATCGCCGAGGCGAACCGCGACCTTCCCGGGTTGATTTCGACCCTGACCGAGGACTGCGTTTACGAGCTCGTCCAGACCGGCCACCGCTGGGAGGGGCACCAGGGCGCAACGCGCTTCTACGTTGGGCTCCTCGGCGCCTTCCCGGACATCGACTTCCGGCTGACGGACATCGTGATCGGGCCGCAGGGCGTCTGCGAGCAGGCGGAGGTGACTGGCACGCACGAAGCGGAGTGGCTCGGGATCCCGCCGTCCGGCGAGCGCCTCGTCTGGCAGGTCGCGATCTTCTTCCCTTGGGACCCGGAGCGCCGCAATTTTCGGGGCGAGAGGGTCTACACGGCGGGCCTTCCTCTCTGAATCTAAGGAAGGATGAGCTGCTGGCCCGGGCGGATCAGCGCGCCGCTCAGATGGTTGCGGCGCTCGATCTTCCAGACCCCGTCGCGCGGGTCGCCCGCGTAGTGCGCGACCGAGATCGACCAGAGCGTGTCGTGGGGGCGCACCGTGTAGCGAAGGCCCGCTCCGGCCCCCTCCGAAGCGCGGGCGACGACCGCCCAGGCGATCAAGGCCAGCGCTGCGAGCAAGAGAATCTTCGCGAACATGTGTTCGCCATGCTAATGCGAACACGTGTTCGTGTCAAGTGAGCTCGAGCAGTCGTGGTTCCAGCCGGCCCGGCTCGACCTCGACGACGAGCATTGCTCGTGCGGACGCCCGCCGCCGCTCGGTCGGGCTGCCGGGGTTGAGGATCCAGACGTTGCCGTGCCGCGTCACCTCAGGCACGTGCGTGTGGCCGTAGACGACGGCGTGACATCCGGGGAAACGGGCGACGAGCCGCTCCTCCCGTCCCTCCCGGGCGCCCGGGATGTGCACCATCCCGATCCGCACGTCCCCGACTTCGACCACCCGTTGCTCGGGCAGTGCCGTTCTCAGCGCCGGCTCGTCCATGTTCCCGTACACCGCCTCCACCGGGGCGAGCGCCGCCAGGTCCTCGAGCACACTCGCTGCGACGAAGTCGCCGCCGTGCAGGATCAGCTGGGCCCGCTCGAGCTCGTGCAGGCATGCGTCTGGCAGCCGGCGGGCCCCGCGCGGAAGATGCGTGTCCGAGATGACGGCGATTGTCGTGATGGAGGTGTACGCCTGCTTGTGATGTAGGTGTACACCTACATCACGTTGGGCCGTGACCGCACCACCCGCAGAGCGTGATCAGCGCTTTGCGCCGACCCGGAAGGCAGGGCCGAAGAGCACGGTCACGCGCTGCGGGTTCATCGTCGCTGCAAGCCGGATCGCGAACACGTATCGGCCGGGTTTCAGCCTCTGCCTCCGGAAGGAGACGACGCGGCCGGTCGCCTTGATCGTGCCGACGGTGGTCGCCACCGGTTTCGGACGGCCCGTCGCGAGGCGCCGGGCGATCGCGCTCTTCTTCGTCCCAGCCTTGAAGATTCCGGCGCGGAACATGGCTTCCTCACCGGCCCCCGCGAGGAAGCTCCACTGCTTCCTGCTACGAGGGAAGGCGCGCCGGCTGCCCCAGGCCGCGAACGGCAGGACCACCTTCGTGGTGTGCACCCAGGCCGTCTCGACGTCCTGGCAGGTGCCCTTCGTCTGCGCGATCGTCTGCTTCACGGCGTCGTAGGAGGGCCGATGCGAGCCGTCGGCCCGCACGAGCCCGCTCTGCCAGCGGCCGAGGTCGGCCTCGTCCATCAGGTGGAACAGGTTGAGCGAGCGCACGGAGGGGTCGCACTCGAGGGTCTTGATCAGGTCGGAGTAGATCAAGGCCTGGGTCGCCTCGTCGGTGACCGGTGTGTTTTCGGTGCCGAAGTAGAAGCTCGCCAGGCCGGCGGGGATAGCGACCTGCCAGCCGACCTCGTCGAGCTCGAACATAAGCGGCTTCCCGAACCGCTTCACGCCCGTCTCGGCGAACGGCGTCTGGGCCGTTCCGTGGAACGCGTCCCAGACCGCCTGCTTGATCCGGTCGAGATTGGTGACGCCGGCATTCGGCCAGACGTACCCCTTCGAGAGCGCGTCCTTGCTCGAGCTCGGGTACGGGTGGTAGGCGAGCTCGTCCATCAACGGCTTCGTACGGCCGCTCGCCCGGTAGGCGGCGCCCAGCTCGTGCAGGAAGCGAATGGGCGAGCGCGAGATGTTGTCGCGCGCATACGGGTTGTCGTTGCCACGAGGCGAGAGGCCTACCCCGATCACGTTGATGGTCGGATCGACCGCCTTGAGCGCGTCGTAGGCCTTCGCGAGCACGGGCTCGTATGCAGCGGCCGAGAGCGGCCTCCCGGCCGAGTCGAACTGGGGCTGCCAGAATTTGGGCTGGTTCGGCTCGTTGCCGATCACGAAGTCCTTCACTTGCGGGAACGTCCGCGCGACCCGCTGGAGGAAGTCGGCGAACTGCGCCGGAGCCGAGGGAGAGGAGGTGAGATCGCGCGCGCGTGCCGGCGAGACGGCGAACATGATCCGCACGCCTGCCGTCTGGGCCTGCGGCAGCCACGACTCGATCTCCGCCTGGCCCGGAATCTCGTCGGGCCGCGTCGGATCCCAGCTGACCGAGACGCGGTTCACGGTGAGTCCGACGTCGGCCATGGTGGCGAAGAAGGAGGCGCCCCCGTCAGTGCTCTTGCCGGCGTCCTCCGTGATCCCCACCGCGAGCCCTCCCTGCGCCGCTCCGGCAAGCGCCAGCGCGGCGAAAACGCATCCAAACAGACCCGAGAACCTCGTCACCTACCGCCTCCTGTGTGTCGACCCATCGTTAGATTCGCACGTTCTTCGGCAAACGTGCAGCGGCTCCTCGACCCTAGTGATCGGCCGGGACGGCCAAGGCTTGAGCCCCAACCGCACCGAGGGCGGCGTCGAGCAGCGTGCCGGCGCCGAAGCGGACGGGATCGTCGGCCGGAAGACCGGTTTCCTCTGCCGCCCCGACGATCGCCCGCCGCGCTTCTCCGTCGGCGAGGCCGGCGGTGTTCAGAGCCAGGCAGGCGACCCGGGCCGGCCGCAGGGGCAGGGCGATCCGCTCGTGCAGCTCGACCAGCTCTCCGAGGCTCGGGAGCGGGTGGCCCGGGTAGCCCTCGACCTCCGTCGCGCCCGCTCGGTGGCAGAGGACGAACGCGTGCGGAGCGGCGCCGTGGATCAGGCCGAGGGTGACACCGGAGTAGGCGGGGTGCGAGAGCGAGCCCTGGCCCTCGACGAACAGAAGCTCTCCCCCACGCCTGTGGCCTTCGAC
>DASXQY010000091.1:0-28327 GCA_036506915.1 Gaiellaceae bacterium | reverse complement strand
GTGGTATTCGAGGCCGGGCTATTCGGCGGCGCGCTCGGCATTCGGCGCACGTTCATCCTCCACGCGCACGGGTCGAAGCTGCCGAGTGACCTGCTCGGGCTGACCTCCGTCCGCTACGACCCGGCCACGAGCCCGGCGGAGGTTCGCGCGATCAACCAGAAGCTCCGGAAGGCGATCGAGACCGAGGGTCGCCGCGGACCCGTCGAGGGGCTGTGGTGGCAGCTCTCGCTCACGATGCGGAGCGAGGAAGAACCGTCGGCGGTGAGCCTCCTGCACATCTCGCGGGACCGCGACGGTGGGCTGAACGTGACCGGCCGGGCCTGGCAGGAGGACGGCACCCTGTCGGCCCGCTACTGGAGCGAGGCTGCGAAGGAGCGCAGGGATCCGGCCGGCATCTTCTACTTCTGGAAGGGCGAGCGCCCTCGAGACCCGAATGCCCCGCAGCTCGAGGGCACGGGCGAGATCAGGGTGGAGACCGCCGACCGCGCCACCGGGTACTGGACGACACGTTCGGACCGCGACCCCGGGCTGAATGCCCGAACCGCCGGCGTCTACCTTCGAGCCGTCCCCTCAGACCTCCAGGTGCTGGACGGCGGGAGCGAGGAGGAGCGGGCCCAGCTCATCGCGCAGCGGCTCCGGGAGTGGAAGTCGGCCGCGAATGCATAAGACCATCCTCGGGTGACGGCGACGTGACCGGCGGTGACGGCAACGTGACCGGCGGCAACGGCGGCGAGGTCGGCGCCGAGAGTCGCCGTCGCCCCCTGGCGGGCGAAGCTGGCGTGAACGCGCGCGACGATTGCTTCGTCAAGGTCGTGCGTGTGTCCGGCGCGCTAGTGCGCCTTGGCGCGGTCGGTCATCTGTGGAGATGTACCGCACCCAGCTGGTTCCAAGCGGAGGGGACTAGCACGGGTGGCGTCAAGGGACATTCCCGAACGCTGGCCCAGGCGCGCGTCCTCTCATCCGGAGGCGAGCGTTGTTTCGCGCCCGCCGCTGAGCCGGGCTCGGCCCGGCTCAGCCACGGCGGCTCTGGGGTCACCCGTCGGAAGCAAGATCAGAAGCGGCGGCTCCTCAAACCCTGAGCGCCACCGCCGCCAGCGAGGAGGGGGCACGCGGGGGAACCAGGGGTTCCCCCGCGACGAATCGGGGTGCCCAGATTTGAACTGGGGACCTCTCCGACCCGAACGGAGCGCGCTACCAGGCTGCGCCACACCCCGAGCCCGGACAGATTAGCGGCTTCCCGCCAGGAACTCGCGAATCGCGTCCGCGCACGCATCGGGGCGCTCGCCGATCGGGAGATGGCCGCAGTCCGCGATCATCCGCAGCGGCGCGCGCAGGCGACGGGCGTACTCGAAGGCGTCGCCGACGGGGAGCTGGGTGTCGCGCGCGCCCCAGAGGACGAGGCAGGGACAGCGAACGCGATCGAGGTCCTGCCGGGGGTCGTCCCGGACGAGGGCAGTGCCGGCGCTGCTCGTGTCGGTGTGTCGGGCCGGACCGGAGAGGAACGCCTCCGCAACCTCGGGCCGAAAGGCGGGCGGGTCGGCCGCGCCCCAGCGCCCGAAGACGAGCGTGCGCAGCAGCGCCGAGCGCGCAACCACGCGGCGGTGCGGCGCGATCCGCTTCCCAGGCTGCACGAGACCGGTGACCGTCAGCGCGTAGCGCGCGCGGCTCCGGCTCGAGGAGATGCCCGCCGCCGCGACCAGCACGAGCGCGCCCAGGAGCTCGGGCCGCCGGATCGCGAGCCTCAGCGCGACCGCCCCGCCGAAGGAGTGCCCGACGAGGTTCGCCGGGGCGGCGGCCTCTCGGTCGACGAGCAGGCCGAGGTTCTCGGCGTACGCGTCCAGGGCGGGCTTGCCGGGCAGCGGCCGCGACCCGCCGTGTCCGGGCAGCTCGGGCACGAGCAGGCGCCGGCCGGGCAGGAGCAGCGGCGCCAGAGCGATCCAGTTCGAGGCCGCCCCGCCGAGCCCGTGCACCAACACGAGCGGCTCGCCCTCACCCGCGACGAGGTACCGAAGCCCCTCGGCGAAGCGCTCCTCGAAGCCCGGAAGCTCGATCTTTGCATCCGTCACCGGAGCCGATTATTCTTGGAGACGATGAACAGTTCGGGGAGGCAGGACCCCTGATTCCTGCCGCACACCGAAGAGGAGTAGTCGGCTAGCCCGTCCGCGCCGGAGCGCAGACGGGCTTTTTGCTGGGCAAAACCGGGAAGGAGCAAGATGGCGAACCACCTGACGCCTGAAGAGTTGTCGAAGGAGCTCGGAATCGACCGGACCGAGGTGATCCGCGTCTGCGTCGAGGAAGGGATCCCGATCTACCAGGGCAAGATCGACAAGACGCTCTTCCAGGCGCAGCTCGAGGCGCTCGGCGCCGTCCCGCAGGCGCACTAGGGGGAACGCTACTTGCGCGCTGCGGCGCGCTTCTTCGGCGCCGCCTTCTTGCGTGCGGCGGGCTTGGCGCCGTCGCCGGAGCCCTGCTTGGTCGCCGCGACGCTGCGCTTCAGGGCCTCCATCAGGTCGACCACCGGCGCCTCGGGCACCGGCTCCGGCTCTGCGATCTCCTCGCCCTTCAGCTTCGCCTCCAGCAGCTCGCGGAGGTCGCGCCGGTACACGCTCTGGAACTCGGTCGGCTCGAAGTCACCGACGAGCCCGTCGATCAGCTGCCGCGCGAGATCGAGCTCGCTTTCCTGCACCTCGGTCTCCTCGACCGCCTCGTCGATCTCGGCCTGCGAGCGAACGTCCTCGGCGAGGAAGAGCGTCTCGAGGACGAGCGCGTCGCCCTTCGGGCGGATCAGGCAGAAGCTCTCGTTCCCGCGGATCACCATCCGCCCGACCGCACCCATGCCGGTCTCCTTCATCGCGTCGAGCAGGAGCACGTAGGGCCGGCGCTGGGCGGGCGCGCTCGCCGGCGCGAGGTAGTAGGTGCGGTCGAAGAACAGGGGATCGACCTGGTCGAGTGGGACGAAGCGCGAGATGTCGATCGCGCGCGAGGTGTCGTGCTGCGCGATTGCCTCGAGGTCGGCCTCCTCGACGATCACGAACTGGCCCTTCGAGACCTCCCAGCCCTTGACGAGCTCCTCCTGCGGTACCTCGCGGTCGTGCACCGGGCACCAGCGCTTCTGCTTGATCGGGGTCCCGCACTCGCGGTGGAGCGTGCGGAAGGAGACGTCCGAGGCGCGAGCCTTTGGGGTCGTCGCAGGCGCCAGCCCGACCGGGATCGTGACCAGGCCGAAACTGAGGGATCCGTTCCAGATAGTGCGCATGGGGCCGCTGGACAAAGTCTAGTGGGACCCGGGAGGTTCGCCGCCACTCGGCTCCCTCCTCCCCACAAGGCGCTCGCTTGCGACGCCGACCAAAGAGGCCGTGCCGGCTTCTGCCGGCGGGGCCGTCCAACGCACCGTCTGGGATGCAGAACCATGCTGCCCTCCTATCGACATGCCTCTAAGCTGAGGGCCTGAGCGAGACGACGGCATCGGCGCCGCCGCGCGCGGCCGGGAGCACGGCGGGAGAGCGTACGATCGGCCGGCTCTGGCGCGACGCGGTCGCCGCGGAGCGCACGACTCCGGCCTACCTGGTCGAAGGGCCCGACGGCTGGCGCGAGGTCGGCTGGAAAGAGGCCGGCCGGGCCGTGGACGAGCTTGCCAACGGACTGCTCGCGCTCGGCGTCCGCAAGGGTGACGCGGTCGGGATCCTCGCGCAGACGACCGTCGAATGGGCGCTGTTCGACTACGCGCTCGCGCTGATCGGGGCCGTCGGCGCGGCGATCTATGCGAACAGCTCCGCGGCCGACTGCCGCTACGTGCTCGAGCACTCGGACGCGGTCGGAGTGCTGGTCGAGGACGACGAGCAGCGAGGAAAGGTGGCCGATCTCCGGCTCCCACACGTGATCTCGGTCGCCGACCTCGACGACCTGCGCGCGCGCGGGCGCTCGTTCGCCGCCGACCATCCGGGCGCGCTTGCGGCGGCGGAGAGCGCCGTCGACGAGGAAGACCTCTTCACGTTCATCTACACCTCGGGGACGACCGGGCCGCCCAAGGCCTGCATGATCCGGCACCGCAACTACTACGAGATGGCCGCGTGCGTCGACCACGTCGAGGGCTTCGCCTTCGAGGACGACGTGATGCTCCTCTACCTACCGCTCGCGCACAACTTCGGGCGCCTGATGCACCTGCTGGGTGCCCACGTCGGCTACACGGTCGCGTTCTGCCCGGACCCGCTGCGCGTCGCCGAGACGCTGCCCGCCGTCCGGCCGACGCTGCTGCCGAGCGTGCCGCGCCTCTACGAGAAGGTGCACACCGCCCTGCTGGTGCATTTCGAGCAAACCACGGGAGCCCGCCGCCGGCTCGTCGACTGGGCGCTCGCCGTCGGCCGCCGCGCGGGCGAGCTCCGCCGGCGCGGCGAGCCGCTCCCACCGTCACTCGCTCTGCGCCACCGGCTGGCCGACCGCCTCGTGTACGGCAAGGTGAAGAAGCGCCTGGGCGGGCGGCTCCGTCTCGGCGTCTCCGGCGGCGCACCCCTGGCCCCCGAGATCGGCGAGTTCTTCCACGCCCTCGACATCCTGATCATCGAGGGATGGGGCCTGACGGAATGCACGACCGCCGCGTCGGTCAACCGGCCGCACCGCTTCCGCTTCGGCACCGTCGGGCCCGCCCTGCCTGGGTTCGAGGTGCGCACGGACGCTGACGGCGAGCTCCTGATCCGCAGCCCGACGGTCTTCGCCGGCTACTACAAGGACGAGGAGGCGACGCGGGAGGTGCTCGGCGCCGACGGCTGGCTGCGCTCCGGGGACGTCGGTGAGATCGACGCAGACGGCTTCATCCACGTCACCGACCGGAAGAAGGACATCCTCGTCACCGCGGGCGGCAAGAACGTCGCGCCGCAGAACCTCGAGAACGCGCTCAAGACGGCGCCTCTCGTCTCGCAAGCGCTGGTCGTCGGCGACCGGCGGCCCTACGTGGCCGCGCTGATCACCGTCGACCCGGAGCAGGCGAAGGGCGTGCCCGCCGAGGAGCTGGAGACGCGGATGCAGGAGATCGTGGACGGCGTCAACGCGCCGCTCTCACGCTTCGAGCAGATCAAGCGCTTCGCGATCCTTCCGCGCGAGTTCACCGCCGAGGAGGGCGAGGTGACCCCGACGCTGAAGCTCAAGCGCCGGGCCTGCCAGGAGCACTTCGCGACCGAGATCGAGCGGCTCTACGCGAGCTGACGTCGCCGAAGCGCGCGACCGCGTGGATGGCGCCGATTACAGCCGTCGAGCGCCGACGTACGTCGACGAGTACCAGCCGCTCAGGCTGGAGATCTTCACCACGTCGCCGGTGTGTGGAGCGTGGATAAAGCTGTTCCCGCCGACGTAGATCCCGACGTGGCCTAGCCCATCGAAGAACACGAGGTCGCCCGGCTGGAGCGAGCCGCGTGAGACCGGCGTGCCGTATCCGTACTGAGCGGCGGCGTTGTGGGGCAGCGAGACGCCCACCTGCGCGAAGACGTACATCACGAAGCCGGAACAGTCGAAGCCCGACGGAGACGCCCCGCCCCAGACGTACGGCGTGCCCAGGTAGCTCATCGCAATCCCCACGACCCCGCCGTGCGTGGGAGGTGGGGCGGGCGGAATCGGCGTCGGAGTCGGCGACGGCGAGACGGTGGCCGCAAGCGCCTGCTGGCTCGCGGCCTGCTGCTGGGCGGCCAGGCGGTCCTGGAGCTGGCGCTGGAGCTCCGCCTGCCGCTGCCGCTCCTGCTCCTGGAGTTGCGCGATCTCACCCTTGATCGAGCTCAGCAATGCCTGCCGCTGGCCGAGCTGGCCCTGGATCGACGCCCGCGCGGCCGCTCGCTCGGAGACCACCTGCCTCTGCTCGGCGTGCGCCTTCTGGAGCGCCCGTTGCCGGCGCTGAACCTCCTTGCGGAACTGGACGACCTGGCGCAGGACGACCCTGTCCTGATCGGAGACCCGGTCGACGGCGTCCATCCGGCTGAGCATGTCGTCGAGGCTCGACGACCCGAGCAGGACGGCAAGCCCCGAGTCCTGGCTGTCGGAGGTGTAGAGGTCGACCAGCCGGGCGGAGAGCTCCCGCTGGGCGTTCTTCAGGCTCCGCTTCGCGACGGTGAGGTTGTGAGTGTTCGCCGCCAGATCGTCCTGGATCCCGGCGAGCTTCACGTTCGCGAGGTTGTACGCCTCGACGGCCCGCTCGAGGCTGGAGTCGAGCTGGTGGATCTGCTCCAGGACGCTCTGCGCCTCCGCCTGTTTCGACGCGATTGTGGGATCCGCGAACGCGGGAACGGCAGCCAGCGCGAAGACCGCTGCCAACGCGATGACTATTGCCGGCGCCTTACGTCTGGTCGAGCTTAGGGGGGCTGGGCTGCTCGACAGGCGCCCTCCTGCGAGGGGCCGGTACGTCACAAGCAGGGCACCCTAACAGCGAAGTCGGACGGCCGCAAATGGATTTCCGCGCCGGAATTGACATTCGGTCACCCGAAGGTCCGGCCGGTACAAGCTCGTCTGCTACGGTGCCGCGTCGTGCCGGGGGAGACGCGCACACCGCGAGCCTGGCCGATCCTTGCCGGCGCCCTGCTGATCCTCTGCGGGCTCGCGCCGGCGCGGGTCGCGGCCGACTCGGCTTCGACGATGCAGGCCCGGGCCTCGCAGCTCACACAGCTGGACACGGAGCTCGCCGCGAAATCGCGCAGCGCCCTGCTCGACCTGTATGCGCTCGACTCGCGCCAGGCTCGGGAGCAGGCCCGCCTCGTTGCCCTGCGGATCCGGACCTCCGAGGTGCGTGCCGAGCGGGAAGTCGCCCAGCACCGGCTCGGGGTCGCCCGGCGTTCACTCGAGGCCGCCCAGCTCGCACTCTCGCGAAGGCTTCAAGAGCTCTACGAGCAGGGAGACACCGATCCGGTCGCCGTCTTCCTCGGCGCGGCCTCGGTCGACGACGCGCTCAGCAGCCTCGACTCGCTCGACCGGATCGCCGAGCAGGACCGCCAGGTGATCCTCCAGACGCGAAGCGCACGAAAGCAGCTGAAGGCGGTCACGCGGGCTCTAGCCGCCCGCGAGAGCGAGCTTCGAAGGCTGGCAGCCGAAGCGGAGCGCTCGACTCTCGCGATCGAGCAGTCCCGGGCGCAGCGCGCCTCCTACCTGGCCGGCCTCTCGGCGCAGCGGAGGCTGAATGCGTCCGCCATCTCCGCGTTACAGCGGCGGGCGCAGGCGGTCGAGACCCGCGCGCAGCAGCTCGCGGCCGCCGCGGCGGCGCGCGACAACGGCGGGCCAGGCCCGGCCACCGGCAGAACGCTGACCGTCGTCGCAACCGGCTATTCCCTCGCGGGCCGCACCGCCACGGGTACTCCTGTCGGCTGGGGCGTGGTCGCCGTCGATCCGGGCGTGATCCCCCTGGGCACGCGCATGACCATTCCCGGCTACGGCGAAGGCGTCGCGGCGGACACCGGCTCCGCCGTCCAGGGCGCCTCGATCGATCTCTGGCTCCCGACGCCCGCCCAGGCCGCGGGCTGGGGCCGGCGAACCGTCACGATCACGCTGCACTAGTTCGGTAGACTCCCCTCGCTGCGGCCGAACAAAGGGGGGCGTCTGACCGAGATCGCCACGACAGGCCAGGAAGCCGCCACAAGCGTCCACGTTCTGCTCGTGGACGACCACGATCTGTTCCGGACCGGCCTCCGCAACCTGCTCGAAGAGCGAGGCGTCCAGATCGCGGGCGAGGCCGGGGCCGGCGATGCCGCCGTCCGCCTCGTGCGAGAACTCGCCCCCGAGGTCGTCGTCATGGACCTGCACATGCCGGGGATGTCGGGAGTCGAGGCGATCAAGCAGATCGCGTCGATCGCCCCGCTCACGCGCGTGCTCGTGCTGACAATCTCCGACCAGGACGACGACGTGCTCGACGCGATCCTTGCCGGCGCCTGTGGCTACCTGCTGAAGGACGCCTCGGTCGACGAGCTGATCCGCGGGATCCAGGCGGCCGCCGTCGGCGAGTCGCTCGTCTCGCCGGCGATCGCGGGAAAGGTGCTTCAGCAGGTGCGGGCGACGACCGCCTCGCCGGAGGCCGCTGAGACGATCCGGAGCGAACTCTCCGAGCGCGAGATCGACGTCCTGAAGCTGATCGCGAACGGCAACGACAACGCGATGATCGCCGCGGAGCTTCACATCAGCCCGAAGACGGTCAAGAACCACATCTCCAACATCCTGATGAAGCTCCAGATCGAGAACCGCATCCAGGCCGCGGTCTTCGCCGTGCGAAGCGGCCTGGTCTAACGAATCTACGCGGAGGCGCGAACCGCGGTGGCGCGCTCGCGCAGCTGGGAGAGCGTCCCGCGAAGCCGGTCGAGCTCGGCTCCGTTCTGCGTCAACTGGCGTGAGAGCTGTCCGAGCTCTCTGGCCTTCAGCTCCTGGTTCCCCTCGTGGAGCTCGCCGGCCAGCTCCGACATCCGCCGCTCGAGCCGCAGCCGCTTCGCCTCGAGCGAGAGCGCGTGCGCGTAGCCGTCTGTCAGGGTCCGCTCGATGTGGGCAAGGACGTCCGGCTCCTCTGGGGAGGCAGAAGCGAGCAGCTCGTCGATCTGCTCGATCAGGGCAGGGATAGCGTCAGGTGCCACAGATGCGCCTCCGGTGGATTATCGAGCCGCGGCTCCGTCTGCCACAAGGGCCGCACGGCCTATCCCGGCACCCGGCCCGGCCTACGGCTTGACGGGTGGGTCCTTCGACCGAAGAATTCCGCGAATGGCCCGGCGCCGCCTGCCGCTCGCCGTCCTCGTCGCGCTGCTTCTCGCAGCACCCGCCGGGGCCGGCACCTCACCGCTCGCGAAACGGCTCGCCAGGGCGCTTGCCGTGCCGCACGTCTCGCAGGCGCGGACCGGCGCGCTCGCCTTCGATCTCCAGACCGGCGAGACGCTGTTCTCGGAGCACGAGCGGCTGTCCCTCGCCCCCGCGTCGAACGAGAAGCTCGCCGTCACCTACGCGGCGCTGGTCGGGCTCGGCTCCGCGTACCGGATCGAGACCGACGTCGTCGGCCGCGGCGAGCGGAACGGCGCCGTCTGGCAGGGAAGCCTTCTGCTGGTCGGCCACGGCGATCCGACGCTCTCGAGCGCCGATCTCGGGGTGCTGGCTCGCGAGGTGCGCGCCACGGGAATCGTGCGCGTGACCGGCGCGGTCTTCGGCGACGAGTCGTTCTTCGATTCCCGCCGCACGGTCGCAGGCTGGCGGGGGTCCTACTACATCAACGAGTCTCCCCCGCTCTCGGCGCTGACCGTCGATCGCGCGAGCTACCGCGGCCGCATCTCGCGCAACCCTGTGCTGTCGGCGGCGCTCGGGTTCCGGGACGCGCTTCGCCGGGCCGGCGTGGCGGTGGCGGGCGCGGGAATCGGCGTCCAGCACGGCGACGAGGTGCCCTTGGCCGCAGTGGACTCGCCGCCGCTGGCGGAGATCGTCCGCTACATGGACCGCGCGAGCGACAACTTCACCGCGGAGCTGCTGCTCAAGCAGCTCGGGGCGATCAACGGGCCCGCGGGCACGAGCCCCGCGGGTGCCGCGTACGTGCGAGGCGTCCTCGACGAGGCCGGGGTGCCGCTCGAAGGCGTGAGGATCGTCGACGGCTCCGGGCTCTCCTTGCTCGACCGCCTCACCGCGCGCTCCCTCGCGGCCCTCCTGCGCGCGGCCTGGACGAACCCGGACGTCCGGCCTGTGCTGTTCGCCGCGCTGCCGGTTGCCGGGATCAGCGGCACGCTCTCCGACCGGATGCGCCGCCCGCCCGCCCGCGGCAACGTCCGGGCGAAGACCGGCACGACCTGGGAGGCCTCCGCGCTCTCGGGCTTCGTCCGCCGCCGGTACGTCTTCTCCGTGCTCCAGAACGGAAATCCGGTGTCTTCGTTCTGGGCCCGCCGCGCCCAGGACCGCTTCGCGACGGCGCTAGCCGCGCAGTAGCTTCTTCAGCGCCTTCTCGTCCAGAACAGGCACGCCGAGCTGCTCGGCCTTCGCCAGCTTCGAGCCCGGGCTTTCGCCGGCGATCACGCCCGTCGTCTTCTTCGAGACGGAGTCGGCCACCTTCGCGCCCTTTGCCTCCAACTCTTGGCGCGCGGCGTCGCGGCTGAAGCCTTCGAGCGTGCCCGTGATCACGTACGTCGAGCTCGTCAGCGGCCCTTCGACCGGCCGCTCGTCCGCGCCGGCCTCGAACTGCAGCCCGACTCCTTTCAGCTCCCCGACCAGCCGCAGGTTGTCCTCGTCGGCGAACCACTCCGCGATCGACTCGGCGCGGTCGGGGCCGATCCCCTCGACCTCCTGGATGTCCTCCTGGGAGGCGGCGGCGAGCCCGTCGATCGCGCCGAAGTGGCGAACGAGGTTCTGGGCCGTGACCCAGCCGACGTCCGGGATGTTCAGCCCGAAGAGGACGCGGCTGAACGAAACATTCTCCCGTGACGCTTCGATTGCGGCGATCACGTTCGACGCGCTCTTCTCCTGGAAGCCGTCCAACTCGAGCAGCTGCTCCTTGCTCAGCCGGTAGAGGTCGGGCAGGGACCGGACGAGCTCGAGGTCCCAGAGCCGCCGCACGAGCTGCTCGCCGACGCCGTCGATGTCGGCCGCGGCCATTACCCAGTTGTTGAGGGTCTCGAGCCCACGCGAGGGGCAGGCGCGGTTGGGGCAGCGGTGCATCACCTCGCCCTCGGGCTTGACGACGTTTGTCCCGCAAAGCGGGCACTTCTTCGGCATCCTGAACCGCTTCG
This sequence comes from Gaiellaceae bacterium, assembly GCA_036506915.1. Taxonomy (GTDB): domain Bacteria; phylum Actinomycetota; class Thermoleophilia; order Gaiellales; family Gaiellaceae; genus AC-32. Next base: position 17,621 of record DASXQY010000091.1, on the reverse strand, counting down.
TGCCCGGCCGGTGCGCGCCGGCCGGCCCGACGATCTGCGGGATCACGTCGCCGGCGCGCTGGACGATCACGTCGTCGCCCTCGCGGATGTCCTTGCGGTTGATGTCCTCCTCGTTGTGGAGCGTCGCCCTGGACACGGTGACGCCGCCGACCTGGACCGGCTCCAGCATCGCCCAGGGGTTGAGCGCGCCGGTGCGGCCGACGCGGATCGCGATCTTGTTCAGCCTGGTCTGTGCCGTCATCGGCGCCCACTTGAATGCGCGCGCCCAGCGCGGCCGCTGATGAAGCGCGCCGAGGATCGCCTGCTGCTCGAGCGAGTCAACCTTGATCACGATCCCGTCGATCTCGTAGTCGAGCTCGGTGCGCCGCTTCTCCCACTCCGCGCAGCGCTTCGCCACCTCCTCGATCGACTCGAGCCGCTCGGCGAACGGGTTCGCGCGGAAGCCGTGCTCTCGCAGCCACTCCAGCGTCTCGCACTGGGAGCCGAGCTGCAGGCCCTCCGCCGCGCCGAGCCCGTACACCCAGACGGCGAGCGGGCGTGACGCCGTGATCGACGAGTCCTTCTGGCGGAGCGAACCGGCGGCGGCATTGCGCGGGTTCGGAGCGAGCTTCTGCCCGAGCTCGGCGATACGCGCGTTCAGCTCGCGGAAGCCGGTGATCGGCATGTATGCCTCGCCCCGGACCTCGGCGAGCGGCGGCAGGTCGTCGCCACGCATCTTCAGCGGGATCGAAGGGATGGTCCGCAGGTTGACCGTCAGGTCCTCGCCCTGGACGCCGTCGCCTCGCGTCGCGCCGCGCGTAAGGCGGCCGTTCTCGTACGTGAGGTTGATCGCGAGCCCGTCGATCTTCGGCTCGATCACGTAGGCGGCCGGCTCGTCCGAGTCGAGCCGCTTGCGGACGTCCTCGGCCCACTTGAACAGGCCCTCGTCGTCGGAGACCTTTTCCAGCGAGCCCATCGGGGTGATGTGCTCGACCTTCTTGAAGCGCTCGCTCGGCGGCGCCCCGACCCGTTGCGTCGGCGAGTCCGGGGTGATCAGGTCGGGGTACTCGTCCTCGAGCGCCTTCAGCTCGTCGAAGAGCCGGTCGAACTCGGCGTCGGAGATCTCCGGTTCGTCGAGGACGTGGTAGAGGTAGAGGTGATGGTTGACGGTCTCGCGCAGATCGTCGAGCCGCGTCTGGACGTCCTTCAGCGCCGGTGCAGCCATTGAGCCGATCCTACCGAGGGCCTACGATCCGGCCGGTGCGCCTCCTGGTCGTTCCCGGATTTACCTGCAAATCGCCTATGAATGGCTTGCGCTGTACGAACCGTGGCGGCCACGGTTTCTTCCTCAGCCGCGCCCGCTCGTTCCGTTTCTAGTAGCGCACCCAGACGAGGTACAGCCCCCAGGGCGGCGCGGTCGTTCCTGCGTCCGCTCGTGGGCGACCTTCCAGCAGGCGCGCGAGCTCGTCGGGCGGGCGCTCGAGCATGGTTCCAACCAGGGTTCGGACCATGTGGCGCAAAAACGAGTCCGCGGTGATCTCCAGTTCGAGCGCGTCGCCTCGGCGGTGCCACACGGCCGACTCGACCGTCCGCGTGAAGACCCGGTGCTGTGTCTCGGCGGGTGTGAAGGCGCGGAAGTCGTGCTCGCCGAGGAGGAGCCCGGCCGCCTCTCCGAGCCGCTCCTCGTCGAGAGGCTGCGGATACCACCACGATCGGCGCGTCTCGAAGGGCGAGCGGGTGTCGCGCCGGTAGATGCGGTAGCAATAGCTGCGGGCGAGAGCCGAGCGGCGCGCGTGGAAATCGGGCGCGGCCTCCGCGGCGCCGCTCACCGCGACATCGTCGGGCAGCTCGGAGTTGAGCGCATGCCGGACACGCTCCGGCGGCGGTCCGCCCTCGACCTCGACCGACGCGACCTGACCGAGGGCGTGCACGCCGGTGTCAGTTCGCCCCGCGACCGCGAGCAGGGACCACCCGGGGAAAACGCGCTCGAGGGCTTCGCGCAGCGTCCCCTCGACCGTCCGTAGCCCCGGCTGCGCCGCCCAGCCGCGGAAGCCGGTGCCGTCGTACTCGAGCGTTAGCCTCAGCCGCACGTCAGGAGTCCCTGACCATGTTTGTAAGGCATGCCTTATGTTCTAGTGACTTGCGCTTTGGTTGGTATACTCTACTCATGACGGACCGCACCTTCCTGCTCCAGCGGGTCCAGCCGGCTCTCACCGGCCTGATCGACGGCTCCCTTTCGACGATCGCTCCCATCTTTTCGGTGGCCCTCTATACCCACCGCCCGCACGTCGCCTTCATCGCGGGAACGGCGACCGCGATCGCGGCCGGGATCAGCATGGCGTACTCGGAGGGCCTCTCGGACACCGGCGAGCTGACCGGCCGAGGAAACCCGGCCGTGCGCGGTGCGATCACGGGCGTGGGCACGTTCATCGGAGGCATCCTGCACACGCTGCCCTTCCTGATCCCGCACTACCGCGTCGCCATCCTCTTTGCCGCGATCGTGGTCGGCTTCGAGCTGATCGCGCTCGCCTGGCTCCGCTGGCGGTTCTTCAGGACGAGCTTCGTCGGCTCACTCGCGTACGTGACGCTGGCCGGCCTGGTGATCGCCGGAGTGAGCGCCGCCCTCGGCGCCAGCGGCTGAAGTCTCGCCGGTCTCTAGGAAGCGGGAGCCTCGGCCTGGACCGGCTCTTCCTCGCGCGCAGGGCGCGGCGCCGGCGGAGCGGCCGCCTCGGGCACGAAGTCCATGAGCTCGAGGTAGACCATCTCGGCCGCGTCTCCCTGGCGCGGGCCGATCCGCACGATCCGTGAATAGCCGCCGTCGCGGTCGGCGAAGCGCGGCCCGACGTCGCTGAAGAGCAGGTGCACCACGTCTTGCGAGCGCAGGTAGGCGAGGGCCTGGCGCCGGGCGTGGACGCCGCCGCGGCGCCCGAGCGTGATCATCTGCTCCGCGATCGGCCGGACCTCCTTCGCCTTCGCGGCCGTCGTCTTGATCCGGCCGTGCTCGATCAGCGCGCTCGTGAGGTTCGCGTACAGCGCCTTGCGGTGCGAGGCGTCGCGGCCCAGCTTCCTCCCCGAGCGCCGGTGCCTCACCCTGTGGGACCTTCCTCGCCGCGGAGGTTGAGCCCGTGCGTGCCGAGCGTCTCCTTGACCTCCTCGATCGACTTCTTGCCGAAGTTCGGGATCGCAGCCAGCTCGGTCTCAGTCTTGGTGACGAGGTCTCCGATCGTCTCGATCCCGACCCGCTTGAGGCAGTTGTAGGAGCGGACGCCGAGCTCGAGCTCCTCGATCGGGAAGTTCTCCATTCCATGGGCGAGCGCCGGCTCGGCCTGCGCCTCGGCCGCCGCCCCTGCCTCGCCGAGGCCCTCGATCCGGTCGAGGTCGGTAAAAATCGCGAGCTGGCGGATCAGGATCTCGGCCGCCTGGCCGATCGACTCGCGCGGGTCGAGGGAGCCGTCGGTGGTGACGTCGATCCGCAGCTTGTCGTAGTCCGTCCGCTGCCCGACGCGGGCCGCCTCGACGTCGTACGACACACGCCGCACCGGCGAGAAGATCGAGTCGATCGGAATCACGCCGATCGTGTACTCGGGCCCCCGGTTCAGCTCGGCGGGCACGTAGCCCCGGCCGCGGCCGATCGTCAGCGTCACCTCGAGCTTGCCCTTGTCGGAGAGATTGGCGAGCTCCAGGTCCGGGTTGAGGATCTCAAGTTCGGCCGGTGCCTCGATGTCCGACGCCTTGACCGGGCCGGCGCCCCTCTTCGAGAGGCGCACCTCGATCTCGGGCGACTCGCCGTGCAGACGACAGATCAGGTTCTTGAAGTTGAGCAGGATGTCGGTCACGTCCTCGCGGACGCCGGGCAGCGTCGTGAACTCGTGCGCGACGCCCTCGAGCTTCACCGAGGTGACGGCGGCGCCCTCGAGCGACGAGAGCAGCACGCGGCGCAGCGAGTTGCCGAACGTGTAGCCGAAGCCGCGGTCGAGCGGCTCGATCACGAAGACGCCGCGGTTGTCGTCGACCTGTTCGTGGACGATCCGCGGGATCTGGAATTCCATCAAGCTGGTGCGAGTTGCCATTCGTTCCTTTCCTTGCGAGTTACTTGGAGTAAAGCTCGACGATCAGCGATTCCTGGACGGGCGTGTCGATCTCCTCGCGCTCGGGCCACTTCAGCACCTTGCCGCTGAGCCCGTCGTGGTCGGCCTGGAGCCACGGCGTCACCGAGGCGGTAAGGTCGGTCGCGTCGCGGACGACCTGCTCGGCGGGGCTGCCCGGGCGGAGCATGACGATGTCGTCGGGGCGCACCTGGTAGCTCGGAATGTTGACGCGACGCCCGTTCACCTGGAAGTGGCCGTGTCGGACAAGCTGGCGCGCCTGTGCGCGCGAGGCTGCGAAGCCGAGCCGGTAGACGACGTTGTCGAGGCGCGTCTCGAGCATCCGGAGCAACTCCTCGCCCGTGATCCCGGAGCCCTTGGCGGCTTTTGCGTAGTAGGTGCGGAACTGCTTTTCGAGCAGACCGTAGTAGCGGCGCGCCTTCTGCTTCTCCCGGAGCTGGAGCAGGTACTCGGACTGCTTGATCCGGCCCCGGCCGTGCTCGCCCGGCGGGTAGGCGCGACGCTCGATCGCGCACTTCTCGGTCAGGCAGCGCTCGCCCTTGAGGAAGAGCTTCATCCCCTCCCGGCGGCACTGCTTGCACTTCGGCGAGCGGTCCCTGGCCACTAGACCCTCCGCCTCTTCTTCGGCCGCACGCCGTTGTGGGCCTGCGGGGTGACGTCCTTGACGCCGAGGATCTCGAGCCCCGCGGCCTGGAGCGAGCGGATCGCGGTCTCGCGGCCCGAGCCCGGGCCCTTGACGAAGACCTCGACCTTCTGGAGCCCGTGCTCCATCCCCTTCCGCGCGCAGGCGTCGGCGGTCACCTGGGCGGCGAACGGTGTGGACTTGCGCGAGCCCTTGAAGCCGGCCGATCCGGCCGACTCCCAGGCGATCACGTTCCCCTCGTTGTCGGTGAGGGAGACGATCGTGTTGTTGAAAGAGGTCTTGATGTGCGCCTGGCCGATCGCGATGTTCTTGCGCGCGCGGCGGCGGGCGCGACCTCGGGTCGCCTGTCGACGTGGGGGTGCCATCAGCGACCACCTCCCGTGGCCCGAGTGCGCCCCAGCCGCGAAACGCCCGCGTCGCAAGGACGCAGGGAGCGTTCGTAGCCGGAGGCTACGGGCGCGACTGAGGACGCCGCGAGGCGGAGCGTTGCAGCGCCCTGGGGTGTGCGCGGGTCGCGGGAGGTGGTCGCAACCATTAGGTCTTGGTCGCCGCCCTCTTGCCCCGGCCGACGGTCTTCTTCGGGCCTTTCCGGGTGCGCGCGTTCGTCTTCGTCCGCTGGCCGTTGACAGGCAGGCCACGGCGGTGGCGCACGCCCCGGTAGGCGCCGATCTCCTGAAGCCGCTTGATCGCCTGCGTGCGCTCGCGGCGAAGGTCGCCCTCGACCTGGAGGTTCGAGTCGATGTACTCGCGCAGCTTCGTGACCTCCTCGTCGGTGAGGTCCTTGACCTTCTCGTCAGGGGACAGCCCGGTATCGGCGCAGATCTTTCGCGCGGTGGACTGGCCGATCCCGTAGATGTACGTCAGGCCGACCTCGAGCCGCTTCTGGTTGGGGAGATTGACTCCGGCGATGCGTGCCACTAGCCCTGCCTTTGCTTGTGTCGCGGGTTGGTGCAAATGACCATGGTCTTGCCATGCCGCTTGATCACGCGGCACCGCTCGCACATGGGCTTGACGGATGCTCTGACCTTCATTCGCTATCTACCTCGCAGAAACCGCGCTCCGGGCGCGGTTGGGACACAGAAAAACACGGCTTCCGCCGCGGGTGTGCATGGTAGCAAACACCCTAAGCAAGCCAGAGCCCGCTCTCCTGAACCATCCTGCCGTCGAGCTCGATCCGGCCACCTTTCCGCAGGTCCTTGACGATGTCCCAGTGGATCTGGCTGACGTTCTTTCCGCCGACCTCGGGAAGCCCGTTCCCGAGGGCCAGGTGCACGGTCCCGTCGATCTTTTCGTCGAAGAGGACGTTCTTCATGTGCCGCGTGATTCCGGGATTGCAGCCGATCCCGAGCTCCCCCAGGCGTCGCGCTCCCTCGTCGCGGTCGAGCACCTCGATTAGGTAGGACTCGTTCGTGTCGGCCGAGGCGTCGACGACACGGCCGCCGTCGAACCGCAGTCTGATGCCGCTCACCTCGCGGCCCTCGTAGACCCCGGGGTACTCGCAGAAGGCGATCGTGCCCTCGGCGGAGTCCTCGACCGGCGAGAAGAAGAACTCGCCGCCCGGCATGTTGGCGCCGCCCGCGTCGACCTCGGCCGGGCGACCGGCCAGGCTCAAGGTCAGGTCGGTGCCGTCGCCGACGATGCGCACCTCGTCGGCGCCCTCAAAGGCCGTGGCGTGCCGGCTCATCCGGCGACGCTCCGCATCCCAGTCGAGAAGACAGGCTCCGTAGAGGAAGTCCTCGAACTCCGCCACCGACATTCCGGCGTCCTGCGCTAGCGCCGGGGTCGGAAACTGGCAGCCGACCCATTTCAGCTCGTAGGTGAACATGCGCTCCAGGTGGGGCCGTAGGCCCGCCTGGTGCAGAGCCAGGCGCTCGGGGGGAACTCCGGAAGCCTCGCGCGTGTTCACAGGCGCTTCGATCGCGATCAGCCCATCCGCGTTCTCATAGGCATGGATGTCGATCGGCGGCGGCGCCGAGAGCAACTCCTCGGGGGCCTCCAGGAGCCATGGAAGGTTGAGCGAGCCGTTGAGGCTGAGCCGCGGCAAGACGTAGGCACCTCTCCGGGCGATCCGGCGCGTCACGGCTTCGATCAGCGGCCGCGCCAGCGGGCTCGAGACGAGCAGCACCTGCCAGTTCGGCTGCACGTCGACGCACTCCTCGACGAGCAGCGCCGCGTACGCGTCCACGCGCGGGTCGTGGGTCACGTCCGCACCGCCGTCGTCGCCGCGGTCAGGATCTGCGGGCCCTCCTCGGTGATCGCGACCGTGTGCTCGAAGTGGGCCGAGAGCGAGCGGTCGGCGGTCGAGATCGACCACTGGTCCTCGTGCAGGACGACGTCCGCCCCGCCGGCGTTGATCATCGGCTCGATCGCAAAGGTCATGCCGGTCGCGAGGAGGGGCCCGCGGCCGGGCTCGCCGAAGTTCGGAATCTGCGGCTCCTCGTGCATCGAGCGCCCGACGCCGTGACCGACCAGGCTGCGGACGACCGAAAAGCCCCGCGACTCGGTCTCGCGCTGGATCGCATGCGAGATGTCGGACAGGTGGTTGCCGACCCGGCATTGCTCGATCCCGGCGGCGAGCGCCGCCTGACAGCCCTCAAGCAGCCGCTCCGCGTCCGCCGAGATCTCTCCGATCGCGAAGGTGTAGGCGGAGTCGGCAACGAAGCCGTCGAGCGTCACGCCGACGTCCACCGAGAGGACGTCGCCCTCGTCGAGGGCGTACGGGCCCGGGATCCCATGGACGACCATATCGTTGGGCGAGGTGCAGATCGACGCCGGGTAGCCGCGGTAACCCTTGAACGTCGGCACGCCGCCGTGGGAACGGATGAACTCGTCAGCCAGCGAGTCGAGCTCCTCGGTCGTCACGCCGGGACGCGCACGCTCGCCGATCAGCGCAAGCGTGTCGGCGACGACGGCCCCGGCGCGGGCCATCCGCTCGATCTCGGCCGCGGCCTTGCGGATGATCATCGAACCGCGACCCGATCCAGCGCCTGCTGGATCTCTGCGAAGACGTCTCCGACCGGACGGTCGGCATGCACGCCGACGAGGTTGCCGCGCGCGCGGTAGTGCTCGATCAGCGGCTCGGTCAGCTCGCGATACAGCTGCAGCCGCGTGCGGATCGCCTCCGGGGTGTCGTCCACGCGGCCTTCATCGTCTGCCCGGCGCAGCAGGCGCTCGACCGCGACCTCCTCCGGCAGCTGAAACTCGAACACCACGGTGAGCGGCCGCTCGATCTCCGCGAGCATGGCGTCGAGCGCCTCCGCCTGGACCGCGGTCCGCGGGAAGCCGTCGAGGACGAAGCCCACGCGCGTGTCGTCTCCGGCAAGGCGGTCTCGGATCAGCTCGATCATGGTCTCGTCGGGGACGAGCCTGCCGGCGTCGTAGAGCGGCTTCACGTCGCGCCCCAGCGGAGTGCCCGCGGCGATCGCCGACCGCAGGATGTCGCCGGTGGCGATGTGGGGAATGCCGTACTCGGACGAGATCAGCCTGCCCTGCGTCCCCTTGCCCGCCCCCTGCGGACCCAGGAGGAGGATGTCGAGCCCCACTACTACTTGAGGAAGCCCTCGTAGGAGCGCATCATCATCTGCGACTCCATCTGGCGCATCGTGTCCAGGGCGACGCCGACGACGATCAGCACCGAGGTGCCGCCGAGCGCGCGCGAGGTCGCCTGCGAGAAGCCGCCGTAACGAATGAAGAGGCTCGGCAGAACCGCGACCGCCGCAAGGTAGATCGAGCCCGGCAGGGTGAGGCGGGTCAGGACGCGGTCGAGGTACTGCGCCGTCGGCGGCCCGGGCCGGATCCCGGGGATGTAGCCGCCGTACTTGCGCAGGTTGTCGGCCTGGTCGACCGGGTTGAACTGGACCGCCGTGTAGAAGTAGGTGAAGACGATGATCAGAAAGGCCTCGAGCCCGAGGTAGGTCAGGCTCGACGGCTGGAAGTGCCGGTTGACGAAGCCCTGAGTCTGCGGGAAGTACTGGCCGATCGTCGGCGGGAAGGCCATCACCGCGGCCGCGAAGATGATCGGGATGACGCCGGCCATGTTCACGCGCAGGGGCAGGTAGGTGGACCCGCCGGCCGTCATGCGCCGGCCGACCATCCGCTTCGCGTACTGGATCGGGATCCGCCGCTGGCCCTCCTGGATGAAGACGACCGCGACGATGATCGCGAGCGCGATCAGCGGGAAGAAGAGCTTCTCCATCGGGCCGCCGTTGTACCAGGCGGTCACGCCGGCGGGCGCCGTCGACAGGATCGACGCGAAGATCAGGAGCGAGATGCCGTTGCCGATCCCCCGCTTGGTGATGAGCTCGCCGAGCCACATCAGGAGGGTAGTGCCGGCGGTGAGGGTGACGACGATCAGGACCAGCCGTCCGGAGTTCGCCTGGAGGGCTCCCTGGCGCTGGAAGAGGTAGGCGTAGCCGGTCGCCTGCGCCGCCGCCAAGGCGACGGTCAGGTAGCGCGTGTACTGGTTGATCTTCGCCATCCCGGCCTCGCCCTCTTTCTGGAGCTGCTCCAGCTTCGGGATCACGACCGTGAGGAGCTGGAGGATGATCGAGGCGGTGACGTAGGGCATGATCCCGAGGGCGAACAGGGAGAACTGGGAGAGCGCGCCGCCTGAGAAGACGTTCAGGAGGCCGAGGATCGTCCCGCCCTGGTTGCTGAAGTAGTTCTTGATCGAAGCGGAGTCGACACCGGGCGCGGGCACCCAGGAGCCCAGCCGGTAGACCGCGAGGATCAGGGCCGTGAAGAGGACGCGGCGCCGGAGCTCCGGGACGCGCCAGGCGTTCGCGAGCCAGGAGAACATCTAGCCCTCGGCCTCCTCGTCGCCCGGCTGCTCTGCCTCAGCCTCCGGCGCGGCTTGCTCCTCGCGTTCCTGCGTGGCGGGACGCTCCGCCCGGCGCTTCGGCTTGCGCTCCTTCGGCTCGCGAAGCAGGGTGAGCGACCCTCCGGCCGCCTCGACCTTCTCGCGCGCGGTCGCGGAGGCGGCGTGGACCGTGACGCTCAGCTTCTTCGTGAGCTCGCCCTGGCCGAGAAGCTTGACGTCGGTGCGGGTGTTCTTGATCAGCCCCTTCTCGACGAGGGCCTCGAGCGTCACCTCGGCGCCGGCGTCGAACCGCCCCTCGAGGCTCGCGACGTTGACGGGCTGCGTCGAGGTCCGGTGCGGCCCCATCGGCATCGCGTCCTTCGAGTACGGGCCGCGCTGCTTGCCGAGGCGCATGTAGATCGGGTTCTGGCCGCCCTCGAAGCCGGGCCGCATCTTGTGTGAGCCGGAGCGCGACTTCTGGCCCTTGATCCCGCGTCCCGAATAACGGCCCTTCCCCGAGCCCAGGCCGCGGCCGACGCGCTTGCGTGCGCGCCTCGGGCTGGCCGGCTTCAGGTTCGAGAGGTTGAGCTCGTCAGGCATCGGAGTCCACGCGGACGAGGTGACGGACCTTTCTGAGCATACCGGCGAGCTGCGGGCTCTCGTCCCGCTCGACGCTCCGGCCGATCTTGCCCAGCCCGAGAGCGCGGAGCGTGCCCCGGTGGCGAGCGCTTTGGCCTATCGCGCTACGTGTCTGGGTGATCTTGAGCTTCGCCATCGCTGTCTTCTGCAGGCGCCTCGGGCGCCTCGGGCTCGGCCGGCGGTTTCGCGCCGACCGGCAAGACCTGGCTGATCGTGAGGCCGCGGGTCTGGGCCACTTCGTCGGGGCGGCGCAGCCGCTGGAGGCCGTTCACGGTCGCCTTCAGCATGTTGATCGGGTTCGTCGTGCCTAGGCTCTTCGCCAGGATGTCGCGGATTCCCGCGAGCTCGAGGACGGCGCGGACGCCGCCGCCCGCGATCACGCCCGTGCCCTCGCTGGCCGGCCGCAGCAGCACCCGCGCCGCGCCGAACTCGCCGAGGATCTCGTGCGTGATCGTCGTGCCGTGCCGCGGGACGTCGAACAGGTTCTTCTTCGCGTCGTCGACGGCCTTCGAGATCGCGAGCGGCACCTCGCGCGCCTTGCCGTAGCCGACGCCGACGCGGTCGACCTCGTCCCCGATCACGACGAGCGCCGTGAACGAGAACCGCCGCCCGCCCTTGACCACCTTGGCGACGCGGTTGATCTCGACCACGCGCTCCTTGAGCTCTCTCGTCTCCTGCACGTCCGTTGCCACTAGAACCTGAGTCCTCCTTCGCGTGCCGCTTCGGCCAGCGCCTTGACGCGGCCGTGGTAGAGGTAGCCGCCCCGGTCGAAGACGACCGTCTCGATCTCTGCGTTGTTCGCGTTTTGGGCCAGCAGCTTGCCGACCTCGGCCGCCTGCTCGGTCTTCGAGCCCTTGAACTTGATCAGGTGAAGCCAGCTCGCCGCGGCAAGCGTCTTCCCGTCGAGGTCGTCCACGAGTTGCGCCTCGATCCCACGGTTGGAGCGGAACACGACGAGGCGCGGGCGCTCAGAGGTGCCGGTCACCTTGCTCCGGACGCGCCGGTGTCGCCTTGTCCTAGCCTGACGAACCGTCAACGTACTCATTGGCCGAGCCCCCCAAATCCTCCCGAGCGAAGCGTGGGGACAAACCAGCCCCGCGGAAAATGCGCAGCATTTTTCGCGGTGATCATGCGCGCTTCCCGACCTTCCGGCGGACGTACTCGCCCTCGTAGCGGATCCCCTTGCCTTTGTATGGCTCGGGCGGGCGTACCTTCCGCACCTCGGCCGCGATTTGGCCGACCTGCTGCTTGTCGATTCCCTTGACGAGCACCTCGGTTGGCGTCGGCACCTCGAAGGTGATCCCCTGCGGCGCCTTCAGCACAACCGAGTGCGAGAAGCCGACGCTCAGCTCCAGATCGGTGCCGCGCAGCGCCGCGCGGTAGCCGACGCCCTGGATCTCGAGCCGCTTCTGGAAGCCGCTCGTTACTCCCTCGACCATGTTCGCGATCAGGCTACGAGTCAGCCCGTGCAGCGCGCGGTCGTCGCCGCGCTCGGTTGGGCGCGTGACGACGACCGAGCCGTCCTGTTGCTCGATCTTCATCCGCGCGGGCACCTGCTGGCTCAGCTCGCCGAGCGGCCCGTTCACCATCACGCGCCCGGGCGAGAGCGAGACCGAGACGCCGGCCGGCAGTTCGATTGGCTGTCTACCGATGCGACTCATGGCTCACCAGACGAAGCAGATCACTTCTCCGCCGACTCCCTGCTCTGCCGCCGTTCGGCTCGTGATCAGGCCGTTCGAGGTGGACAGGATGGAGATGCCCATTCCGCCGAGGACGCGCGGCAGCCGGTCCTTGCGTGCGTAGACGCGGCGGCCGGGCTTGGAGACGCGTTTCAGGTCGGTGATCACGCGCTCGCGGTTCTTGCCGAACTTGAGGTCGATCACGAGCGTGTCGTAAGGCGTCTCCGGCTCGCGCTCGATCCGGAAGTCGCGGATGTAGCCCTCCTCCTTGAGCAGGCGGGCGATTTCGGCCTTCAGGCGCGAGCTCGGCATCTCGGCCTGCTCCTGAAGGGCCCGGTTCGCGTTCCGGATTCTCGTGAGCATGTCTGCGATCGGGTCGGTCTGCACTGCTTCCTCCTACCAGCTGGACTTCGTCATGCCCGGGATCACGCCCTGGTGGGCGAGGTCGCGCAGGCAGATCCGGCAGAGCCCGAACTTCTTGTAGACCGCCCGCGGCCGCCCGCAGCGGTTGCAGCGCCTGTAGTTGCGCACGCGGAAGCGCTGCGGCCTCTGCGACTTCTCGATCAGGGCTTTTCTGGCCATTCGTTACGAGTCCCCTTCCGTGCTCGTCTGTGCGAAGGGCATCCCGAGCGCGCGCAGGAGTGCGAGGCCCTGCTCGTCGTCGGGCGCCGTGGTCGTGATCGCCACGTCGAGGCCGCGGATGCCCGCGATCTGGTCGTAGTCGATTTCCGGGAAGATGATCTGCTCGCGGATCCCGAGCGAGAAGTTGCCGCGCCCGTCGAAGGAGCCCGGATTCAGGCCGCGGAAGTCACGGATGCGCGGGAGGGCGATCGAGACGAGCCGGTCGAGGAACTCCCACATGCGGGCTCCGCGGAGGGTCACGCGCGCCCCTACGGGCATTCCCTCGCGCACCTTGAAGCCGGCGATCGACTTCCGGGCGCGGCGCACGTGGGCGCGCTGCCCGGCGATCGTGGTCAGCTCCTCGATCGCGCCGTCGAGCGCCTTGGCCTCGGTCTTGGCCTCGCCGACGCCCATGTTCAGCGTGATCTTCTGGACGCGCGGAACCTGCATCACAGACGTGACGCCGAGCTCGTCCTTCAGGCGGGCGCGGACCTCCTGCTCGTAGCGGGTCTTGAGCCTCGGCTCGTAGCCCTTCGTCTCGGCCTTGCGCGGGCGTGGGCTCATTTGTCGATCTCCTGGCCGCAGTCGGCTCGCTTGCAGACGCGCACGTGCACCTCGCGCCCCTTGACCTCCTTGGTCGTCATCCCGATCCGGGTCGGCCGGTTGCAGGTCGGGCAGACGAGCATCACGTTCGCGACCGGCACGGGCGCCGGCTTCTCGATCACGCCGCCGGGTGTCATCTGCGTGCCGCCCATCCGGCTCGAGTCGCGCAGCGGCTTCGGACGGGTGTGGCGCTTGACGACGTTCAGGTTCTCGACGACGACCCGCCGCTCGCGCGGGCGCGCCTCGATCACGCGCCCCTGCTTGCCGCGGTCCTTGCCGCTCAGCATGTGGACGAGGTCGCCCTTGCGGACTCTCATTGTGGCCGACATCAGAGAACCTCCGGCGCTAGCGAGACGATCTTCATGAAGTTCTTCTCGCGCAGCTCGCGGGCGACGGGGCCGAAGATGCGGGTGCCGCGCGGGTTGCGCGCGCTGTCGATCAGCACGGCCGCGTTCTCGTCGAACGCGATCGAGGTGCCGTCGTCTCGACCAAACGGCTTGCGGGTGCGGACGACGACCGCCTGCACGACCTCGCCCTTCTTGACCGCACCCTGCGGGGTCGCGGTCTTGACCGTGGCGGTGATCACGTCGCCGACGCGCGCGTAGCGGCGGTGCGACCCGCCCTTGACGCGGATGCACAGGATCTCGCGGGCGCCGGTGTTGTCGGCCACGCGTAGGCGGGACTCCTGCTGGATCACTTCGCCTCCTCGAGCACTTCTGCGAGGCGCCAGTTCTTCGACTTCGAGAGCGGCCGCGTCTCGACAATGCGGACGAGGTCGCCGACCTTGGCCGCATTCTGCTCGTCGTGGACGTGGAACTTGGCCGAGCGACGGACGACCTTCTTGTAGCGGCGGTGCGCCTTCACCGTGTCGACCTTGACCACGATTGTCTTGTCCATCGCGTTCGAGACGACGACGCCCCGGCGCTCCTGGCGGCGGCCGCGCGGGTGCTCGGGCTTGGGCAGTCGGACGATCGGCCGCCGTTCGGCCGGCCGTTCCCGCCTCGGCTTGGCGTGCTTGTGTCGCTCGGAGCGCGGCAGGCGCTTGCGCTTCGGCTTCGCGACGGGCTGCGCCGGCGCGGGCGCCTCTTCGGCAGGCGCTTCGGCAGCGGGTTCCTCCTCCGCAGGCGGCTCTCCAGCGGTCGGCTCTTCCGCGACGGGCTCTTCAGCGGGCGCCTCTTCCGCGGGCGCCTCTTCGGCGGCCGCCTCCTCGGCAGCCTCGGCTACGGGCTCCGGCTCGGGCGCAACCTCCTCTGCCGCTGCCTCCGGCTCGGTGGCCTCGGCCTCTGGCTTGGTTTCCTCGTTCCCTGTCTTCTCTTCGTCAGGCATTCGTCTCTCTCGTCGTCAGTTGGTTCTCACGCTCGGTGCGGATGGTCAGGATCCGGGCGATCTCGCGCTTGGCCAGCTTCAGCCGCGCGGTGTTCTCGAGCGCGCCCGTCGCTCCCTGGAAGCGCAGGTTGAAGAGCTCCTGGCGCGTCTCGGCCAGCCGGTGCTCGAGCTCGTCGTCCGTCATGTCGCGTAGCTCCCTAGCTCGCAAAGACATCGGCCTCCCTCGTGACCACCTTCGTCTTGATCGGCAGCTTCCGCCCGGCTAGGCGGAGCGCCTCCTTCGCCAGCCGCTCGTCCACGCCGGCCAGCTCGAACATGACGCGGCCGGGCTTCACCACGGCGACCCAGTGCTCGGGGGCACCCTTGCCCGATCCCATCCGCGTTTCGGCCGGCTTCTGCGTCACCGGCTTGTCCGGGAACACGTTGATCCAGACCTTGCCGCCGCGGCGGATCTTGCGCGTCATCGCGATTCTGGCCGCCTCGATCTGGCGGTTCGTGATCCAGCCGGGCTCGAGCGCCTTCAGCCCGAAGTCGCCCGCCTGCACGGTCGTCTGACCCTTGGACACGCCCCTGCGGCGGCCGCGCTGGTACTTGCGGAACTTGGTCTTCTTCGGAAGGAGCATCAGCTATCGGTCTTCTCCGCCGACTCGTCGCCAGACTGCTCGAGCTTGGTCGGATCCTCCTGTTGGGTCTTCGGCGTGGTCGTGTCCGGCGCGTCGGCGACGGCGTCCGGCGTGGTCGGCACCTCTGGCTCGACCGGCGGCTGCTCGCGGCCCTCGGCCGAAGTCGCCTGCTCGTCTGTGCGCGGGCGCTCGACGTTCTCCTGCGGGGCGCCGCCCCGGCCACGGCCTCGCTGGCCCCGCCGCGGGCCCTCGCCCCGGCGGCGCTGGCGCACCGGCCCCAGCCCTTCGCGGTCGGGCCCGCGGCCCCGGCCGCCCTCGCGCGAGGCGCCGAGCCCCTCGGAGGTGCCTCCTCGGCGGCGGGCCTGGTCCTGGTCGCCGAGCCGCGAGTCGCGCTGCGAAGCGCCCTCGAAGCCCTCCGGCATGATCTCGCCCTTGTTGATCCAGACCTTGACGCCGATCCGGCCGAAGGTCGTCTTCGCCTCGGCGAACCCGTAGTCGATGTCTGCGCGAATCGTGTGGAGCGGGACGCGACCCTCCGAGTACATCTCCGAGCGGCTCATCTCGCCGCCGCCCAGCCGCCCGCCGCAGATCACCTTCACGCCGTGGGCGCCGGAGCGCATCGCCGAGGCCAGCGAGCGCTTCATCGCGCGCCGGAAGCTGACCCGGTTCTCGAGCTGCTCCGCGATCGACTGGGCGACGAGCTTTGCGTCGAGCTCGGGCCGCTTGATCTCGTTGATGTTGATGTGCACAGCCTTGTTCGTCATGCCGTGGATGTCCTTGCGGAGCGCGTCCACCTCCACGCCGGACTTGCCGATCACGATCCCGGGCCGCGCGGTGTAGATGTCGATCGTGATCCGCTGGGCGTCCTTGCGGATCAGGATGTCCGACAGGCCCGCATGCGCGAGCTTGCCGTAGATGTGCTCGCGGATCTTGATGTCCTCGAGCAGATAGGCCGGGAAGTCCTTCGTGCCCGTGTACCAGTTCGACTTCCAGTCGTGGATGACGCCGACGCGCATCCCGCCCGGGTGGATCTTCTGACCCATTAAGTGGTCGCCTCCTCGGTCTCCTTCTTCGCGGGTGCCTTGCGCTTCGGCGCGGGCTTTTTCACGGTCCTCTTCGCCCTCGGCTTGGGCTCCGGCTTCTCTTCCTCCTCGACAGCGGGAGGCGGCGGTGCCGGCGCCTGCTCGGGTTGGATCAGCTTCAAGGTGATGTGGCAGGTCGGCTTGTGGATCCGGGCGGCGCGGCCTCGCGCGCGGGCGCGCCAGCGTTTCATCACCGGGCCCTCGTCCACGTAAGCGGCCGAGACGATCAGTTCGTCGCCGACGAGGTTGTGGTTCGCCTCGGCGTTCGCGACCGCGGAGCGCAGCACCTTCTCGATCTCGCGAGCGGCCGCGCGCGGGGTGAACGCGAGCACGGTTCGGGCCTCGGGGACCGAGCGGCCGCGGATGTGCTCCACGACGAGCCGCGCCTTGCGGGGCGACATGCGCACCCACTTCGCCACGGCCTTGACCTCCTGTCGCTCCGCTGTAGCCATCAGGTTCTCTTCACTTCCGTCTTCCGGTCGCCGGAGTGGCCGCGGAAGGTCCGGGTCGGAGCGAACTCGCCGAGCTTGTGCCCGACCATCTGCTCGGTGACGAAGACCGGAACATGCTTGCGGCCGTCGTGGACCGCAATCGTGTGCCCGACCATCTCGGGGAAGACGGTCGAGGACCGCGACCAGGTCCTGATCATCTGCTTGCTCCCGGACTCGTTCATCGCCTGGATCCGGCCCAGGAGCCGTTCCTCGACGAAGGGTCCCTTTTTGCTTGATCTGCTCAATTCTTCTCCTCTAGACCGCTACCCAAGAGACGGAGCGTGCAGCGGAGGCCGAAGGCCGGAGTCTGCGCGGGTTGGAATGTCAGCGCTTTTCCTTTCCTCTTCTGCGGCCGCGGACGATCAACTTGTCGGATTCCTTGTGCTTGCGCCGGGTGCGCTTGCCGAGCGTCGGCACGCCCCACGGCGTGACCGGGTGTCTGCCGCCCTTCGACTTGCCCTCGCCGCCGCCGTGCGGGTGGTCGACCGGGTTCATCGCCGAGCCGCGCACGGTCGGGCGCTTGCCCAGCCAGCGGCTGCGGCCCGCCTTCCCGCCCGTGACGTTCTCGTGGTCGACGTTGCCGACCTGGCCGATCGTCGCCCGGCATGCAAGCGCGACCCGCCGCAGCTCGCCCGATGGTAGCCGAAGGACTCCCTGCCCTTCGTCCTTCGCCACGAGCTGGATGCCGGAGCCGGCGCTGCGCGCGAGCTGGCCGCCCTTGCCCGGCTTCAGCTCCACGTTGTGGACGAGGGTGCCCGTCGGGATGTTCTGGAGGGGCAACGCGTTTCCGGGCTTGATGTCGGCGGCCGGGCCGGACTCGACCGTGGCGCCGACCCGCAACCGCGCCGGAGCGAGGATGTAGGACTTGGCGCCGTCGGCGTAGTGCAGGAGCGCGATCCGGGCCGAGCGGTTGGGGTCGTACTCGATCGCGGCGACCTTCGCCGGCACGCCGTCCTTGACCCGCTTGAAGTCGATCACGCGGTAGCGGCGCTTGTGCCCGCCGCCCTGGTGGCGCCGGGTGATGCGGCCGT
>DASXQY010000090.1:0-11194 GCA_036506915.1 Gaiellaceae bacterium | reverse complement strand
GGCATCCCGGGCCCCCGCGTCGGCGGCAAGGAAGGCGTCTCGCCACCCTCTGAACCCTCGACCAACCGCAAGGGGGCCAGACCCCGTTGAAGCAACGACGTGGCCGCGCTCCAGTCCACCCACCATCCCGTTCGGCCCCATCCACATCCGGGTGCATCAGCGCCAACGCTCGGTCGATGTCCCGGACGTTGAACGCTCGTAGGCCCGGCGGAGAAGCGCTTGCTCCTTCAACTCCGGTGGTCGGCGACCTTGACGAGTGCCTTGCCGCGGTTCTCACCCCGGAGCATCCCCATGAATGCGGCCGGCGCATTCTCGAGTCCCTCGGTGACGTCCTCCCGCCAGCGGATCTTCCCCTCGGCAACCCACCGCGCCAGCCGTTGCGCCGCCTCGTCGAACCGGTGCGCGTAATCGTTGACGAGGAAGCCCTCCATCCGCGCGCGGAAGACGATCAGCAGGGCCGGGTGGAAAGTCGGTTCCGGCCGTTCGAGGTTGTACTGCGAGACCTGCCCGCAGACGACGATCCGCGCGCCGACATTCAGACGGCGATGCACCGCCCCCGACAACTCGCCACCGACGTTGTCGAAGTAGACATCGACTCCCTCCGCGCAGGCCGACTTCAACGCTTCGCGGAAACCCTCGTCCTTGTAGTCGAGCGCGACGTCGTAGCCGTAGCTCGCGCAGTCCGTGCACTTGTCTGGCCCGCCCGCAATCCCGACCGTCCTACAGCCGGCGAGCTTCGCGATCTGCCCGACCACCTGGCCGACCGCCCCTGCGGCCCCCGAGACGACCACGGTGTCGCCCGGCGTCGGCCGTCCGACGTCGAGTAGCCCGAAATAGGCCGCCATCCCGGTCGCTCCGACCACATGCAGGGCCAGCGTCGGCGGGTCGAGCAGTTCCGGAACCCGCCGCACTGACCCAGCCCGCGCGACGGCGTACTCCTGCCAACCCAGCTGCCCGACGACCAGGTCGCCCGGCGAGTAGCGCCCATCGTGGCTCTCGATCACCTCACCGATCGACTGTGACGTGATCACGTCACCAAGCTCGAGCGACTTCGCGTATGACCGTGCCTCGCTCATGCGGCCCCGCTGGTAGGGATCGACAGAGACCCACAGCGTTCGCACGAGAACCTCGCCGGGCCCTGGCTCGCCGACCTCGACTTCGTCGAACGCGAAGTCCGAGGCATTCGGGAAGCCCACCGGCCGCGCCGCGAGCGTCACCCGCCGGTTCGTCTTCACGAGAACCGCCATACGCCACCCTTCTCGAACTCCTTCAGGATCCGCCGGCTGACGACCATCCGGTGCACTTCGTCGGGGCCGTCGTAGATCCGCGCCGCCCGGGCGTTCGCGTACATCTCCGCGAGCGGCGTCTCGTCGGTCAGCCCGCGCGCGCCGTGCACCTGGATCGCGCGGTCGATGACGTCGTGCAGCGCCTGCGCCGCGTAGTACTTGATCACCGAGACCTCGACCCTCGCTTCGTCGCCGTCGTCGATCTTGTGCGCCGCGTCGAGCGTCATCAGCCGGCAGGCGTGGATCTCGGCTGCCGAGTCCGCGATCCAGTTCTGGACGGTCTGCTTGTCAGCCAGCCGCGATCCGAAGGCTTCCCGCTCGAGCGAGTACGAGCAGAGCAGCTCGAAGGCGCGCTGCATCTGCCCGAGCCACCGCATCACGTGATGGATCCGGCCCGGCCCTAGCCGTTTCTGCGCGATCCGGAAGCCGTCGCCGGGCTCGCCGAGCGTGTTCTCGACCGGTACGCGGACTCCCCGGTACCAGACCTCGCAGTGGGTTGACCAGCCGCTGCCCGCATGGCCGAAGACGGGAGTCGGTCCCACGATCTCGACTCCGCGCGTGTCCGCCGGCACCACGATCTGCGACGCCCGCCGGTGCGGCTCCGCCTCAGGGTCGGTCACCGCCATCACGATCCCGAACGCGGCCCCGTCGGCGCCCGACGAGAACCATTTGTGCCCGTCGATCACCCACTCGTCGCCGTCACGCACCGCCTTCGTCCGCAGCGTCGTCGGGTCCGACCCCGGCACCTCCGGCTCGGTCATCGAGAAGAACGAGCGGATCTCGCCGGCCACCAGCGGCTTCAGCCAGCGCTCCTTCTGCTCGTCCGTCCCGAAGAGATGCAGGATCTCGGCGTTGCCGGCGTCCGGCGCCTGGCAGCCGAAGACGAGCTGCGCGTAGGTCGAGCGGCCGATCTCCTCGTTCAGATGCGCGTACGCCAGGAATCCCTGCCCGGTCCCGCCGGCCTCGGGCGGAACGTGCGGCGCCCAGAGACCCTGCTCCTTCGCCTTCGCCTGCAGCGACCGGATCAGCTCGGCATCGTCGGCGTGGAGGGCTCGCTCGTTCGGGTAGACGTGCTCCTCCATGAACGCGCGATAGCGCCCGCGCAGCTCCTGGATCTCCTCGGTCGGAGCGAGGTCGGTCACCGCCACCCGTTTAGCATCGCAGTTCGTGCGACTCGGGTTCTACATGGGGTACGCGCCGCCCGGGACGAACCCGACGGAGCTGATCGCGCTCGCCCAGGAGGCCGAGCGGCTCGGCTACGACTCGGCCTGGGCGGCCGAGGCCTGGGGAACCGACGCCGCGACGGTGCTCTCGTGGCTCGCTGCGACGACGACCACGCTCAAGGTCGGCTCCGCGATCCTCCAGATCCCCGCGCGGACGCCGGCGGCGACCGCGATGACCGCCGCGACGCTCGACCTGATGTCCGGCGGCCGCTTCCTGCTCGGGCTGGGCCTGTCGGGCCCGCAGGTCGTGGAGGGATGGCACGGCCAGCCCTGGGGCAAGCCGCTCACGAAGATACGCGAGTACGTCGAGATCGTGCGAGCGATCCTGCGGCGGGAGACCCTGGAGCACGACGGCGAGCATTACCGGATCCCCTATTCAGGCCCAGGCGCAACCGGCCTCGGCAAGCCGCTCAAGCTGATGGCTCGGCCGCTGCGCGCCGACATCCCCGTCTACCTGGCCGTCTTCAAGCCGCGTTCCGTCGAGCTCGCCGCCGAGATCGCCGACGGCTGGCTGCCGATCTTCTTCTCGCCCGAGCGCGCTCGCGAGACGTTCCCGGCGCCCTTCACTCGAGGTGACGGCTTCGACATCGCGCCGGCCGTCCCCGCCCTCATCTCCGACGACGTCGAGAGCGCGCGCGACGCCCTCCGGCCCTACTACGCCCTCTACATCGGCGGCATGGGCGCGCGCGGCACGAACTTCTACAACGACCTCGTCGCCAGCTACGGCTTCGAGGCCGAGGCGAAGAAGATCCAGGATCTGTTCCTCGACGGGAAGCAGCGCGACGCGGCGGCGGCCGTCCCCGACGCGCTGATCGACGAGATGGCGCTCGTCGGGCCACCCGACCGGATCCGGGACCGGCTGGCAGCGTGGAAGGAATCGGGTGCGACGACGATGCTGGTCTCGGCCCGCGACGAGACGACACTTCGAGCTGTTGCGGAGGCGCTTGGATGAACCTGTTCGACCTCTCCGGCAAGACCGCGATCGTGACGGGCGGCGGCAAGGGCATCGGCCGCCAGATGGCGCAGGGGCTGGCGGAGGCCGGCGCGAACGTCGTCGTCTGCGCGCGGCAGGCGGCGCGCTGCGAGCAGGCGGCCGCCGAAATGGAGCAGCTCGGCGTCCGCGCGCTCGGGCTCGGTTGCGACGTCCGTAGCCCCGAGCAAATCCAGTCGGTAGTCGAGCGGACCGCGAGCGACTTCGGCGGCGTCGATATTCTCGTGAACAATGCCGGCACCGTCTGGGGCGCCCCCGTGGAGGACGTTCCGCTCGAAGGCTGGCAGAAGGTCGTCGACGTCAACCTCACCGGCGTCTTCCTCTTCTCGCAGGCCGCCGGCCGGGTGATGATCGACGGCAACGGCGGCTCGATCGTCAACATCGCCTCGGTCGCCGGGCTTCAGGGCGGGCCGCCGGAGATCATGAACGCGATCCCCTACAACACGACCAAGGGCGGGGTGATCGCGTTCACGCGCGACCTCGCCACGAAATGGGCGCGGCACGGGATCCGGGTCAACGCGATCGCGCCGGGCTGGTTCCCCTCGGACATGGCCAACATCGTCCTCGACCAGCACGGCGACGAACTGGTGAAGCACGTTCCGCTCGGCCGCTTCGGCGGGCCGGAAGACCTCAAAGGCGTCGTCGTCTTCCTCGCTTCGGACGCCTCGGCGTACGTCACCGCGCACACACTGGTCGTGGATGGAGGCCAATCGGCTTGGTAGCCACCGCCCCCTGGGGCGACGAGCTGGCGGCGAAGCTCGGACAGCGCGTCGATTCGATGCAGCTGCTCCCCGGTGGCGCCTCGAAGGAGGCTTGGGCGGTCGAGGCCGACGGCGAGCGCCTGCTCATCCGCCGAGCCCTCGCAGGCGTGATCCACGAGGGAACGCTCTCGCTCGAGAACGAGTTCCAGGTGCTCGAAGCGGCGATCGAGGCCGGGGTCAAGGTGCCGCGTCCGGTCGCCTACCTCGGCGAGCTCGGCGGGAGGGAGGCGTTCGCGATGGAGCTCGTCGAGGGCGAGACGATCGGCCGGCGAATCGTCCGCGACCCGCCCGAAGGGCTCGAGGTCGAGCTGGCGGAGGAGCTGGCGAAGATCCATGCGATCCCGCTCGAACGATTGCCCTTCCTCCGCTCGGGCGACGTCATCGGGCGGTTCGAGGACGAGCTCGACTCGGTCGGCGACCCGAGGCCGGCGATCGAGTACGGCCTCTGGTGGCTGCGCGAGCATCGGCCCGAGCCGATCGCCGACGTCGTCAGCCACGGGGACTTCCGCATCGGCAACGTCGTCGTCTCGAAACGCGGGCTCGAGTACATCCTCGACTGGGAGTTCGCGCACCTCTCCGACCCCCGGGAGGACGTCGCCTGGCCGCTCGTCCGCGCGTGGCGCTTCGGCGCCGACGACCGGCGGCTCGGGGGCGTCGGGGACGTCGGGCCCTACCTCGAGCGCTACGAGGAGCTGTCAGGACGCACAATGTCGGAGCGCGACCTCGAGTGGTGGGAGGTGCTCGGCAACGTCAAGTGGGCGATCGGCTGCCTGACCCAGTGCCGTCGCCATCTCACCGGCCTCGACCGCAGCATCGAGTACGCGGTCCTGGGCCGCATGGCGGCCGAAATGGAGTACGAGCTCCTCGACCTGATTGAACATGCCTGACCGGCCCAACGCACTCGAGCTGATCGAGGCGGTGACGGAGTTCCTCTCGTCGGAAGTGCTACCGGCGGCGGCCGACCACAGGCTGAAGTTCCGAACGCTCGTCGCGCTGAACGCCCTCGGGATCGCCTACCGGGAGTTCGAGTCAAGCGACGACTTGGTAATCGGTCAGGAGGAGCTCGGCGAGCTTGCGCGCCGAATCCGCGCCGGCGACGTCGACGAGGATCTTCACGCGCGCCTGAAGGAGCACGTCGCCGCAAAGCTGCGGATCTCGAATCCCGCCTACCTGGAGCGCCACGACTGACGCGCCGGCGGATCTACTTGATGCGGCACGCGGCCGTGGCGTACTTCGAGGACGGACGCCCGCTGCAACCAGAGACCGTCCGGCTGACAGCCGAGGGACGAGAAGAGGCGCGCGCGGCCGCCGCAATGCTCGAGGGCATTCGGTTCGACCGCGTGATCACGAGCGGGCTGCCGCGCACGCTCGAGACCGCCCGGATCGTCGCGCCCGACGCAGAGCCGGAGTCGTGGCCGGAGCTGCGGGAGATCGAGTCCGGACGCCTGGGCGACATCCCCGAGGACGAGCTCGAGCGCGCCTTCGTCGAAGTCTGGCGGGACGTCGTCCCGGAGGAGACGAAGTTCCTCGGCGGCGAGACGGTCGGCTCGCTGCTCGATCGCGTCCTCCCCGCGCTCGACCGCCTGCTTGCCGATCCCGACTGGGACATCGTGCTCGCCGTTCTCCACGGCGGCGTCAACCGCGCGATCATCTCGTACGCGCTAACCGGCGGACGAGCGATGTTCGGCCACCTCGAGCAGTCGCCGGCGTGCATCAACGTCCTCGACATCGGAGATGACTGGATCGTGCGCGCCGTCAACACCACCCCGATCGACCTCGCGCACCGCGGCCGCCGGCTGCGGACGATGGAAGAGCTCTGGGGCGAGTTCAAGCCGCCTGGCGGCGCCTGAGGCTTTCGAGCCGCTCGCGGGTGGCGCGGCGCGCGCCGTCGAAGACGGTCCGGTCACCGAACATGTGGTACTGCCAGTTCGCGGCCATCGCGAACGAGTCGAGCTCGAAGGTGATCTCCCGTGCGCTGAGGGAGTCGTCGAGCTCGCCCGACTGCTGGGCCTGCTCGACCGCATGCTCGAGGTACGAAAGCCAGGAGCGGAGCAGCTGCTCGATCCGGTCGCGGACGGGCCCGGGGCGGTGGCTGAACTCGACCGACGTCGAGGCGAAGAAGCACCCGCCCGGAAAGACCTGTCGCTCGAGGTAGCCGAGCTTGTGGTCGCAAAGCGCCCAGACGCGCGGAAGCCCCTTCGGGGCGGCGCGGGCCGGGGCGATTACTTCCTCGACGAAGACCGAGGCCGCGTACTCCGCGGTGGCGATCTGCAGCTCCTCCTTCGACCCGAAGTGAGCGAAGAGGCCACTCTTGCTCATGCCCGTCGCCTCAGCGAGCCGCCCGATCGAAAGCGGCTCCAGGCCCTCCTTTGTTGCCAGGTCCGCAGCAGTCGTGAGAATCGCCTGCCGCGTTCGCTCGCCCTTGGTTTTCAGCACGATCGTCTTATCCATTTAGCCGGTGAATCCAGATCTTAACGTATCTGGCTTGACAAAATAGCACGATCGTTTTATTCTCGACTTTATGGAGATCGACCACCTCAGCGTCTTCGTTCGGAACTACGAGACGAGCAAGCCGCTCTACGAGGAAGTGCTTGCGCCGCTCGGGCTCGTCGTCCTGCTCGACTGGCCGGACGAGCGGCGGGCGTACTTCGGCCGGCCGGGGGAGCCGAGCTCGCTCTGGCTGATCGAATCGGACCTTGCGGGCAGACTGGAGATCGCTCTGCCGGCACCCGACGCCGGCGCCGTCCACTCGTTCTACGGCACGGCGATTGCAGCCGGCGGCCGTTCCGACAGGGAACCCGGCATCCGGCCCGAGTACAGCCGCGACTACTACTCGGCTCGCGTCTTCGACTTCGACGGGAATTCGCTCGAGGCCGTGTTCCGAGGTGCCGTCGCCCAAGCGGCCGCTTAGAGGCTCTAACCTCCTCTCCGCCATGGACAACCTGGCGGAGATCGCCCCGCTGGCGGGGACGCTCGGCATCGAGCTCACGCACGCCGACGCAGAGGAAGTGCGGGGCGGCATGGACTGGGCCCCGGAGAAATGCACCGCGGGGGGCGTCCTTCACGGCGGCGCGTTGATGGCACTTGCCGACACGCTCGGCGGCGTCTGCGCATTCCTGAATCTGCCCCATGGTGCGACGACGACCGCCACGGTCGAGTCGAAGACCAACTTCTTCCGCGCCGTCCGCGAGGGCCGCGTGGAGGGCGTGACGCGCCCGCTCCACGTCGGCCGCAGCTTCATCGTCGTCCAGACCGATCTGGTGGACGGCGAAGAGCGCCGCGTCGCGCAGGTCACCCAGACCCAGGCAGTCCTGAGCTGAGGCCCGCCGCAGCGGAATTAGTCCGAAACCGCCGCGCGTAGGAACTCGTGCTGCGCGTCGTTGGCAGCCCGGGCAAGCGCGAGGGGAAAGGCCGTGAAGCCGTGGATCGACTCTGGCCAGACCCGAAGCTCGGCGCGGTTGCCGGCCGACTGCCAGCGGGCGGCCATGAACAGCGAGTCGTCGAGGAGCGGGTCGAGGTCGCCGACGGTGAAGAGCGCCGCCGGCAGGTCGTGCAGCTCGGCATAGAGCGGGGAGAGGTCCGGGTCGCGCAGCTCCTCGAGGCCGCGGTCGCCGGTGAAGGACCGTCCGAACCAAGCCATGTCCGGCGTCGAGAGCATGGGGTGCCGGTCGCCCCAGTTGCGGCGGCTCGGCGTCCCCGAGAGGTCGTAGACGCCGCAGTCGAGGTTCGCGGCCTGGAACGCACCGGAGACTCCGTGGCGATCCCGCAGCCGCAGTAGCGTCGTCACGGCGAGATGCGCTCCCGCCGACTCGCCGCCGATCGCGATGCGATCAGGCACGTCGAGCTCGGTCAGGCCACGGTCGAGCAGCCAGACGGCCGCGTCCTCGCAGTCGTCCGGCCCGGCCGGGTAGGGATGCTCAGGCGCCAGGCGGTAGTCGACGCTGACCGCGCAGAGGCCGGTGGCCTCGACGAGCGCCCAGAGCCGGTCGTCCTGCTCATCGCAGCACCCGAGCACCCAGCCGCCGCCGTGGATGTGGAGGTACACGCCCGTCGCTTTCTCCTCCGGAGCGAGGACACGCACGCGGATCGCGCCGGAGCGCGAACGGACGCTGAGGTCGCGCGCCTGCGACAGGAACACGGGTTGTGGCCAGACACTCCGTCCCTCGCGGCGCGCACGCCGGGAGCGCTCGGGCGGGACGGTGTGCACCTGAGGCTCCTCGGCCAGCACCTCCGCGAGCGCTTCGTTGAACGACCGCGCCTCGGCGAGCGTCGCCTCGTCGAGGACGGTCATCAGCGCAGCCGCTCGACGATCATCGCCATCCCCTGGCCTCCGCCGACGCACATCGTCTCCAGCCCGATCGTGCCGTCGAGGGTCTCGAGGTCGTTGAGGAGCGTGCACATAATCCGCGCGCCGGTCATGCCGTACGGATGCCCGAGCGCGATCGCGCCGCCGTGCGGGTTGAGCTTCTCGCCGAAGGGATCGACGCCGAGCTCGCGGCAGACCGGAAGCACCTGCGCCGCGAAGGCCTCGTTCAACTCGACCACGTCGACGTCGTCGATCGTCATCCCGGCCGTGTCGAGGACCTTGCTTACGGCGCCGATCGGCCCGACGCCCATGATCTCCGGCCCGACGCCCGAGACCGACGACGCGATGATCCGCGCCCGGGGTCTGACCCCGAGCTCTGACGCGCGGGTCTCGCTCATCACGACCACCGCAGCGGCGCCGTCGTTCAAGGGGCACGAGTTCCCCGCCGTCACCTTCCCGCCAGGCTTGAAGCTGGGCTCGAGCTCGGCGAGCTTCTCCAGTGTCGACTCGCGCCGGGGTCCGTCGTCGGCGGCCACACCGTCCCAAGGAGTGAGCTCGCGCGCGAAGAAGCCGTTGTCCTGGGCGGCGACCGCGCGCTCCTGCGAGCGCTGCGCGTAGCGGTCCATTTCCTCGCGCGAGACGTTCCAGCGCTCGGCCACGTTCTCCGCGGTCATCCCCATGGGGATGTAGACGTTGGCGATCGGCGCGTCGTCGCCGAACAGCTTGGGATGCAGTTCCTCGGCGTCCTTCGGGTAGCCGTCGACTTGGGAGATCGACTCGACGCCGGCGGCGACGAAGACGTCGCCCTCGCCCGCTCTGATCGCGTGATGCGCCATGCGGACCGTCTGGAGCGACGATGCGCAGAAGCGGTTGACGGTCGTCCCCGGAACGCTCGCCGGCAGGCCGGCGAGGAGGGCCGCGCGGCGCGCGAGGTTCATTCCCTGCCGCTCTTGCGGAAACCCGCACCCGACCATCACGTCGACCACCTCGGCGCGGTCGAGCTCCGGGACCTGCTTCAGCGCCGCGTCGATCGCGAACGCGACGAGATCGTCGGGTCGCGCGTCGACCAGCGAGCCTTTGCGGGCCCGCCCGATCGGCGTTCGTGTAGCGGCGACGATGACTGCGTCAGACAAAAGCGTTCTCCCCAGTGAGTGCTCGTCCGATGATCAGCTTCTGGATCTGGCTCGTTCCCTCGTAGAGGGTAGTGACGCGCGCGTCTCTCAAGTACTTCCCGACCGGGTACTCGTCGATGTAGCCGTAGCCGCCGTGGATCTGCACGGCCGCGTTCGCGGCGCGGACCGCCGCCTCGCTGGCGTAGTACTTGGCGATCGAGGACTCGAGCGTGTGCCGGACACCCGCGTCCGCCGCGAGCGCGGCTCTCCAGGTGAGCAGGCGCGCCGCCTCGGTCTCGACGGCGATCTCCGCCAGGAGCTCCTGCACGAGCTGGAACGACGCGATCGGGCGCCCGAACTGCTGCCGGTCCTTTGCATAGGCGATGCATGCCTCGAGGCAGCCCTGGCCGATCCCGACGCAGCCCGCCGCCAGCGAGATCCGGCCGTTGTCGAGCGCCGACAGCGCCACCCGCAGCCCGCCGCTCTCTTCGCCGAGCACATTCGACGCCGGAACCCGCACACCGTCGAGCGTGAGCTCACCGGTGTCCTGCGCGCGCAGGCCGAGCTTGCCTTTGATCGGGTGAGCCTCGAAGCCCGGCGAGTCGGTCGGGACGAGGAAGCAGGTGATTTCCTCGCCGGTACGTGCGAACACGAGCGCCAGGCCGGCCCAGGTGCCGAGGGTGATGAAGATCTTCGAGCCGGTGATCTTCCAGCCGTCGCCGTCGCGCTCGGCGCGGGTCGCGAGGCTGCCTGGGTCGGAGCCGGCTCCCGGCTCGGTGAGCGCGTAGCAGCCGAGCGTCTCGCCGGAGGCCAGACGGGAAAGCCACTCCTGCTGCTGCTCGTCCGTCCCCCACTTGAGAATCGTCTTCCCGACCAGGCCGACATTGACTGAGACGATGCCGCGAACGGATGAGTCGGCCCGCCCGAGCTCCTCCATGACCAGGGAGTAGGAGACCGTGTCGAGCTCCCAGCCGGCAAGGAATCCGATCTCGGCGAGCTTCTCGACGATCCCGCGGTCCATCGTCTCCGCGCGATCCCAGTCGCGGACGTGGGGCGCGATCTCGCGGTCGACGAACTCCCGTGCCGAGCGGCGGATCAGCTCCTGCTCGGGTGTCAGCGTCAGATCCATAGCGACGACGGGGCCGCACACGCGGCCCCGTCATTCTTTCGCTTTGCGTGAGGTCTAGCGGCCCTTATAGAGGCCGCTGATCTCTGTCCAGCTCCCGTCCTGGTAGCGGACGACCTTGCCCTGGTCGATCGGGAACCGGTCTGTCTTGCTGGTCTTGATCCGCACGCCTTTGATCATGTAGGGGTTGACCCAGTTCATCTTCGTCGTCGCCGCCATCAGCGACGCGCGGGTCGGGTTCTTGCCCGCCAGGTACATGAGCCTGACGAAGTCGTGCGCCTTCGCCACGCCGTAGTAGTAGAACGTGTTGTTGATGTTGACGCCTTCGGGGCCGTACTTGGCCATGATCCGCCGATAGAACTTGACCGCACCGTCCCTCCGGTACTTCG
>DASXQY010000089.1:0-2363 GCA_036506915.1 Gaiellaceae bacterium | reverse complement strand
AGCAGCGCCGACCACGCGATCCCCTTCCAGATGTGGCGGTGGGCGACGTGTCCGAACTCGTGCGCGGCGACGACCTTGATCTCGCCCCGGCTGAAGCGGCCGGTCAGGAACGTGTCCCAGATGATCACGCGCGCCGAGGGCCCGATTCCGACGGCCTCGGCGTTCGCGAGCCGTGTGTCGTCGCTCACCTCCTCGATCCGCAACGGCGTGTCGCCGACGCCCTCGTCGCGAGCCAGCTGCCGGATCTCGGCTGCGAGCTTCGTCTTGTGCGGCGCGCGCGTGTCCAGGCTGATCAGGTACGGGAGCACGAAGGCGAGGCCGGCCCCGATCGCGACGAAGAGCGGCCCGGCCGCTAGCCACCAGCGCCGCCGCAGCCAGCCCGCAAGCAGGAGCAGGATCGTGAGCACGATCGTCAGTCCGACCACCTGCGCGAGCAGGCTCGGCCACTGCGACAGCAGCCACGAGACGTAGCCCTGCTTGTCGATGTCGTAGCGGCGCGACCACCACAGCGACAGAAAGCCGAACGGCAGGCCTACCCCCCACAGCGACAGCGTCGTCACCGCGCCGACCATCACGCCGGTCGCCACGCGGCCGAGCTCGAAGGCCCGCGCGATTCGCGGCGCGACCCACACCATGACCACGAGGGTCGCAAGCTGGACGATCGTGCCTCCCACCCAGGCCCAGCGCAGGAAGCTCTCGAAGTGCGCCGTCCGGTGCAGAACCTCGGGGCTGAACTCGGCCCTCGCGCTCACGTGCGGGAGGTGCAGGTCGTCCGGAACCGAGGTCTGCCAGAGGAACCAGGCGGCCACGGCCCAGCCCGCGGCAAGGGCCACTAAGGTTGACGCCTTGGCGAGCCGGGTCGCGGTCATCTCCGACGTTCACGCTAACTGGCACGCGCTCGAGGCCGTGCTCGCTGCCGTCGAGGAGGAGCGGCCTGACGAGCTCTGGTGCCTCGGAGACCTGGTGGGGTACGGGCCCCGCCCGAATCCGTGCTGCGCGGAGATCGCCCGGCGCGCTGAGCTCTGCCTCGTGGGCAACCACGATCTCGGCGTGCTGGGCGAGCTCGACCTGCTCGACTTCGCGCCCGAGGCGGTCGAGAGCGCGCGCTGGACGCGGGAGGTGCTGGCCGACGAGGCGCGGGCCTACCTGCGGTCGCTGCGGCCGGCCGGCAGGCGCGACGGGGTCGAGCTCTTCCACGCGAGCCCGCGTAATCCCGTCTGGGAGTACGTCCTCACCGGCGAGGCGGCGGCGGCGGCCTTCGACCTGACGGAGGAGCCGCTCGTGCTGGTCGGACACAGCCACGTGCCGCTCGCGATCGCGCTCGAAGACGGCTCGCTCGACGGCGGGCTCGCCCCGGAGGGAACCCAGACGGAGCTCGGAGCGGACCGCGTGCTCCTGAACCCGGGCTCGGTGGGGCAACCACGCGACGGCGACCCGCGGGCGGCGTGGCTCATGCTCGACTTCGGCGCGCGCCGAGCCTGGTTCCGGCGCACCGCCTATCCGGTCGAGCGGACGCAGGCGGAGATCCGCGAGAGGGGACTGCCCGATGCGCTGGCGGAGCGTCTGGCTCACGGCCTGTAGCTGCGCGGTCCTGCTCGCCGGCTGCGGCGGAGAAGGACACCGTTCCCCGCCCGCGCCGCCGCGCATCCCGGCGGGGGTAGCCGACAGGCTGGCCGCCGACGCGGACCGGGTCGCGGCCACTCCGGGTTGCGCCGCCCGCACCGCGGCCGTTCAGCTCCGTGACAACGTGATCGCGGCGATCGCGCGCGTCCCCGCCCGCTACCAGGAGCAGCTCACGAGCGCCGCCAACGACCTGGTCGACCGGATCCGACCCTGCGCGCAGCCGGAGGAGAAGAAGCACGAGCGCCGGCATCACGGGAAGCACAAGGGCAAGAAGAAGGGGCACCGATGAGCGGCGAGGCGGTCGCGCACGGCCGGTACCGGCTCGAGCGGCCGCTCGGTCACGGCGGGATGGCCTCGGTCTACCTCGCCCTGGACACGGAGCTCGACCGGCCGGTCGCGGTCAAGCTGCTGGCGGAGAACCTCAGCGGCGACGAGTCGTTCCGCGTGCGGTTCGTGCGCGAGGCGCGGCTCGCTGCCGGCCTTTCGCATCCGAACGTGGTCGGCGTCTACGACGCTGGCGAGGAGGACGGCCGACCGTACATCGTGATGGAGCTCGTCGAGGGTGAGACCCTCGCGGACGTGCTCGCCCGCCGGAAGCGGCTGCCGCCGGACGTAGCGGTCGGGCTCGCGCTCCAGGCCTGCGCCGGGCTCGAACGCGCCCATGCCGCGGGCCTCGTCCACCGCGACGTCAAGCCGCAGAACCTGCTCGTCCGGCGCGACGGGACGCTCAAGGTCGCGGA
>DASXQY010000088.1:0-49899 GCA_036506915.1 Gaiellaceae bacterium | reverse complement strand
CGACGACGATTCGGCAGGGTCGCCTGGTGCACCTGGCCGATCGAGGCGGCCGCGACCGGAACCGGGTCGAAGTCGCTGAAGAGCTGCTCGACGGAGAGGTCGAGGTCCTCGCGGATCACCCGCTCGACGTCCTCGTACGGGAAGGGGCGCACGTCGTCCTGGAGCGCCTGGAGCTCGACCAGGATGTCCGGCGGCACGATGTCGGGGCGGGTCGAGAGGAGCTGGCCGAACTTGACGAACGTCGGGCCCAGCTCGTCCAGCATCTCGCGCAGGTGCTGGCCGCGCTGCGAGGGGGTGCCGTCCTGCGGCATCCGGTGCTGCCACGGCAGCAGGTCGGTCAGCTTGTGGGTCTCGAAGAAGTAGCCGAAGCCGTGCTTGACCGCGACCTGGGCGATCTCGGAGATCCGCCCGAGATTGCGCGTCCTGGTGCTCGCCACGCGCTCAGTCTGCCAGGCGCGGCGGCTCGTTCTCGGCGGGCCGCCTTCGATCCGCCTGGGGCGGCCCGGCTCCGTCGGCGGTGACCTTCGGATTGATGCCGCTGCGCTTCGCGCCGTCCGGCAGCTCGGGTGGCAGGCCCTCAGCCGCGGCGTGGGCGGCCTGGCGCCAGAGGCGCACGATCGCCGAGCCCACGATCTCAGTGGCCTGCGAGTAGCCCCGGCGGTTCCGCGGCAGGTCGTCGAGCCGCATCGGGTCACCCCAGACGACCGCGCAGAGCCGCCGGTTCGTCGGCGACCAGCCGAAGGTGTCGAGACCGCACGGGATCACCGGCACGCCCTCCTGCATCGCGATCATCAGCCCGCCGGGGTGCATCGGGCCGGGGTGGCCGAAACGCTGTCTGGTTCCCTCGAGATGGACGCCGACGAGGTTGCCTTCACGCGCGAGCTTCCGCGCGTGGCGCAACGCGTCCCGGTCTCCTTCGCCGCGCCGAACGCCGAAGACGCCAAGCGACCGAAGCGCCGCGCCCACGACTGGAACTTCGAGCAGCTCGGCCTTGGCGAGAAAGTAGATCGTGCGAGGAGAGAACCCGCCGATCAGCGGATGGTCGATTCCGGAGAAGTGGTTTGCCGCCACGACCGCGCCACCCTCGAGCGGGATGCGCTCAACGCCGTAGCCCGCCGCCGGCGCGAGCAAGACCGCGATCCGCGGAACGAAGGTCCGGCCGACCTTCCACCCCGCCTCCGGGTCTCCACTCCACCACTTCAGCAACGGGAGCCTCGTCAAGGGGTAAGGCTAGGCCCGCTCGCCGCCGCCCTCGACGAGGCGCAGCCGGTGCTCGAGCTGGGCGACCCGGAGCTCGAGCTCCTCGAGCTCGTCCCGCGTGACCAGGCCAAGCTCGCGAAAGACTCCGGCCAGGCCGGCACCGGTCCGCTCGCTCAGCCGGACCGTCTCGTTGCGCCAGCGGCCTGCCAGGTCCTCGACGAGGGACCGCGCCTCGTCGCGGCCCATGCCGCCCCTGGCGGAAACCTCGTCGGCGAGCGCCTCGATCCGCTCGGCCGTGAGCGCGACCGCGCCGACCCCGGCGAAGACCAGCTTCTCCGCGACGTCGCGCAGGTCAGCGTGCTCGGCCATGGGGTCTTGCCCTCCGCCGCTGGCGGCGTCGTTCACGCTTCGCCTGCGCCGAGCCCGCGGGCTGCGGAAGAACATCGCCGAGCGGTGGCGCCGGCTCGGAAGCAGCCGCCTCCGTGGCCTGTTCGAGCGCGATTGTTCCCGGATCGACCGCGGCGGGACCGCCGCCCGGGAGGAGCGGCCGACGGCGGGCGGGCCTGCCGTCCTCCGGGCCCTCCGGTCCGGCCTCCGGCTCCTGACCCTTGCGCCGCGCGTACTCCGGCTCGCGCTCCTTCCAGATTGTCAGGAGCGGCGCGGCGATGAAGATCGACGAGTACGCGCCCGAGGCGATCCCGACGAACAGCGCAAAAGCGAAGTCCTTCAAGGTCGCGCCGCCGAAGACCAGCAGCGCGGTGATCGGGAGGAGCGTGATGAAGGTCGTCGCCAGGGAGCGGCGGATCGTCTCCCAGAGCGAGACGTTCGCGATCGTCGCGAACGGCGCCCGCCGCATCAGCGGGATGTTCTCGCGGATCCGGTCGAAGATGATGATCGTGTCGTAGATCGAGTAGCCGAGCACGGTCAGCACCGCAGCAACCGTCGAGTTCGACACCTCTCTCCCGGTTAACGCGTACACCCCCACCGTGATCACGATGTCGTGCAACAGAGCGACGATCACCGGCGCGGCGAACTTGAAGTCGAACCGGATTGCGATGTAGAGGATGATCAGGAAGAGCGAGAAGAGGATCGCGAGGATCGCCGAGCGGGCGATCTGCCGCCCGAAGCTCGCAGAGACCGTCTGGATCTGGATCGAGATGTTCTGGCCGAATCGCTCCTTGATGTCGTTCGAGAGGTTCGTGGTCTCCGAGGAGCTGAGGGAGCGCATCCGCAGCTGGAAGCTCTGGTACCGGTCGCCGCCGGCGTTCTTGCCCCGGCCCTGCACGACCGGCGACTGCGCGATCTTGGCCGCCTCTGTGCGCACCGTGGCCAGCGAGGTCGGCTCCGGCGTCTTGAACGTGACCTGCGTGCCACCCTTGAAGTCGATCCCCAGGTTGAGGCCCTTGGCCGCGAGCGAGCCGACCGCGATCGCGACGATGACGCCCGAGATCGCGAACCAGAGGTAGCGCCGTTTCATGAAGTCGATCTGGAGCCACTTCGCCGTCTGCTGGCCGTGCGCACCCATGAAGCGCGGGTTGTCGAACCAGCGGAAGCCGGCGAGCAGCCCGAGCATCGCGCGCGTGGCGGCGACCGCCGTCAGCAGCGAGATCACCGTCCCGATCATCAGCATCAGCGCGAAGCCCTTCACCTGCGCCGTGGCCACCGCAAACAGGACGAGCGCCGTGATGATCGTGACGACGTTCGCGTCGACGATCGTGTGGAAGCCCTTCGCGTAGCCGGCCGCGATCGCCGCCCGCACGGACTTCCCGGACCGCACCTCTTCCTTGATGCGTTCGAAGACGACCACGTTCGCGTCCGCCGCGACTCCGATCGTGAGGATCAGTCCCGCGAAGCCGGGCAGCGTGAGCGTGACGCCGAAGATCAGGATCGCGGCGTAGAGGAAGGCGACGTAGATGCCCAGGCCGATCACCGCGACAAGACCGAGGAAGCGGTAGAGCACGAGCAGGAAGAGGGCGACGACCAGCAGGCCGATCAGCGCGGCGTTCTTGGCCTCTCTGAGCGAGTCCTTGCCGAGCGTGGCGGAGACGTCCGTGCGTTCGATCTGCTCGAACTTGACGGGAAGCGCGCCGGTCTGGAGCACGAGCGCAAGGTCCTTCGCCTCGCCGATGGTCTTGATGTTCGAGATCTCGGCGCCGGTCCCGGTCGGGTCGATCCCATCGGGGTTCTGCTTGTAGTCGATGTACGGGGTCGACTTGAGCTCACCGTCGAGGACGATCGCAAAGTGCTGCGCGAACCGGCTGACCGTGTTGATGTCGCTCGATCCGCCCTGGCCGGCCGCCGCCGCGGCGGCCGCACCGCGCTGCGCCTCCGCGCGGGTGATCTCGTGGAACTTCTTCGCGCCCTCACCCGTGAAGCCGAGGCGAACGACCGCGTTGCCCTGGCCGGGCTGGGTCCCGATGTCGGCCTGGATCGCGGAGAGCTTGAGGTCGGCCCCGGTCGCTTCCGGCACCGCGTGCTGAGAGTTCTCGGGATCGAACTTGAAGAGGTAGTAGTAGGTGGCCGGCGTGAGCTGCTGCACACCGGGGCAGCCGGTCGTCCCGTCGCAGCTGATCACCGTCTCCCTGGCCGGCACCGAGAGCACCGTCCAGCCCTTCGGGACGGCTCCCTTGAGCTTCGGCGTGTCGAGCAGCTTCTCGCGTGTGTCCTCGGGCCCTTGCTTGACTCTCTTCTTCGCGTCGAAGAGGTAGAACGCGGTCGGCGTCCCCTTCTTCGCGTCGGTCTGCACCTGCTGGAGCAGGTTGGACAGGCTCGGGTTGGCGTTGACGTTGCCGTTGCCGTCGGTGGACGGGCCGGTGACGTCGGCCTCGAGGTCGTAGAACTGGAGCTGGGCGGTCGTGCCGATGATCTGGGCCGCCTTGTTGACGTCGTGGACGCCGGCGAGCTCGATCACGATCTGGTTCTGGCCCTGCTTGCGGATCTCCGGCTCGGAGACGCCGAGCTTGTCGATCCGGCTGCGCATGATCGAGACCGACCGATCCATGCAGGCCGAGTCGCAGGTGCGGTTCTTCGGCGGGACCGCCTTGAGCACGACCTCCAGCCCGCCCTGGAGATCGAGGCCGAGCGTCACCTTCTTGTGGGTGGGCGAGCCGGGCACGCCAAGCGCGGCCACCCCGGCGAGCGCCAGCGCGATCAGGCCTACCAGGATCAGGTGAGAACGACGATTTGCCACGGCTAGAAGTCGAGGAAGATTAGCTTTCGGGCGTCGAAACCGGCTCTTCCTCTTCGACTTCTTCGGCCTCTGCCGTGTCTTCCTCCTCCGGCTCGTCCCATTCCGCAACGGCCGCGACCGCCCGGCGGTCGAGGCGAACGATCGTTCCCGGCGCGAGCTCGATCTCCAGCACGTCGCCCTCGATCGCCCGCACCGTGGCGTGGAGGCCGCCTGCGGTGATGATCTCGTCGCCGATCCGGAGCCGGTCTTGCATCGTCACGTGTGCCTCGCTGCGCCGGCGCTGAGGACGGATCAGGAACCACCACAACAGCACGAACAGCGCCACGAGGATGATCACGTAGGCCACATTGCCTCCTCCGGAGCGGCCTGGAGCGTCGCCAGCGCCGCCGCTTTGTACGACCGCAGCTCGCCCCGCTCGATCGCGGCGCGGGCGCCGGCGACGAGGTCGAGCACGAAGCGAAGATTATGCAGGGTCAGGAGCCGGTGGCCGAGGAGCTCCTGCTGGTTGACCAGGTGACGGAGATACCCACGCGAGAAGCGGGTACAGGCCGGGCAGGGGCAGTCCTCGTCGAGCGGGGCCGGATCGCGGGCGAAGCGAGCGTTGCGGAGGTTGAGGCGGCCGTGGCGGCTGAGCGCGGTGCCGGTGCGGGCATTACGGGTCGCCAGGACGCAGTCGAAGAGGTCGATCCCGCGCTCGATCACCTCGAGGATGCCCTCGGGGTCGCCGATCCCCATGAAGTAGCGCGGCGCGTCCCGGGGGAGAAGCTCCGCCGCCCAGGCTGTGGTGTCGAACATCACGTCTCTCGGTTCGCCGATCGCGAGGCCGCCGAGCGCGTACCCGTCGAAGCCGATCGTGACGATCTCCTCCACCGACCGGCGGCGCAGCTCCGGATCGGCGCCTCCCTGCGCGATCCCGAAGAGGAGCTGGCCGGGGGCGCGCTCGCCTTCCTTCTGGCGCGCCGCCCACGAGGTCGTCAGCCGGACCGCCGCGGCGAGCTCCTCCGGCGGGACGCCGGGCGGCGGGACCGCGTCGAGGCACATCGCGATGTCCGAGCCCAGGCGGGATTGCACCTGCGCGGCCAGCTCGGGCGTCAGCCGCGCGGCATCGCCGTCGTAGACCGAGCGGAAAGTGACCCCACCGTCGTCGAGGTCAAGGATCGTGTGGCGAAGCGAGAAGACCTGGAAGCCCCCGGAGTCGGTCAGGATCGGCCCGTCCCAGCCCATGAACGAGTGCAGGCCGCCGAGCTCGGCGATCGTGCCCGCGCCCGGCCGGAAGTGCAGGTGGTAGGTGTTGCAGAGGACGATCTCGGCCCCGAGCTCCCGCAGCTCGGTCGGATCGACGCTCTTGACGGTCGCCTTCGTGCCGACCGGCATAAAGGCCGGCGTCCGCACCTCGCCGTGGGCGGTGTTGAGGATCCCCGCGCGGGCGGCGCCGTCGATCGCGGTGACGGCGAAGCAGTTGGTGGTCGCGTTGGCGTTCGTCTGCACTAGCGACCGCCCGCCCGCCGCCCCGCGAGCGCCGCATCGGGATCGCGCCAGATCCCGAAGCCGACGTCGAACCCGCGCACCCGCCGTCGCGTGTGCGGCCGGTACGTCTCGTCGACTGCGCGCCGAACGAGCTCCGCCACCGGGAGCCCGGTCCGCCCGGCCTCGCCGTGCAGGAACAGGTACTGCTGTTCGGTGAGCGTCACCTGTGTACGCCTACCCATGCAGTAGGTGTACACCTGCGGCGTACCGACAGGGGTCACGAATTCGTGCCGATCCGGCTCAACTTCGTCACAAAATGAGCATCGCATCGCCGAACGAGTAGAAGCGGTAGCGCTCCTCGACGGCGATCCGGTAGAGAGCGCGTGTCTCCTCGACCCCGGCGAAGCCCATCACGAGCGCGAGCAGGGTCGAACGCGGCAAGTGGAAGTTCGTCAGGAGCGTGTCAACCCGCTCGAACTCGAAGCCGGGTGTGATGAAGAGGTCGGTCCGGCCGGAGAGGGGCGCGCCGCGGGCGAGCGACTCGAGCACACGTACGGTGGTGGTTCCGACCGCGAGCACGCGGCGCGTCGCACGCACTCGGCTCCAGGCGCGCTCAGAGACCTCGTAGCGCTCGCTGTGCAGCTCGTGGTCGGCGAGGTCCGCGGCGGAGACCGGACGGAAGGTGTCGAGCCCGACGTGCAGGGTGACCCGCTCGACGTCAAGCCGCTCGAGGAGCTCCGGTGTGAAGTGGAGGCCCGCGGTCGGCGCCGCGGCCGAGCCCTCGTTCGCGGCGTAAACGGTCTGGTAGCGGTCCGGGTCGGCGAGCGGCTCGGTGATGTACGGCGGCAGCGGCGCCTCGCCCGCCGGCTCGCCCTCGAGCCTCAGCCGCCAGCGTCCCTGGCCGAGCGGCTCCAGCAGCTCGACCGGCCCGAGCCGCTGGCCGGCCCGAAGCCGTCGCGACGGGCGCGCGAGCCCCTCCCAGAGGCCGTTGGTCCCCTGGCGCTCCAGCAGCAGCACCTCTGCCTCCCCGCCCCCCCGCCTGCGCAGCCGCAGCCGCGCCGGGAGGACGCGAGTGTCGTTCACGACCGTGAGCGTGCCCTCCGCCAGCTCCTCCGGCAACTCGGCGAACCTGCGGTGCCGCACCGCGCCCGTCGCCCGTTCGTAGACGAGGAGGCGGGAGTGGTCGCGCCGCTCGAGCGGCCGCTGCGCGATCAGCTCCGCTGGGAGCTCGTAGTCGAGCTCGGACGACTTCATCCGACCCGAACGCTAGCCTCTCCGCCGATGACCGACCAGGCACTCGAGCGGGCACGCCAACGGCTCCGCGAAGCCGCCGAAGGTCGTCCCGACGCGGCCTCCGTCGAGGCCGCGCTCGAACGGGCGCGCGCGCAGGTCGAGGAGCTGGCGCAGGCCGCGGCCGAGCTGGAGGCGACGATGCCCGCTCGGATCGAGGCGGCCGTCCAAGAGGGTCTCCGTGAGCAGGTGCAGCCGGTCGGGCGCAACCTCGCCGAGATCCGCGGCCTGATGAACCTGCTCGTCCGCCGGCTCGAGCGTGTCGAGGGCGACCTGCTCTCCGAGCGCCACGCCCGCGTGGACGACCTCGCTCTCCTCGTCGACCTGATCACGTCAGGCTGGAAGTCGGTCGACGAGCGGCTCGCGACCTTCGAGCAGAGCCTTCAGAACGGCGAGAGCGCGATCGTCTACCGGATCGAAGAGCGCCGCACGGGCTAAGGCGGTCGCTTGCGACGCCGACCATAAGAGGCCGTGCCGGCTTTGCCGGCGCGGCCGGCTAAGGCGGTCGCTTGCGACGCCGACCATAAGAGGCCGTGCCGGCTTTGCCGGCGCGGCCGGCTAATCCGCGCGGGCCAGACGCTCCTCCACCGCCAGCGCAAGTAGCCCCACCGCGACCGCGAACCAGAGGGTCGCCAGCCGGATCAGCACCGTCGCCGCGGCCGCAGCCGCCTTCGGGACGTCGCCGAGCACGCGGATTAGCCCCGTCATGCTCGTCTCGGCGACTCCGAGGCCTCCAGGCAGCAACGACAGGGCGCCGGCGAGGCTCCCGAGCGAGAAGACCGCGATCGTGTCGGCGAGGGAAAGGTCGAGCCGAAGCCCGCGCACACACACGTACGCGGCGAGGCACTCGAAGAACCAGGAGACGGCCGAGACCGCCGTCATCCCGACCAGGAGGCGAGTCTCGAGCAGCGCTGCCGCCGCACCTGGAGCTTCCCCGAGCACCGCGAAGCGCTCGAGGAAGGGCCCGCGCACGACCACGACCACGATCGCCACGCCTGCCAGCGCCGCCGCGAGCAGCGGCCAGCGGTCGGTCCCCGCCCCGCCGGCGACGGCGAGGACGACCACTCCGGTCGCGTCGGTCACGCGCTCCGCGAGCACGACCGGCGCCGACCGTCGCACCGGGACGCCGAAGGAGCGGCGCAGGAGCCCGCACTTCAGCACCTCGCCGAGCTTGGCCGGGGAGATCGTCATCGAGAGCCCGGCTACGAAGATCGCGAAGCTCCGCCGACCCGGAACGCGGATCTCCAGTCGCGCGAGATAGCTCTGCCAGCGCCAGAAGCGCAGCAGGTAGTTGAGCGCGGTCAGCGCGAGCGCCAGGGGAAAGAGCTCCCAGCGGAAGCTCCCCAGCTCGTCGCCGAGGCGCCCGAAGTCCGCGTAGAGGCCGAGGCCGATCGCCACGGCGACCGCCAGCGCGACCGCGAGGAGTACCCCGCGTCTCAGGTCAGGACGAGGATCAGCGCCGCCGTTACCGCCCAGCCGCAGACGGTCAGGATGATCGGCATGTCCGTCAGGAGCACCTGCTCGGGCTCCTCGCCGACATCGTCACGATGGATCAGGAGCAGGTAGCGGAAGATGCCGAAGAGGACGAAGGGAATCGTCGCCATCAGCGCCTTCGAGGGCCGCGCGGTGACCGTGTAGAGCGAGTACGCGATCACCGTCGAGGAGGCGACGATCCCGACGAGCTGATCGACTAGCTCGAGCGAGTACCCCTCGAGCACCGGCCGGCCGGGGGTCGCCTGAGCACCGACGAGCACGAGCTCGCCGCGCCGTTTGGCAAGCGCGAGGAAGAGCGCAAGCAGCGCCGTGCAGAGAAGGAGCCACGGCGAGATCCGGACGTCGACCGCCTCCGCCCCCGCCGCCGCCCGGATCACGAAGAGCGCCCCGATCGCGAGCACGTCGAGCAGGACGACCTGTTTGAGCCCCAGCGTGTAGGCGACCTGGAGCGTGGCGAACCCGAGCAAAAGGCCGAGCGAGGCGAGCCCGAGCAGCGCCGCGATAGCGACCGCGACGGCCGCGAGGCCGGCCGCCAGCAAGAGCGCCGCCCGCGGCGACAGCTCCCCACGCGCGATCGGCCGCTCCCGCTTGAGCGGGTGACGCCGGTCCTCTTCGCGATCGCGGACGTCGTTCGCGAGGTAAGCCGCACTGGAGATCGCGCAGTAGGCCGCGAACGCGGCGAACGCCTCGGCCCAGCGCACCGCGTCGCCGAGCTTGGCCGCAAAGACGATCCCGGCGAAGACGAGTAGGTTCTTCGACCACTGGCGAGGGCGGAGCGCCACCAGCGCCGCCCGGGCGGGCGAGCGCCGGCGGGGCAGCTCGGCGACCTGCGGAGCGGCAACCGCCATCGGCGCTGGATTGTGCCTATTCCGGCCGCGACGGGAGGACGAGCGTGAAGCGGCTGCCCTGCTCGGGCACCGTCTCGAGCCGGATCCGCCCGCCCAGCGCCGCGGCGAGCTCGCGCGCGATCGCGAGGCCGAGGCCCGTCCCGGTTCCGTCACGCGACCAGAACGGGCGGAAGATCCGCTCCTGCTCGCCGGGCGCGATCCCGGGGCCGCTGTCCTCCACAGCGACGCAGATCGTGCCGTCCACCGACTTCAGCTCCAGCCCGACCCGGCCCCCGTCGGGCGTCCAGCGGAAGGCGTTTGACAGGAGGTTCGAGATGATCTGGAGGACGCGGTCGCCGTCCGAGACGATCACCGGCTTCGCTTCCACCGCACGCTGATAGTCGATCCGCCGGCGCCGGGCCTCTTCGCTGAAGGTGCTGTAGGCGCGGTCGACCAGCCGCTCCATGTCGACCTCCTCGCGGAGCACTGTGAACCGGTGCGCGTCGAGCTTCGCCAGGTCGAGCACGTCGCCGACGAGCCGCTCGAGCCGCTCCGCCTCCGCGGCGATCACCGTCAGCGAGGCCGTGCGCATCTCCTCGTCCGTGACGACTCCCTCGCGGAGAGCCTCGACATGGCCGCGGATGGCCGTCAGCGGCGTCCGCAGCTCGTGGGAGACGGTCATCAGGAAGTTCCGCTCCAGCTCCTCCGCTTCCGAGAGCCGGGCTGCCATCTCTCGGAAGCTCTCGGCAAGCATGCCGATCTCCCCGCCGCCGGGCACCTCCGGCACGTTCACGTCGTAGTGCCCACGCGCCACCTGGTCGGCCGCGCGGGAGAGCTCCATGACCGGCGTCGTGATCCGGCGCGAGAGGTACCAGGCGAATGCAGCCGCTACGGCGACACCGCCGGCGAACGCAAGAAGGAGGCGCTCGATCAATGCAAGCCAGCGCTGGTCCAGCACGGTCTGCGGCTTCGCCACGACGATCGTCCCGAACGGCTTGCCCCCCACCCGCAGAGTCGCAGCCGCGGCAAGCAAGGTCTGCTCCGAGTCGGCCGGGTGGAAGACGAAGCGAACGAGCCCGCGCGCCTGGACGCGTCGCGGATTGACGACTCCGAGCGGCAGCGGCCGGAAGGTGGCCTTCTGCCCGATGAACAGATCGAGCCGCCCGCGAGGCAGGTAGTAGATTCGGTCGCCGGTTGCAAGCTCGAGATCTCTCGGTGTCACCAGCTTCAGCCCGCCGGCACGGCTTGCGTAGAGCTTGGTGAGGCCGCGTGCCTCGCGCTCGACCTCGGCGTACGCCTGGTCGCGGGCGCGGTTCTCGGCGTAGCTGCGGAACAGGCGCAGGGCGATCGCCGCGGACACGAGCCCCGCCACGACGACACCGAGGAGAAAGAGAGCCGGGAGCTGGAAGCGCAGCGAGCGCAGCATGCGCTCGTTCCTACGCGTTCACCGCATCCCGGGCGGGAGCGACCTTGTAGCCGACCCCCCAGACCGTGACGATCGGCGACGCCTCGCCCAGCTTGCGGCGAAGCTGGCGGACGTGCACGTCGACGGTACGGGTGTCGCCGGCGAAGGTGTAGCCCCAGACGCGTTCCAGGAGCTGGTCGCGCGTGAGGACGAGCCCGCGGTGGTCGAGCAGCTCCCAGAGCAGGTCGAACTCCTTTGGCGCGAGCTGAACCTCCTTGCCGGAGACGCGAGCCTCGCGGCGGCCGGCGTCGATCTCGAGGTCGCCGTGCTTGAGCTGCTTGGTCTGGACCTCGCGCCGCTCGGGAACGGATCGACGCAGGATGGACTTGACCCGCGCCACGAGCTCGCGCGGGTTGAACGGCTTCGTCAGGTAGTCGTCGGCGCCGACCTCGAGACCGATGATCTTGTCGACGTCCTCGTCGCGGGCGGTGAGCATGAGGATCGGCACGTCGGAGCTCTGGCGGATCCGGCGACACACTTCGATCCCGTCGAGGTCCGGGAGCATCAGGTCGAGCACGATCAGGTCGGGACGCTCGGCTTCGGCCTGCGCAAGCGCCTCTTCGCCGGTGCCGACGGCGCGGACCTGGTAGCCGGCGTTCTTCAGGTAGAGCGAGACGAACGAGGCGATCGAGACCTCGTCCTCGACCACGAGCACCGTCTGGGCCTGAGCTGTCATGGACTCAGGATGCCAGAGCGGGCCGTCAGCCTCCAGGCTGCGGCGGCGCTTCGAGGAGATACGTGACGCTGGTGTCGGGGAGCGATTGGTACGGATCGTCGTTCAGGGCCATGACCCCGTCGTTCACGCCCTGGTCCCCCCTGCCGTCCACGGTCACGCTCCCGTACCCCACCGCCGAGAGGAAGATGCCGACGCCTTGGAGCCTCACGTTGTATCTCCCGTCGAGGATCCGGAAGCTGACGTTCCTACCCTCGCAGTAGGAGACTCCGACCAGCACCGGGGAATGGCGCAGCCTTCCCTTGCACCCCAGGATCTGCGGATCGGCGTCGTCAAAGGGCTTGAAGTCCCGCACCTGAATCTTCCCGTTGATACGGCCGATCGCCGTGCCCTTGAAGTAGAGCTTGACCAGCCCTTTCCCGCGTTTGACGGACAGCGTGCCGTCGCCGGGCGTGTCGCCGGCAAAGGCGGCGGGGACGGCAAACATCGCCGCCGCCAGCGTCGCGAGAAGAAGCGTCCGCCCCATGTGGACGACAGTATCGGCGGTCACGGTGAGTTGGGCGTGAACTGGTTGTAAGGAATGCGTAAACGACCGCATGAGCAGGAACAATCGAGGTTGTGAGGGCCGCTCTCGTCGGACTGATTGCGCTGCCTACGTTGATTGCCGTGTCCGGCTCGGCGCCCGCGGCTCCCGGCCCGCCGCGACTGCTCAGCCTGATCGTCTCGAACGGCGGCAGCCCATTCGCCGGGGACGGCCCGCGGCTGACCACGATCAGCCCGAATCGCGACGGCTTCCGCGACCGGGCGACGATCCGGTTCAGCCTCGACCGCCCGGCGCACGTCGACCTCCAGGTGGTCGCGACCGCGGAGATTCACCGGCCGGTGAGAACTGTGTGGCGAGTGCGGCGGGCGCTGGGCTCCGGGCCGCACGCCGTCGTCTGGAGGCCGGGCGCGTCCACGCCTGCACGCACGTACCTCATCCGCCTCGCCCTCGAGGGCCGCAACGGAGCTCGCCGCGTCTACGGGTTCGAGCCACCCCGCGCGGGCCGTGCCACGACGGGAGCCGTCGTGCGCGTGCAAGGGGTCGAGGTCGGCTTCCTCCAGCGCAGCTACCCGTCGGGTGGCCAGGCGACCGTCTCGATCGCGACCGACGCGCGCAGCGTCCGGCTCCAGCTGTTTTCGCTCGCCAACGACCCGCACCCGACCATCCTCGACCTGAGGAAAAACGGCGTCGCGGTCGCGCCGGCCGTCACGCTCGATTGGCGGCCCTTCCGCGGCGGTCCGCACCCGGTCCAGGTCGGACGCGTCGGCACCTTCCCGAGCGGCCTCTACTTCTTGCGCGTCACGGCCAACGATGGCCGGATCGGATATGCCCCGCTGCTCCTGCGGCCACGCCGGCTCGGCGAGCACAAGGTCGCGGTCGTCCTCTCGACGAACACGTGGCAGGCCCACAACCTCCTCGACGCGAACGGCGACGGCTGGGGCGACAGCTGGAACGTGAGCGGGGCGAACCCGGTCATCGACCTGCGCCGGCCCTACCTCGACTTCGGTCTCTCCCCGCGGTACAAGGACTGGGACCTCGGCTTCATCTCCTGGGTGAGGCGGACAGGCAAGCAAGTCGACTACCTCTCCGACGACGACCTCGCCGCGGCGGGGAGCGGCGAGGCTCTCCGGCGTGCGTACGACCTACTGGTCTTCCCGGGCCACGAGGAGTACGTCACGACGAGGACCTACGACATCGTGCGTGGGTTCCGTGACCGGGGCGGGCGCCTGATGTTCCTGGCGGCGAAGAACTTCCTCTGGAAGGTGCGGCGGGAAGGGCAGTCGCTGCGCCGCATCGGGTTCTGGCGCCTCCTCAAGCGGCCCGAGGCGGCGCTCGTCGGCGCGCAGTGGACGGGGAGCAGCGCCCGGCAGGGACCGTTCGTCGTGC
Source organism: Gaiellaceae bacterium (assembly GCA_036506915.1). Classification (GTDB taxonomy): domain Bacteria; phylum Actinomycetota; class Thermoleophilia; order Gaiellales; family Gaiellaceae; genus AC-32. The sequence goes on along the minus strand of DASXQY010000088.1, from coordinate 36,363 downwards.
AGGGTGCGGCTGCCGCTCCGTGGGCGTTCGCCGGGACCGGGCTCGGCAACGGCTCGGCCTTCGGGCGCTACGGAATCGACGTCGACGCGCGCGCGAGCGACTCGCCCCAGCAGACGCGGGTGCTCGCCCGGATCCCGCGGGCGATCGACAACCGGGCCGCCGAGATGACCTACTACGAGACCGGGGCCGGGGCGAGGGTGTTCGACGCGGGCGCGATCAACTTCGCGGCGTCCATTGGCAATCCGGCGGTCTCGCGCCTGGTCGACAACCTCTGGGCGCGGCTGGCGGCGCGCTAGTCCTCGTACTCGTAGAAGCCTCGACCGCTCTTGCGGCCGAGGTGGCCCGTCTCCCGCATCTCGAGCAGGCGCTGCGGCGGCGCCATCCGCTCCTCGCCGAGGGCCGCGTGCAGCGCCTCCGAGGCGTGGATGTGGACGTCGATGCCGATCAGATCGATCAGCGCGCACGGCCCGATCGGCCAGTTGGCGCCGAACCGCATCGCCCGGTCGACGTCGTCAGGGGTGACCCGCGCCTCGTCCAGCACCCGCACGCAGTCGTTCAGGAGGGGGATCAGGATCCGGTTGACGATGAAGCCGGGCGTGTCGTTGCAGGCGACCGGCTTCTTGCCGATCCGGCGCGCGAAGGCGTAGGCGGCGTCGAAGACCTCGTCGATCGTGTGCGCGGTGCGGATCACCTCGACGAGCGGTAGCACCGGCGCCGGGTTGAAGAAGTGCATTCCGACGACGCGTTCCGGCGTCCCGGTGGCGGCCGCGATCTCCGTCACCGAGAGCGCCGAGGTGTTCGTGGCGAGGATCGCGTCGGGCGCGACGGCGGCCTCCAGCTCGACGAAGAGGGCGCGCTTGACCTCCAGGTCCTCGAAGGCGGCCTCGATCACGAGTTGGCACGAGGAGAGCTCGGCGAGGTCGGTGACGAGGCAGAGGCGGCCGAGCGCCGCATCTTTTTCGTCCTGAGTGAGGCGGCCCTTTTCGACGCCGCGCGAGAGGTAATGGTCGATCCGCCCGCGCGCCCGCTCGCCGAGCTCGGGGCTCACCTCCCGACCGACCACTTCGAGTCCGGCCTGGACGCAGACTTGGGCGATCCCGGATCCCATCGTCCCGAGCCCGACGACACCGACGCGTGAGATCGTCACGGCGCGCGATCCTACGCGCCCTCGCGTCCACCAGGGCGGCCGAGCGAGCACCATGCCTTCGCGCGTGAACCATTTCCCCCGGTTCCAAGACGGCGGCACGGGCAAAGCCCGCACCGCCTCTATCTCGGCAGCGCAAGCGCCGCCGAGGGCGGCCCCTTGGCCCCCGGTTTTGAGGGTAGCGGGGAAATTCGCGCGCGTGTGTGACGGGACTGTGCCGAGCGTGTGACTTTGCGTCCCGGCTACTGCCCGGACGAAGCGGAAGGTGGGCGCACGCTCAGATTCTCTCGATCACGGCCGCGATCGCCTGGCCGAAGCCGATGCACATCGTCGCCACGCCGTAGCGGGCCTCGCGCCGCTCGAGCTCGTTCAGGAGGGTCGCAGTCACCCTCGCCCCGGTTGCCCCGAGCGGATGGCCCAGCGAGATGCCGCCGCCGTTCGGATTCACGTCCACCCACCGCTCCTCGAGCCCCGCGTCCCGCATGAACTGCAACGCCACGGACGCGAAGGCCTCGTTCACCTCGACCACCGCGACGTCGTCCCAGCCGAGCCCGGCCCGCCCGAGCGCCCGCCCGCAGGCCTCTGGGTTGCCGTGCAGCATCAGCCGCGGGTCCACACCCGCCAGCCCGAAGGACACGAACCGTGCGCGAGGCTCCAGACCCAGCCGGGAGCACGCCGCCTCGCTCGCAACCAGCACCGCCGCCGCACCGTCGCAGATCTGGCTCGAGTTCCCCGCGGTCACCTTCCCATCCGGCACGAACGCAGGCTCGAGCGCGGCGAGGGCCTCCGGCGAAGTGTCCGCCCGCGGGGTCTCGTCAACACCGAACACCACGCCCGCGTGCGGATTCGAGACCTCGATAGGCACGATCTCGCGGTCGAACCGGCCTGCGTCGATCGCCTCGAGCGCACGCCGGTGCGACTCGTACGAGTAGGCGTCGAGCTCCTCGCGCGTGAAGCCCCACTTCTCCGCGATCAGCTCCGCGGAGACCCCCTGCGGCACGAGCTCCCAGCGCTCGAGCAGCTCGTCCGAGACGTCTCCGCCGCTCGAGCCCATCGGCACCCGCGACATCGACTCGACTCCCGCGGAGACGACGAGGTCGAGCTGCCCCGACCAGACCGCGGCCGCGGCGTTGAAGTTGCATTGCATCGACGACCCGCACTGTCGGTCGACGGTCGTGCCGCACACGGATTCCGGCCACCCCGCGACGAGCGGCGCCATCCGGCCGATGTTCCAGCCCTGCTCGCCGACCTGCGAGACGCAGCCCATCTGGACGTCCTCCACCTCGGCCGGGTCGAGGTCGTGCCGCCCGACGAGGCCGTTCAGGACCTGGCCCGCGAGCGCGTCCGCCCGGAGCGACGAGAGGGTGCCGTTGCGCTTTCCGATCGGCGAGCGAACGGCGTCCACGATCAGCGCATCCGTCACGACGCCAGTCTAGAGAGCCGCGTAGAGCCGCCAGCGGCCGGGGACGCCCTTCAGCTCGCGTTCGGCCCGCTCCTCGAGTGCTATGCCCGAGCCGGCGACGAGGTCCTTGACCGTCTGCGAGACGAGCACCTCTCCGGCCTCGGCGGCGTCGGCCACCCGGGCGCCGGTGCTGACGGCGATCCCGGACGGCTTGCCGCCAACGAGCGCGCACTCGCCCGTGTGGACCCCGATGCGCACTCCCAGACCCAGCTCGCCGAGCCTCTCGCGGATCGCCAGGCCGCAGCGGATGGCCCGCGCGGGCCCGTCGAACGTCGCGAAAAAGCCGTCGCCTGCGGTATCCACCTCGGCGCCGCGGAAACGGCGCAACTGCTCGCGCACCGTTCCGTGGTGGCGCCCGATCAGCTCGGCCCACCCCCGGTCTCCCAGCTCCGCCGCCAGCGCCGAGGAGCCGACCAGGTCCGTGAAGAGCACGGTGGCGAGCACGCTGTCGGCGCCCGCGTTCACCTCGAGCCCGTCGACGAACTGCTCGATCTCGTCGACGATCTCGGGCGAGAGGAACAGCCCCCAGTAGTCAGAGCCGCTGATTTCGACAGGCCGCGCGTGTGGAATCTGCGCGGCCGCGTCGCCGAGCTCTTCCTTGGCGATCGATCCCCGGTAGAGGACGAGCGTCGGGACGCGGATCGTCGGCAGAGTGGCCCGGAGATCGCTTTCGGCGTACATCTCGTTGAGGGCGTAGCCAATCTCCGGGCTCGCGCCGACGCGCAGCCAATTCGCGAACCAGAGCCGGTCTTCCTCGCTGCGGAGGAGCGTCGGACATGTCTGCGCGAGCAACTGGTCTCCGAACTCTTGCGTTCCCCAGCCCCGGAGTTGTTCACGCGCCGCCTGCCACTCCGAGCTGTCGGTGCCGCCGCCGTAGGCCGCGAACTGGAAGAGCACGAGCGCGTCGGTGCGCTCTGGATACGTCGCGGCGTAGAGCGCCGCCATCAGCCCTCCCTCGCTCGAGCCGAAGACGACGGCGCTTTGCGAGCCGACTGCGTCGAGCACGGCCCGCATATCGTCCATTCGCGTCTCGAGCGCCGCGAACCCCGCGCCACCGCGATCGGAAACCCCGGTGCCCCGCTTGTCGAAGAGGATCAGGCGGAACGACCGCCTCAGCCGCTCGTAGAAGTCGCGCCAGTAGGGCGACTCCCAGTTGTAGACGAGGTTGGAGACGAAGTCGGGCACGAGGACGAGGTCACGCTCGCCCTCGCCCACGATCTGGTAGGCGATCGCGACCTCGCCGTTCCGCGCGTAGCGGATGCTCGGCTGCACGATCCCAGTTTTCTAGACTTTCACGGTGGCGACAACGGCCTTGCAGCGCGGGCTCCCGATCGCCGGCGAGTGGATCGAGACCGGCGAGTGGCTCGATGTTCGCTCGCCCTACTCCGGCGAGGTTGTCGGCCGCGTCGCCAAGGCCGGCACCGAGGAAACACGGCGCGCGATCGACGCCGCGGAGCGGGCGATGCGCGAGCCCCTCCCGGCGCACAAGCGCGCGGAGATCCTCGTCCGCGTCGCGATGGGGCTCGGCCGCCGGCACGACGAGGTCGCGCGCACGATCTCCCAGGAGGCCGGGAAGCCGATGAAGGCCGCGCGCGTCGAGGCCAAGCGCGCGATGTCGACCTACACCTTCGCCGCGGTCGAGGCGCGCAAGCTCGCCGGCGAGATGGTGCCCATGGACGCGGCCCAGGCAGGCGAGGGGAAGCTCGCCTTCACGCTGCGCCGCCCGATCGGAATCGTCGCGGCGATCACGCCCTTCAACTTCCCGCTCAACCTCGTCGCGCACAAGCTCGCCCCCGCGCTCGCGGCCGGCTGCGCCGTCGTGCTCAAGCCGGCGAGCCAGACGCCGCTGTCGGCGCTCCTGCTCGCCGAGCTGGAGGAGGAGGCCGGCCTCCCGCCGGGCTGGCTGAACGTCGTCGCCGGCTCGTCCTCGGAGATCGGAGACGTGCTGATCGAGGACGAGCGCGTCAGGGCGATCACCTTCACCGGCTCGAGCGGGGTCGGCTGGGGCCTGAGGGAGCGCGCGCCGCGCAAGAAAGTGAACCTCGAGCTCGGCAACGCCACCCCGTTGATCGTCGCCGCCGACGCCGACCTCGACGCGGCCGCGACGGCAACGGCCGCGAACGGCTTCTCGTTCGCCGGCCAGAGCTGCATATCGATCCAGCGGGTCTACGTGGAGCGCCCCGCCTACGAGGGCTTCCTCGAACGTTTGCTGCCCCGGGTGGCCCAGCTCGAGGTCGGCGACCCGGGCGAGGAGGAGACCGACGTGGGGCCAGTCATCGACGAGGGTGCGAAGGAGCGGATCATCGCCTGGATCGAGGAGGCGCGCAGCGGAGGGGCCGAGATCCTCTCGGGCGGTGACGAGCAGGACGGGCTGATCCGGCCGACCGTGATCGCCGGCGCCGGTCCGGACCTGAAAGTGAGCTGCGAGGAGGTCTTCGGCCCCGTCGTGACGGTGAACGCGGTCGACTCGCTCGACGAGGCGATCGACCTCGCGAACGGGACGCGCTACGGGCTCCAGGCGGGGATCTTCACGAGCGGCCTCGATACCGCGCTGCGAGCCGCGCAGGAGCTCGAGTTCGGCGGTGTCACTGTCAACGAGGCGCCGACGTTCCGGGCGGATCAGATGCCCTACGGCGGCGTCAAGGACTCAGGCAACACGCGGGAAGGCCCCGCCTACGCCGTCCGCGAGCTGACCGAGGAGCACCTGGTCGTCATCAACAACGCCTAGTCTGGAGGCGGACGTGACGGAAACCTCGGGACCATGATCGGGCTCGCAATCGCACTGATCGTGATCGCAATCGCGTTCGGCTTCGTCATCCTGTGGGTCGGGATCGTGGTCGGCCTCGTCGGCCTCGCGCTCTTCATCGCGTACGTCGTCGGATTCGGCCGCAGAGCGGCGGAACCGGGACAGTAGAGGGTCCGACGCCGTTGCTAGACTCGCGGCCCGCGTGGCGCGTTTTCCCCTGCTAAACCGCATCCGCCGGCGGGCTGAAAGGGGCCCGAAGGCCGCTCCTCCACGAGCCCTGCGCAGGGCGCCGTCACCCGGCGCGCTGCGGCGTGAGCGACGCGCGATCCTGAAGGCGCGCGAGGAGCGGATCCGCGACCTCGGCGGCCTGACGCTCGAGATGTACCGCCGCTCGAGCTTCCGCGACGAGCTCCTGATCGAGCAGTGCCGCGAGATCGTTGCCCTGGAAGAGCGCGTGCAGGAGCTCGACTCGATGCTCTCCGCGGTCGCCACCGCCAGGCGCGCGCCGACCACCTGCGAGTGTGGCGCGCCGGTGCCGTGGGGCTCGCATTTCTGCGCCAACTGCGGCCGGCCGACCGGAGGCGACCCGGTCGTGGCCTGCAAGGGCTGCGGCCATCCCCTTCCGGCCGACGCGAGCTTCTGCGCCAGTTGCGGACGCGCGGCGGAGCTCGTCGAGGAGGAGGAGCGGGCCGGCAAGCCCGAAACCGCTCTGCCCGCCCCGGACGTGGCGGCCGTCCACGCGCCGGCCGGCGGTGAGGAGCCCTCCGTGCAGCCCGGCACGGATCCCTGGGAGCGATGAGCGCGTCCGGACCGGAGCCCGATTGGCGCTGCCCGCGGTGCGACACTCCCCATGCACAGGGCCAGGAGTACTGCCTCGAATGTGGACAGCGGTTGCCGGCCACGACCGGCCTCCTCCCGGCCCTCGGCTCCGCCTGGCGACGGCGGCTCGGCTGGTACCCGGGCGACTGGGTCTGGCCGGCGCTGCTCGCGCTCGTCGTCGCTGCGGGCGCGGGCGTCGTCTCTGCGCTGTGGCTCACGGACACCTCGAGCTCCGCCAACCAGACGGTGGTGGCCACCTCGCCAGCGGCCTCGAGCGTCGCCCCCACGACGACCGCCCCGCCCGAGCCGACGACGACCGAGACGACGCCGACGGCCGGCACGACGGCGGAGAAGCCGCCCGGTGCTGCCGGGGCTCCCGCCAAGCCGCTCATCACGTGGCCCGCCGGCAAGAGTGGCTGGACGGTCGTGCTCGACTCGGTTCCGATCTCGAACGGCCGAGCGGGCGCGGTCGCTCAGGCCCGCCAGGCGGGCCAGCTCGGGCTGAAGGACGTCGGCGTGCTCAACTCTGCGGAGTTCTCCAGCCTTCATCCCGGCTACTACGTCATCTTCGCCGGGATCTACAACACCCAGGCCGAGGCGCAGAGCGCGATCATCGACGCGCATCAGAAGGGCTACCGCGGCCCGTACCCGCGTCGAATCGTTCCGTAGAGCGTTCCCTTCGCGTTTACCCGGCCGCCAACGGGGAAGCGAACTTTGTGACAGGGCGCTAGTCCGTTAGACTCGGCGCCGGAGCCCAGCCCTCAGCGAGGTTTAACCGCCGGTTAACAAAGCTTTGCGGGAGATTAATAGGAGCCGGAGATACTGACCATGGACGAGCGAACGCTTCAGATTCAAGCCTGCATGTATCAGTATTCACGTGCGATCTACAGGTCGGTCAAGGACCTGATCGACCCGTACGTCGGCCCCGAGACTCGAATCCAGTACCGGCGCGAGGTGCTCCAGGCCTGCGAGCAAACGATGGACCGGTTGGCCAAGGATCCGCTCTACTTCGCCAAGCCGGACCGAGCGCTCTTCCAGGACATCCGCCGCTACTTCCCGATCACGTGCCAGGCCCAGGTGGCGTGGGCGGTCCGTGAAGGCGTCGCCGCGGCGGTCGCCTTCATCGAGAGCCAGATCGAGGCGGGCGCCTTCGACGGCGGCGTCGCGCGCTGCCGGGCGACGACGCGCAAGGGCAAGCCGTGCCAGCGCACGCCGCTCCCCGAGCGCGACTACTGCCCCTCGCACCAGCACCTCGAGCGCTCAAAAGCCGCGGCCTAGGCGTCCCGCGGGTTCCCTAGGATCCGCCCGATGGCGCGGATCCGGCCCACGCGCAACGAGATCGTCCTCGGTGACAACCTCGAGATCCTCCCGCGCTTCGCCGACGCCTCGTTCCAGCTGGTCTACATCGACCCGCCCTTCAACACGGGCGGCGAGCAGCGCCGCTTGACGCTCGCGACCGTGCAGAACGAGGACGGCGACCGGGTCGGCTTCAAGGGCGAGCGCTACCGCACGAGGCTTTTGAACGAGAGCTCCTACCGGGATCGGTTCGACGACTACCTCGCGTTCCTGGAGCCGCGCCTGCGGGAAGCCCGGCGGCTGCTCGGCGCGTCAGGGACGTTCTACTTCCACATCGACTACCGCGAGGCGCATTACTGCAAGCTCCTCCTGGATGAGATCTTCGGCCGTGAGTGCTTCCTGAACGAGATCGTCTGGGCCTACGACTACGGCGCCCGCGCCAGGCGCCGCTGGCCGGCCAAGCACGACACGATCCTCGTCTACGTCAGGGACCCGGATCGCTACTGGTTCGATTCGGAGGCGGTCGACCGCGAGCCGTACATGGCGCCCGGGCTCGTCACCGCGGAGAAGGCCGCGCGCGGGAAGCTCCCGACCGACGTCTGGTGGCACACGATCGTCTCGCCGACGGGGAAGGAGAAGACCGGCTATCCAAACCAGAAGCCGCTCGGCGTGCTGCGGCGCATCGTCCAGGCCTCGAGCCGCCCCGGTGACTGGTGCCTGGACTTCTTCGCGGGCAGCGGCACCCTCGGAGTCGCCGCCGCGGAGCTGGGACGCCGCTACGTTCTGGTCGACGAGAGTCCGGAGGCCGTTGCGGTCATGCGGGCACGGCTGGAAGGGCGGGGTTCCCTATCGGTTCGCGAGCGATAAGCTCGCGAACGGATGTCGCACGACACGGACAAGCTGATCCGGCAGCTCTCCCTGGTCGCGTTCCTGATGGCGGAGCGCCGTCCCGTCACCGCGCGTGAGATCAAGGGCAGTGTCGAGGGCTACCAGGAGATGTCGGACGAGGCGTTCGCCCGGCGCTTCTACTCCGACCGCGCGGAGCTCCAGGCGCTCGGAGTCCCGCTCCACTCGCAGCGGGACGAGTACACGGGCGAGGAGCTCTACACGATGCGCTCCGACCGCTACTTCCTGCCCGCGCTGGAGCTGACCGACGACGAGCTGGCGGCCCTCCAGACGTGCTTCTACCTGCTCGAGGGGAAGTTCGCGTACGCCGAGCCGCTCCGGCTCGCGCTCCAGAACCTCGCCCTCGGCCGGCCCGGGTTCGCCGAGGCGCCCACGCAAACGGCGATGCGGGTCGAGGTGCTCGATCCCGAGTACTCGACGGAGATGCAGGGCCGGCTGGGGAAGCTCGAGGCGGCAATTTCCAAGCAGCGGACCGTCAAGTTCCCGTACCGGTCGATCTCCCGGGACGAAGAGCGCGAGCGGACATTCAACCCGTACGCCCTCTTCCAGGACTCGGGCGCGTGGTACGTCGTCGGCCAGGACCTCGACGTCGACGACGAGCGGACGTTCCGCGTCTCGCGCATCCGGGGCGAGATCCGGTTTGCGACCCGCCGCGAGCGTGACTTCCGGCTGCCGGCCGAGTTCGACGTCGACCGCTACCGCGGCCGCCCGCCCTGGCAGATCGGCGACGCCGCCGGCGAGGCCCGGATCGAGGTCGCGGGCGACACGGCCTGGTGGGTGGAGCGGACCTACGGCGACAGCGGGCGGATCGAGGACGGCGTCTTCGTGACGGAGTACTCGAGCCTGCCGCTGCTGGCCGCGTGGGTCCTGCGCCAGGACGGGCGCGCGGTGCCGCAGGCGCCGGCCGACCTCCGGCGCGAGGTGGCCCGGGCGCTGCGCGCGGTCAGGGAGGCTCACGAGGGCTCGCCGAAGCGGCTGGCGGCCGAGACCGACGGCCAGGTCGAGGAAGCGGCCGAGCGCCCGGCGGCGCCGGTCGCACCCGAGCGGTTCGCGGTCCTCCAGGCCCTGCTCGCCTACCTGCTCGACCGCTGCGGCGAGGAGCCGCAGGCCGTGATCCCGGCCCGGGACCTCGTCGAGCGCTTCCACATCCCGCCCGAGCAGCTCGAGGAGCACCTCTCGCTGCTCAACCTGGTCAACTTCGGCGGCGGCTGCTACGCGGTCTACGCCGAGCTGCACGGCGACACCGTGCGGGTGGACAAGGAGCTCTTCGGCGACACGTTCAGGGCTCCACCCCGGCTGACGCCGCTCGAGGCCCGCGCGATCAGGCTCGCGCTCGAGTTCGTCGGCCCGATGATCGCCGCGGACGCGCGCTCGCCGCTCGAGCGCGTGCGGGCGAAGCTCGAGGAGACCTTTGGCGAGTTCGAGCTCCAGCAGACGCCCGAGCCGCAGGTGCAGCGGGCCGAGGAGGACCTCGTCGCGACGCTCAGCCGCGGCATCCGCGAGCGCCGCCTGGTCGAGGTCGACTACCTGAAGGAAGGCGAGGAGGAGGTCTCGACGCACCTCGTCGAGCCGTACGCGCTCGAGCGAAAGCTGCCGTACTGGTACGTCCACACCTGGGACCGCACGCGCGAGGGCGAGCGGTCGTTCCGGCTCGACCGGATGCGCAGCGCCCGGCTCCAGCGCGGGCACTTCGAGCCGCGCGAGGGCTTCGACCCGCAGGAGTTCCGCGACGCCCGCTCGGCCAAGATCTGGTACTCGAAGAAGGTCGCGCGCTGGGAGCTGGAGAAGGGCGCAAGCCGGCTCGCGGACGGCTCGGCGGTGGCCGAGCGGCCCGTCGGGAGCCTCGAATGGCTCATCGGCGAGATCCTCTCCTACCGCGGCGAGGCGGTCGTGCTCGAGCCGGCCGAGCTGCGGCGCGACATCTCAGCGCGCGCTCGGGAGCTCCAGCGAGACCTCGGCCTCTCCCGCGTGCGCGTCAAGCTCTGAGCTGAGCTCGCTCAGCCGGTAGCGTCGGGGCTTTGGCGCTGCTTGCGCCTGTCGAGCTCGGCTTGAGCTCTTTCGGCCAGCCGGCGCGTTCGCTCCGCGTTCTCGACCATCTAACGCCGGAGCGGTAGCTCCAGCGTGAAGGTCGAGCCTTGCTCGGGTGCCGACCAGACCTCGAGGGAGCCGCCGTGAGCCTCCGCGATCGAGCGGGCGATGAAGAGGCCGAGGCCGGTCCCGGGCCGGTGGTCACTGCCTCCGGTGACCCGGCCGAACTTCTCGAAGATCAGCCGCTGGTCCTCCCGAGCGATACCGGGGCCGCGGTCGCACACGTCGACGCGCACGCTCCCGTCCTCACGGTAGGCGCGGACCTCGACCTTTCCGTTCGCCGGCGAGTACTTGACCGCGTTGTCGATCAGGTTCATCAGCACCTGGCGCAGCCGCTCGGAGTCGCCACGAACCTGCGGCAGCGGGTCGCGGACGTCGGCGAGGAGCCGTACTTCGTCCTGCCCGACCTGCGCGGTGGCGACCGAGTCCCGCACGAGCTCGCCGAGATCGACGTCCGTGAAGCGGAAGCTGAACGTGCCTGCCTCGATCCTGGAGGTGTCCAGCACGTCGCCGATCAGGGTCGCGAGTCGCCCGGTCTCGCCGGCGATCAGCTCGAGAAACGACTCGCGCTGCTCCGGCGAGAGCTCACGCCAGCGCTGCTGCAGCGTCCGCGCAGAGCCGATCACGGCCGCCATCGGCGTGCGCAGCTCGTGCGAGACGAGCGAGACGAAGTCCGCCCTGAGCGCGGAGAGCCGCCGCAGCTCCTCGACCGTCTTGCGCTCGGCCTCGTAGGCACGGATGTTCTGGACGGCGGTCGCGACGAGGCGCCCGAGCAGCCCCGCGAGCTCGATCTCGCCGGGGCTGAAGGAGTCGGGCTCGTTCCGTACGAGTGAGAGCATCCCGATCGCCCGGGTTCCCAGGAGCAGCGGCGTCGCGAGGCGGCAGCGCAGCCCGAGCGCGAGGAACTCCTCCTCCTCGGGGAAGTCGGCCTCGGCCATGTCGCGGCGGTAGACGGTCTGGTTGGTGCGCAGGATCTCCTCGAGCAGCGTGCCGTGGATGGGTCGTGCGGAGCCCGGCGGAAGGACGTCGTCCGCCCCCGCCCCGGCGACGGCCATCACCTGCGCCGACCCCTCTTCGCTGAGGACGATCGCGATCCGGTCGAACGGGATCAGCCCGCGGACTTCCCGGATGAAAGCGTCGAAGGCCTCGTCGAGCTCGAGTGAGGAGCTGAGCGCGCGGGCGCAGCGGTTCGCGGCCTCGAGCACGTCCGCGCGGCGGCCGAGCTCGCCCTGGAGCCGCTCGGCTTCGGCTGCCCTGGTCTCGGCGACGTCGGTCTGGCCGAGCAGCCGGTGCACGAGCCAGCCCACCGTCAGCCCGATCAGCACCTCGAGCCCGACCTGGAGCGTGACGTAGTCGAGGTGGTAGCTCATGGGTGCGAGCCGCCGCTCCCGGAGCCACTCGAAGACGGCGATCACCGGAGCGCTGGCCGCGGCAAGCGCCAGGGCTCCCGGGATTCCGTAGCGCAGCGCCGCCTCGACGAGCGGCAGGTACAGGACCTGCCGGACCGGCGACTCGGCCTGGAAGCTGAAGACGAGCACGTAGACCGAGACGACCGCGAAGTCGAACGCGAGGGCGAGGACACCCAACCGAACCTGATCCCGGCGGTTCAGCTCGCGCCGCCCCATCCTGAACAGCACGACGGTCCCGACGCAGAAGCACGCCGTCGTCAGCCAGGCCGAACGCTCGTAGCCGTCCGGGTAGCCGCCGGCGATCGCCACCTGGAGGATCGCGAACGGCACGGCCGCGAGCCGGATCCAGGCGATCCAGCGCTCGGTGTCGCGCAGGCGCTTGAGGTCGGCGTTCATCTGTCTTCCAAGATGCGCGCGAGGGCCCAATCCCCGTGCTCGCGCAGGAGCGGATCGTCACCGTCGGCGTACCGCTCCGCGAGCGAGGGATCGCCGCCCGTGTTGCCGAGAGCGACGAGCGCGTTGCGCCGCAGGTAGCGCGGGTCGTTGCGGGGGACGAAGAGCCTGTCGTAGCGGCGGCGAAGCGCCTCGTCGTCCGACTCGAGCCAGTCGACGAGCGAGACGTGCGGCTCCGCGCCGGGCGGCGCCGCCTCTCCGGCGCGGCGGCGCTCGATCCCGCGGTTCCACGGACAGACGTCCTGGCAGATGTCGCAGCCGTAGACCTGGTCGCCGAGCGCCTCGCGGTAGGGCTCCGGGAAGGGCTCCGCGGACTGTGTCCAGTAGGAGAGGCAGCGGGTCGCGTCGAGCACGCCCGGCTCGTCGAGGGCACCCGTCGGGCAGGCCTCGATGCAGAGCGTGCACGAGCCGCAGTCGAGGTCGAGCGGCGGGGTGGCCTCGAGCTCGACGTCGGTGACGAGGGTGCCGAGGACGACCCAGGAGCCGAACCGGCGCGTGATCAGCATCGTGTTCTTGCCGTAGAAGCCGACACCGGCGCGGGCGGCGGCCTCGCGGTCGACGTGCTGGTTCGCGTCGACGAAGACGCGGTAGGTGCCCCCGAGCTTACGCCCGAGCGCGTCGAGCTTCTCGCGCAGCTCCGTGTAGGCGTCCCGCCAGGTATAGCGCGGCAGGCGCCCGTGCCCGGGCGGCGGCTCGCCGGCCTCGGCGTAGTAGCAGAGCGCGGCGGAGACGACCGAGCGCGCGCCGTCGAGGAGCGTCTCCGGGTGGCACGACTCTTCCGGCCGCGCCATCGTGAAGCGCATGTCGGCGAATAGGCCACGCTCCCGGCGCTCGCGGATGTGGCGCGCGGTCTCCTCGTAGGGCTCGACGGGAGCGGCGCCGACCACGTCGAGGCCCAGCTCGTCCCCCAGCCTGCTCAACTCTGCCGCATTCATGTGTGGGAGATTGTGCCCCGATGAAGGCAATTCGCATCCACGAGGACGGTGGGCCGGAGGTTCTGCGCTACGAGGACGCGCCCGATCCGGAGCCGGGGCCTGGCGAGGTTCTCGTTCGTCTCCGTGCCGCTTCGCTGAACCACATCGATCTCTGGGTCCGAAAGGGCCTTCCTTCGGCGCCGAAACCGCGGATCCTCGGGGCTGACGGCGCCGGCATCCGGGAGGACACCGGCGAGCGAGTAGTGATCAACCCCGGCTTCGAGCGAGGGGACCGAATCCTCGTCCTCGGCGAGCACATGGACGGCACCCACGCCGAGCTCGTCGCCGTCCCTGAGACGAATGTCTACCCCATCCCGGAAGGGCTCTCCTTCGAGGAGGCGGCTGCGTTCCCGCTCGTCTTCGAGACGGTGTACCGACTGCTCGTGACCAAGGCGCAACTCCGCGACGGGGAGTGGGTGCTCCTCTGGGGCATCGGCAGCGGCATCGGCAGCGCGGGCCTGGCGATGGCGAAGGCGCTCGGCGGCCGCGTGCTCGCCACGTCCTCGAGCAACGAGAAGCTCGAACGGGCCGGCGAGCTCGGTGCCGACGCGACCGTCAACCACGCGAGCGGCGACGTGCTCGAAGCGGTCAGGGAGGCGACGGACGGGGTTGGCGTCGACGTCGTGGTCGAGCACGTCGGCGAGGCGACGTGGCAGCGCTCGCTCCAGGCGGCCCGGACCGGCGGCCGGATCGTCGTCTGCGGGGCGACCAGCGGGCCGAACCCACCGGCCGCGCTCCACCGGATCTGGTGGAAGCAGCTCACGATCCACGGCTCGACGATGGGCACGAAAGCCGACTTCGAGGGCGCCTACGAGCTGGTGAAGAGCGGCCGCGCCAGGCCGGTGATCGACTCGGTCTACCCGCTCGCCGAGGCGCGGGCTGCGCACGAGCGGCTGGAGGCCGGCGAGCAGTTCGGCAAGATCGTGCTCACGATCGCAGGCTAGTCGAGCCTGTAGGGGACGCTTGCGAGGATCACTCGGGGCTCGAAGAGGAGCAGCCGCTTGATGTAGAGCGCGCGCTGGTTGTGGAGCAACCGCGCCGAGCCGCTGAAGATGAGCTCCGGCATGATCACCACGGCCACCGTGTCCGGATCGGCCGTGATCCCACGCAAATAGCGAAGCAGCGGATCGCGAATGTCCCGGAACGGTGCCTCCTCGACCTCCAGCGGAAGCGGCATCCTGCTCCCGTCCCAGTCTCCGCGGAGCCGCTCGGCCTCCTCGTCGTCGAAGGCGAAGAAGACCGCGCGCGAGTCGGGAAAGCCAAGGGTGGTGGCGTAGTTGAGGGCACGCATCGACGCGGCGTGGGCGCCCGAGACGAGAATTCGGCAGACGGCACGCTTCGGCGGGCGCCACTCGCTCGTCCTGCGCGCGAGCACGGGGACGTCGCTGATCACGACCCCCGGCTCCCTCAGGAGGCGCAGCTTGAGCGAGAACTCCATCCGCCGCGCCAGCGCCTCCACGAGCGACCCTCGTCGGAACAGCTCCGGGATGATCACAGTGACAAAGCTCGACTCGCCGCGCGGTAACGCCCAGAGGTACTCGATCACCGCGTCCACGCGGCCGTCCTGCGGTGTGACGATCTCGAGATCGGGCCGAATGTCCGTGAGCTCGCGGAAGCGCGGCCGGATGCCCGGGTCCGTGCGCGACCCGGGCACGTGGATGGCGCGGAAGTCGTCGCCCGCGATCTCGCGCGCGTACCAGAGCGCTTCCCGGAGAGCCACGTCCGAGGACTCGACGTAGAGGACGACTTCGTTCGTGGCCGGCGGCGCGGCGGCTACCGCTGCGACTCCTGCACGGAGCCGCCTCTCCGTCTTTCGGTAGTGGCGGTTGATCACGAAGAACAGGCCGATCAGGAGCGGGACCGCGACGGTCACCATCCAGGCGCCCGCGAGGAACTTGGCCTGGATCACGAGTAGCGTGACGACGCCGGTGGTGGCTCCGCCGACGCCGTTGATGATCGCCCTCCGCTGCCAGCCGGGTCCCTTCACCCGGCGCCAGTAACGGACCATTCCCGCCTGCGAGAGCGTGAAAGCGGTGAAGACGCCGACGACGTAGAGGTGGATCAGGGAGATGACGTTCGCGTGGAAGATCCAGATCAGCAGCGAGGCGAGCGCCGCCAGCACGATGATCCCGTTCGAGTAGACGAGGCGGTCGCCGAGGTTCACGAACTGGCGCGGGAAGAACCGGTCGCGCGCCAGCACGGCGGCGAGCCGGGGGAAGCCCTGGTAGGAGGTGTTCGCGGCGAGGACCAGGATCGCGAACGTGAACGCCTGCACCGCGTAGTACATCGCCGACGATGGAGAAGAGGCCGGAAATGTGGCCCGCGCGATCTCCGATACGAGCGACACGGTCTCGCTGGGCCGGGCGTGCATGCGCACCGTGAGGTACGAGACGCCGATGAAGAGCGTGATCGAGATCACGCCCAGCACGCCCAGCGTCGTCGCGGCGTTCTTCCCCTTCGGCGGCCGAAAGGCGCCGACCCCGTTCGAGATCGCCTCGACGCCCGTGAGCGCGACTGCGCCCGAGGCAAATGCACGGACGAGGACGAACACGCCGGCAGCTCCGACTCCGGCGGTGACCGGGTGCGGAACATCAGCCCGTGGGCAGGTCCCGACGACGCACTTCCCGACGCCTGCGACGACCATCACGTACATCGCGATCACGAACGAGTAGGTGGGCACCGCGAAGGCGATTCCCGACTCGCGGACACCACGCAGGTTCACGAGCGTGAGGAGGACGACGGCGGCAATCGAGAGCCCCACCTTGTGCGTGGCAAGCGACGGGGCCACGGACGTGAGCGCGAGAATGCCTGCAGCGACGGAGACGGCCACCGTCAGTACGTAGTCGACGAGCAGCGCCGCAGCGGCGATCAGGCTCGGCAGCTGGCCGAGATTGTCCTTCGCGACGACGTAGGCACCGCCGCTCGTCTGATACGCCCGGACCGTCTGGCGATACGAGATAACCACGATTGCCAGCAGCGCCGCGATGACGAACGAGATCGGGAGGATCTTGTTGGCCGCCGCAGCAGAGGCCATGACCAGGACGATCAGTCCGGACTCGGTCGCGTAGGCAACCGAGGAGAGCGGATCGGAGGCGAACACGGGCAGCGCGAGCTTCTTCGAGAGAAGGGTCGCGCCCATCTCGTCAGTCGCCCTGGGGCGGCCGACGAGGACGCGCTTGAGGCCTCCCGGGCCGGGACCGGTGATGGCCGCGGCCGGCCGGCGGTCGAGCTCGAGCTCGGACCGACTCGTCTTCTCGCCCGGCTCGCTCTTCACGGCTCTCGTCGCGGCATCACGAGCAAGACGCGACACGGAGCTCGCTCGAGCACGAATCGAACCGTTCGGCCGAAGGGGCGGGCGTGCCTGCCTATCCGCCGTTTGCGCGGGGCGCTCAGCACGACGAGCTCGGCGTCGGCGCGAACGGCTTCCTCTACGATCGCGGTGCCGGCGTCGCGCGCCCGCGAGACTCGGCCTATCAGCCGAACGCCGTAGCTTCCCGCGACGGCGTCCGCTTGGGCAAGAAGCCGCCTCGCCTCGGCTTCCTCCTCGTGCATGTGCGCGTCGAGGGGCAGCTGGACGGGGACCTCGATCACCGTGACGGCCGTGATCGAACTACCGTGCTCGGCCGCGAGCCGGCAGGCAACCGCCATTGCGTGCTCGGGCTCTGCTTCCGCCCCGAGCGGCACGAGGATCCGGCGGTAGGCGATGGAGCGACGTGGACGCAGGAGCGATTTGGCTGCCCGGACGCCCATGGACTCACGCTAGCCCCGCCTTCCTCAGTGCCGGCTCAAGACGAGCCGGGGCCGTCTCAAGCGCCTATCAAGAAGGCTTCGCGAGGGGGTCAACGAGTCGGTAGCCGGCGCCGGGCTCGGTTAGTAAGTAGCGCGGGCGCGCCGGATCGGGCTCGATCTTGCGCCGGAGCTGGGAGACGTAAACGTGTAGGTAGTGCGACTCCCGGCCGTACGCAGGGCCCCAGACCTCGCGCAAGATCGTCGGATGGGTCATGAGCTTGCCCTCGTTCTGCGAGAGAACCCGCAGCAGCTCGAACTCGTGTGGCGTCAGGGAGATCGCGCGGCCCGCGACGGTGACGGCCCGTTTGTCGAGGTCGACGACGAGCTCGCCGATCTCGAGGATGGGCTCACCGGTCGGCGCCGCTCGTCGCAGGGCCGCGCGCAGCCTGGCGAGCAGCTCCTCGATCCCGAACGGCTTCTCGACGTAGTCATCGGCGCCGGCATCGAGCGCCGCCACCTTCTCGTGCTCTTCGCCGACGACGGAGAGCACGAGGATCGGGGCGGAGCTCCAGCGGCGCAGCTCGCGGCATACCTCCGTCCCGCTGCCGTCCGGAAGGACAAGGTCGAGGATGACCGCCTCCGGGGGGCGCATCGCCGCGGACGCAAGGGCTGCCTCTACCGTCGCGGCGGTCTCGACGTCGTAACCGGCGCCGCGCAGGTTGGTCTGGAGCGCGCGCAGGATCTGGGGCTCGTCGTCGACGACGAGGATGCGCGGCCTGGAGCTCATACTCATGCGTCTACCCGCACGGGCGCGACGGCAGCGGGCAGCGCGAGGACGAACGACGCGCCCGAGCCGGGCCTCGCCTCGGCCCAGAGACTGCACCCGTTCGCCTGGGCGAAGCCGCGCGCGATCGCGAGCCCGAGGCCGGTTCCCTGCCGGCCGCCGCGGCCGTGCTCGAACGGCTCGAAGATCCGCTCGAGGTCCTCCGGCGCGAGGCCGGGCCCGCGATCGCTGACTCGGACAAGCACTTCCACATTCTCGCCGGTCACGTCAACCTCGACCGGATCGGGAGGGGAGGAGAGGCGCAGCGCGTTCTCGAGTACGTTCACGAGCACACGCTCGATGTGCGCCGCGTCGACGCGCACCGGAGGCTCTCCGCCGACAGCCACCGAGATACGGGCCGCGTCGGCGCCGAGCGCTTCGAGCGCGCGGCCGATGAGCTCGTCCACGGGCCAGAGCTCCGGTTGCGGGCGGGCCGCTCCCGCCTCAAGACGCGAGAGATCGAGGAGGTTCGCGACGAGCCGCTCGAGTCGCGCCGTCTCGAGCCGGATCGTCTCCAACAACCCGGCGCGATCAGCCTCGTCGAGCTCCAGGGAAACACTCTCCAGCCCCTCCGTCGCCGCACGGATCGCCGTCAACGGCGAGCGCAGGTCGTGGCTGACCGCGTGCAGGACAGCCGTCTTGACCGTATCGCTCCGACGCAGCGCTTCCGCCTCGGCCGCCGCGCGGGCCCGCCGGCGCGCCAGCGCCGCGAGCTCGCTGACGACGACCGCGGTGACGAGGTAGACGGCGAGCGCGACCCAGTTCTCGGAGTCGGTCAGCGCGAGCGTGTGCAGCGGCGGGAGGAAGAAGAAGTTGAATGCAAGCATGCTCGCGATCGACACGCCGAGCGCGTAGCCGAGCCCGTAAAAGATCGCCACGGGGAGAACCGCGAACACATAGAGCACGCCCAGGCTCAGGACCGGCGCAACCTCGTTCAGCGCAAAGATCGCCCCGGTCACGATTGCGACCGCTGCCATGCTGAAGATCAGCCGCTTCACATGAACTTTCACGGTTGAAGGATATGCCTGGCCTTTGGTGCGGAGCATGCAGCGGAGCGGCCGCACCGTGGAGTCTGCTCGGGTCGTGTTCTAGAGACGGCCTTGCAAGCTCACGCGGGTCGACCGGCCATTTCAGACGGACGCACGGGCCAAGCCCGCACGTCCTGACGACGGCACTGCAAGCGGCGCCTCAGCCGAAGCCGAGGATGAACTTCGCGTCGTCGGACATCTTTTCCGGCGTCCACGGCGGGTCCCAGGTCAGCTCGGTCTCGACCTGCTCGACCCCGTGCAGCGACTGCACGACCTCCTCGATCGACTGCTGGATCAGCGGCCCCGCCGGGCAGCCCATCGAGGTGAGGCTGTAGAGCACCTTCACGCGCGGCCCCTGCGCCTCGACGTCGTAGAGCAGTCCGAGCTCGACGATGTCCATCCCGAGCTCGGGGTCCTCGACGGCGCGGAGCGCCTCGATCACGTCGTCACGCGTCGGCATGCGGAGGTCCAGGGTATCGCGGCAGCCCGTCCTCGGGGAGCTCGTCCCAGTCGGCGCGGAAGTCGACGAACGAGTGGTACTGCGGCCGGATCTCCGGGTCGCCGTCGAGCGCCCCAAAGCGGATCGAGACCTCGTCCCCATCTGGCCAGTCACCGCCGAACAGGCTCGAGCCGCAGACGGTGCAGAAGACCTTGACCGCCGCGCCCTCAGCCGGGCTGTAGACCCGCAGCAAGTCCTCCCCGGTGAGGAGCCGGAACCGCTCGCGCGCCACGCGGCCCTGCGTCAGCCCGAACGTCCCCGAGTGCTTCCGACAGCGAGAGCAGTGGCAGTGGTTCGCGCGCCGGAACGGAGGCTCGACCTCGAAGCGAACCCCGCCGCAGAGACAGCTCCCTCCGACGACGTCCATCAGTACCCCAGCAGCCTGACCTCTTCGCGTCGTTCTCTGGCGAAGAAGTGGATTCCGTCCACGAACCGGACCCAGTTGCAGCGGGTGCACATGACGAGCGAGTGCGTCCGTGCGCTGTCGGCGAGGAAGCGGACGCCGCGGAGGAGGTCGCCGTTCGAGACACCGGTGGCGGCGACGATCACCTCGCCCGGCGCGAGGTCCTCGATCGTGAAGAGCCGCTCGACGTCCTCCACCCCGCCCTCGCGCGCCTGCTCGATCTCGCGCCGAGACGTCGGCCAGAGCTGCGCCTGGAGCTCGCCGCCGAGACAGCGGAGCGCCGCCGCCGAGAGCACCGCCTGGCGGGTGCCGCCGATGCCGATCGCGAGGTGGTCGTTCGTGCCGCGGATCGCCGCCGAGATGGACGCGGTGACGTCGCCGTCCTGGATCAGCTTGATGCGCGCCCCGGCGGCCCGGATCTCCTCGATCAGGTCGTGATGCCGGGGCCGGTCGAGCACGATCGTCGTGACGTCGTTGACCATCCGCCCGAAGGCGTCCGCGATCGCGCGGATGTTGTCACCGACGGGGCGGCCGAGGTCGATCGCTCCCCGCGCCTTGGGCCCAACGGCCATCTTTCGCATGTACATGTCCGGGAGGGTCTGGAATGCGCCGCGCTCGCCGACCGCGACCATCGACATCGCCCCGTACCCGCCGCGCGCGACGACGCCGCGGCCCTCGAGCGGATCGAGGGCCAGGTCGGCCTCGACCCCGCCCGAGCCGATTCGCTGTCCCGCGGCGAGGTGGTCGGTGTCCCCGCCGGCGCCGATCACGATGTCCCCGTCGATCGGGAGCTGCTCGAGCACGAGCCGCATCGCGGTCGAGGCGTCGTCCTCGGCCGTCTGCTGGTCGGCCCGCCCGAGCCAGCGCGCCCCGGCGAGGGCCGCCCGCTCGGTCACGCGCGCGTAGCTCTCGCAGAGGCAGAAGCGCGCTTCTTCCGCGACCGCCTCGACTCTTTGTTCGGGCTGGGTCTGCGTCACTTCCCCACCTCGAGCGGTTCTGCGGCGGCGAGCACCAGCTCCATCAGCTCGGAGATCGCCTCGTCGATGTTCCCGTTTCGGATCACGGGCACGCGATGCTTGCGCGCGCGGCCGAGGATGTAGGTCTGCACGAGCCGGATGTCGTCGAACGCGTCGAGGTACTTCTCGTACGGCCGCACGCCCTCCGAGTCGCTGTCGCGGATCCAGAAGTGCGCCGCGTGCGCCTCCGGGTCGTCGATTGCGAGCACGCACTGGACGACGAGGGCGCCCTCGATCTGCTTCGGCAGCATCCCGGGTACGAGGTGGACGCCCTCGAGCACCATCGACCAGCCCTCCTCGAGCGCCCGGTCGATCGCGGCCTGGACGCCGACGAGGACGTCCCGCGTCTGCTCGAGGAAGCCGTGGAGGACGGCTTCGCTGTCCTCGTCGTCCTCGTCCGCCATCGCGCGGCCGGCCTCGAAGCTCGAGTGGTGGATCGCCGGCATGAACTCCTGCGAGAAGAAGGCGCGCATCGTCTGGCGGACGAAGTCGGTCGAGGTGACGCGCGTGATCCCGAGCCGGTAGGCGACATCGGTGGCGACGCTGGACTTGCCCGTGCCGGTGGCGCCGCCCACGAGCACGATCACCGGCAGGTCGAGCTCGTAGAGGTCACGGTAGCGGCGGAGGCGGCGCATCGTTCTCGCGCCGTCCTCCTCGCCGAGGACCTCGCGCGCGAGCTCCTCGAGGCGCTCCAGCGTGGTCGACTGACGCCTGCTCGCGGTCAGGTCTGCGTCGACGGCGAGGGCCAGCTCGTAGGCGCGGTCGGCGGTGAGCCCCGCGGCGACGAGCGCCCGCGCCAGCAGGCCCTTCGAGAACGGCAGGCCGTCCTCGTAGCCGAGCGGGAGCGGCTGGCGATGACGGCGCTCGGTCACGGTGTCACCGGCTCCCTGGCGGCGGCCTGCTCGGCGACGGCGAGCAGCTCGGCGTCGAGGCTGCGGCCTCCAGCCGGTACGAGCTCGTTGTCGGCGAACGCGATCTCGAGTCCGCGCGTGAGCGCCACCTCCGCGACGACGTCGATCGCGGCGGCCTTGATCTCGACCAAGTACACCTCGGCCTCGACCCGCTCCAGCTCGGCTCGGAGCTCCGCGCGGCGGGCCAGGTTGCCCGAGACGTGGACGACCTCGGCCCCGTGCGCCTCACGCAGGTGACGCGCCAGGGTCTCGTGCGCGGCGGGAGGCGCGGTCGTGAAGAGGGCAACACGCCGGCCCGCGACGGTCCGATCCGGGCGTGGGCGCAGCTCGGCCGGAAGGACGCGAACGCCCGGCTTGACCTCGGCGATCGCCCGTTCGAGCGCCTCCCCCCCGCCGCCGGTCGCGATCACGAGGTCGGAGATCAGGATCCGGTAGGCGTTCAGGTAGCCGGTCGCCACCTCGGGCGGCTGCGACGCGCTCGTCACCAGGACGCGCGCGCCCACCTCGACCGGAGGGATCGCCGCGCCACTCCCGTCGAAGACCACGATGTCCGGCTCGCGCTCGGCGGCCAGCGCCGCCCCGGCGAACACGTTGGACTCTCCGGGCGCCCCCGCGAGCCCGCCCCCGCAGCGGCGGCAGCCGATCGTGACCACCCCGGACAGCGCGGCCGTCTCGAGGTAGTCGGAGGCCGCGTGCCTGCCCTGGCGGGAGAGCTCCAGCAGCCGCTCGAGCGTCGGTCGCACCTCGGCGACCTCGGGGTCCGGCGGACCGCCGCGCCCCATCGCGACCACCACGACCTTTCGGTCGCGCGCGAGCAGGCGCGCGAGGTGGCCGGTAACGGCCGTCTTGCCGACCCGCTTGCCGGTCCCGATCACCGCCAGCGACGGCAGTGGGAACGTCGCGAGCTCGGGAGGGTCGAAACGGAAGTCGGGACCGACGTACGGCAGCCCGAGCGCAAGCACGCGGCTCGCGACCCGGAAACGTTCGCGCGGCCCCAACACCGGTTCGTCCGAGAGGTCGACCACAACCTCGGGCCCGTGCTCGGCAACGGCCGCCTCGAGGCCGGACGCGACCGGCACCCCGTAGTCCTCGCCGCCGCGCAGCTTCTCGACCCCGCCCGCGACCCAGACCGCCGCGAAGTCGTAGGGCAGCGCGGCCAGCGCGTCCCGCACGACCGGCGCGTAGTGCTCCCCGTCGATCACGGCAATCGCTCTCACGTCCCTGACCGCCCTTCGCTCCAGCCCGGCGGAGCCGGGCTCCGCGAAGCGCTGACGCCGCTGACGGCACGATGCTCTCCGGGCCCGTGCCTCCTAGCACTGTGCCGTCCAGCCTCGCACCGCCAGCGGCGCCTCAGAAACGTGAGAGGCATCACGTCCTCGCCGTGACCTCGTCCTCGATCCGCGTCGTGTACTTCTCGAACGCGAGCGTCTCGGTCGAGAACTGGATGATCCGCTCCTGCCCGTGGAACGGGTACTTGCGCCAGACGTCCACGTGGCGGTCGTTGATCTCGATCACGTTGTAGCAGGGCCGCGTCTTGCCCCGGAGCCGCTGCGAGGAGACGGTGCCGGCGTTGACGACGAACAGGTTCTCGAGCCGCCACGCATAGGGGACGTGCTTGTGCCCCGACAGGACGAGGTCGACTCCCGCCCGCTGAAGGCACTCGATCACGTCGCCCGCGTCGTAGACGACGTTGCGCTCACGCCCGGTCCCAGGCACCGGCAGCAGGTGGTGGTGGAGGACGAAGATGCGCAGCTCGTCCGGATCCGACTCCGCGAACTGCTCCTCAATCCACCGGTAGCGGCCGCGGCCGATCTGGCCATGGTCGAGGTCCGGCTCGGTCGAGTCGACCGCGACCACGGTGACGCCCTCGACTCGGAGCACCGAGTTGCGGTCGCCGAACATGTCCTCGAAGTGGACGTAGCCGACGTTGCGCGAGTCGTGGTTCCCGGGGATGACGACGACCGCGTCGCATGCGATCCGGTCGAGGTACGACCTGGCCATCATGTACTCGTGCTTGAAACCGAAGGTGGTCAGGTCGCCGGAGCAGATCACGATGTCGGGGGCGAGCTCGTTGATCTCAGTGATCGCCCGCTCCATCAGGTTCGGGACGAAGTCGGGCCCTCCGCAGTGAATGTCGGAGATCTGAGCGATCGTCAGCGCGCTCCCGTTGCGACCCTCTGGCATCGGTCGAAGTGTAGATCCGGCCTGACCCGCCCGTCTCGGCCGCGTCCGCACCCACTGCTACCCTTCCGCTGGTGGCAGAAATCGCCGATTTCCAGGCGTATTGTGGTCGCGAGGCGCCGCGATTCGCCAACGACGCCGAGCGGGAATGTGCCAAAGTGCTGGACTTCTATCGCGTTCCCTGGGACTACGAGCCGCACACGTTCGTGCTCGAGCAGGATGAGAACGGGCGCACGATCGAGGCCTTCACGCCGGACTTCTACCTGCCCGAGCAGGATCTCTTTCTCGAGATCACGGTGATGAAGCAGCGCCTGGTCACGCGCAAGAACCGCAAGCTGCGCAAGCTGCGGGAGCGGTACCCAGGCGTCCAGGTCAAACTCTTCTACAAGCGGGACATCGAGCGGCTGGCCCAGCGCTACCGGCTCGACCTGGCGTCATAGAAGCGCGCGACCCTCGACTCGGAGACGTCTTCCTCGGTGCCGCGGAGCTGCGAGAGCGCGTCTCCGAGCTCGGCGCCCAGATCGCCGAGGACTACGAGGGCCGCGAGCTGCTCCTGGTCGCCCTCCTGAAGGCGAGCTTCGTCTTCCTGGCGGACCTCTCGCGCGCAATCCCGATCTCCCACCAGATCGACTTCGTCGAGCTCGCGGGCTACAACGGCGCCGGAACCGGTGGGCATTCGCGCGTTCGCCTCCTGAAGGACACGGCGATCCCGCTCGCGGGCCTGGACGTCCTGCTCGTCGAGGACGTCGTCGACACGGGCCTGACGCTCAACTACCTGCGCAAGCTGTTCGAGCTCCGCCGGCCCGCGAGCCTGCGCGTGGCCGCGCTCCTCGACCGGCCCTACCGCCGGCTCGTCGACGACCTGCCGGTCGACTACGTCGGTTTCACCGTCCCGGACGAGTTCTTCGTCGGCTACGGGTTCGACGTCGACGAGCGGTGGCGCAACCTGCCGGACCTCCGGCTCGCCAAGGTTTAGGCAAGACTAACTTTTTAGCTAGACTGAGGCCGTGATGGCGACACGGTCAGACGCGGTCGCCACCGGCACCGTCCAGGCGGCCGAGGACGCGCTCCGCGGCTTTCCGAGCCCCTTCCGGATCCTCCCGTTCCTCGGGCCCGCCTTCGTCGCCTGCGTCGCGTACATCGACCCGGGCAACTTCGCGACCAACATCGCCGGCGGCTCGAAGTTCGGGTTCACGCTCGCCTGGGTGATCCTCGCCTCGAACCTGATGGCGATGCTGATCCAGACCCTGTCGGCGAAGCTGGGCATCGCGACGGGGCGAAACCTGCCGGAGGTCTGCCGCGAGCGGTTCTCACGCCGGACCTCGCTCGGGCTCTGGGTCCAGGCCGAGGTGATCGCGATGGCGACCGACCTCGCGGAGTTCCTGGGCGCCGCGATCGGCTTCCACCTGCTCCTCGGGATGGACCTCTTCCCGGCTGCGATCCTGACCGGCTTCGTCACGTTCGCGATCCTGGGGCTCCAGCGGTTCGGCCTGCGGCCCTTCGAGGCGGTGATCGCCGCCTTCGTCGGCGTGATCGGCGTCTCGTACATCGCCGAGCTCTTCTACGCCAATCCGCCGCTGGGGACGGTCGCCCTGCACGCGGTCAAGCCCGAGTTCGCCGGGAGCGAGTCGGTCCTGCTCGCGGTCGGGATCCTCGGCGCGACCGTGATGCCGCACGTCATCTACCTCCATTCGGCCCTGACGCAGAACCGGGTCGTTCCGCGGAACGACGAAGAGGCGCGCCGGCTGTACCGCTACACCAAGATCGACGTGGTCGTGGCGATGTCGATCGCCGGGGTGATCAACATGTCGATGCTCGTCATGGCCGCGAGCGTCTTCTTCCGCTCCGGCCTGAACGACGTCGACTCGCTCGAAGGCGCGCACCGGACGCTCAATCCGATTCTGGGCGGCGCCTCCAGCACGCTGTTCGCGCTCGCGCTGCTTGCCTCCGGGCTCTCGAGCTCCACGGTCGGGACGCTCTCGGGCCAGGTGGTGATGCAGGGCTTCATCCAGCGCCGGATCCCGATCTTCCTGCGGCGGCTGGTGACGATGATCCCGGCCCTGGTCGTCGCCGGAATCGGGCTCGACCCGTCTCGGACGCTGGTGATCAGCCAGGTCGTCCTCTCGTTCGGGATTCCGTTCGCGCTCGTCCCGCTGGTCTGGTTCACGAGCAGGCGCGACCTGATGGGCCCGCTCGTGAACCGCCGGGCGACCACCGCGATCGCAACGGTGGTCGCCGCCCTGATCTCAGCGTTGAACGTCTTCCTACTCGGTCAGACGTTCCTCGGGTAGCTCTTTACCAGCGGTACCAGCGCGCGCCCTCCGCTCCTCGGGCGACGAAGCCGATCAGCCAGAGGATGAGGACGACGGCCGCGACGAACCAGAGGAAGCTCCAGGCGAATCCCCCGCCGAAGAGCAGGAAGACCAGCAGGAGTACCAGTAACAGTGCAAGCATCTCGTTTGTCTCCTTTCCTGTAGCTCCCCTGATTCCGCGCTTGCCCGGACTGCAAACGCGCTAGAGGTAACCGGGGGCTCAGGACGACCCGGCTAGCTTCCCTGGGGCGGCGGGCTGGGCTCCGGGCCGGGCTCGGGAACCGTCACCGGGCCGGGGGACGGAGAAGGTTCGGGGGATGGCTCCGGAATCGTTACCGGCCCCGGTGGCTCGGTCGGCGGCGGGTAAGGCTCAGGGGGAGCCGGCGGCTCCGGAGTCTCGATCAGCGTGGGCTGCACCTGGAGCTGAGCCTGGTGGATCCGTTCCGCGGCACCTGCTGCAATCTGCTCCATCTCACCCTCCTTTGCCGAGATCAACCCGTCCAGCTCGGCCATCCGGGCGCGGGCGGACTTGCCGGCGCTCGCGTCGTCAGCATAGACCGCTTCGCCCAGCGCACGGGCGCACTCGCCACGCTCTGCCACCAGCTGGCCCAGCTCCCTGCGCAACCGGAAGAGCTCGACCCTGGCGCTCGAGTGGACGGTGACCGCCTCTGCCACGAAGCCCGCCCGTGCGCGGATCGCGTCCATCGCCCCGCTCGAGACTCGCGCGACAGCGGTGTCGGGGAGCCGCCGCACTAGGCCGGCGAAGAACAGGGCGAGCACGATCGCGATCCCGAGCAGAGCGCCGCCGACGATCGGATGGCCGGTGGCGAGCAGCAGGATCGCGATCGCCAGCGAGGCGGCCGCGAGCGCGAGCACGGCGGCCGGCGGCGTGACCCCGAAGAAGCGAGGCGTCGCCGTCGCGAGCTCGACCGGGACCGGCCCTGTCTCCTCCGGCGGCAGCTCCTCGACGGCGGTCTCGCCCGGGCCGGTGGCGACGCGTGCCCCGCACTCGGGGCAGAACCGGCTCCGCTTCGGCAACCGGGAGCCGCAGTTGGCGCAGCTAGCGGCGGGCATGGACGCGTTCCTTCGCCTTGGCCTCGGGCCGATCCTCCAGCGCCCGGAGCAGCTCGGCCGCCCGCCGGCGGAGCGGGCCCACCTGGGCCCGGTAGTCCTCGTCGGAGACCTTCCCGGTGCGATGGTCGAACTCGAGCTCCTTCAGCGCGGCGAGCGCCCGGTCGCGCTCCTCGGTGAGAGCGACGCGCTCCTGCTCGCGTGCGCCGGGCTCGTCGAGACGGTCGTGCTCCGGCGCCGGATCGCGCAGGAACGGACGCGCGACCAGCAGCACGCCGGCCACGGCCAGGACGACCCCGAGGGCAAGCCAGAGGCTCATCCGGGCTAAGTCTTCTTCGCGGTGTACTTCGAGGGGCACTTCGTCACCAGCGTGTCCCGCTGTGCGACGAAGACGCCCTGCCGGAGACGGCCGTCGATCACGATGTGCCGGCCGACCTTGAAGAGATCCGGGACGCTCCCGTGGTACACGACCGGCACCTTGACCCCGTTGTGGCCCTCGACGTCGGCGACCCAGAAGCGCATCCCGTCACTCGAGTAGCTCGTGCCGCGGACCGGTCCCTTGACCTTGCCGACAAGCGAGACCTTCTCGTGATGACCGGCGAGCTGGCTCGGCCTCAGCTGGGGCGTCCGTCCGCCGGCGATCGAGACGTAGAGCAGGAAGACGGCCAGGACGGCCGCGACGGAGAGCGCGAGCACGAGCCGTACGCTCCGGGTGTTCCGGGCCACGCAGGGATTCTAGAGCGAGTTGTTAGCGCTCGCGGGCCGGCTCGGTGCGCCGACCCGGGATCCGGTAGCCGTGCTCCTCGCAGAGGCTGCCGGGGTTGTCCTCGGTGAGCGCGTCGCAGTAGCCCTTGCCGTAGGCCGCGCGCATGAAGGCGGCGACCACCTCAAGGTTCCAGTCGCCGATGTCGGCGGCCTCGCGCCAGAGGTCGGCCAGCCGGAGGTCGATGTCCAGCTCGAGCAGATCGATTCGCGATGGTCGCTTCGCCATGAAACGAGCGTAGAGGCAGCACCGGACGGCATACGATCCCGGGGTGAGCGAGCTCAAGTTCGGCCCGGCAAGGGTGCCTTCACGCGAGAGTCCCGAGGCAGCGGTGGAGCTGCTGGTCGAGCGCGGTTTCAGCGCCTGTGAGATCGACTTCGAAGGCGGGTTCTGGATGGACTACCCCTGGGCCGAGCGCTTCGGCGAGGTCGCGCGCGAGAACGGGATCGTGCTTTCCGTGCACGCGCCGATCGCAGGGTTCATGGGCCACGTCGAACGCGACAAGAAGCAGCGGATGGCGGTCGGGATGCTCGACCACTCGGCCGGGATCGCGAAGGCAGCCGGCGCCGAGCTCGTCGTCTTCCACCCCGGCTTTCTGCTCGAGCGGGAACGTAAGGTCGCGATCGCGTCGGTCTGCGAGCAGCTGGGCGAGCTGCGCGAGCGGCTGGAGGGGAAGGATCGCGCGGTCCCGTTCGGGGTCGAGGTCATGGGCCGCGTCCGCGACCTCGGCACCCTCGACGATGTGATCGCGATCGCGAGCCGGCTCGGCTGGGTCCGGCCGGTTCTCGACTTCGCGCACATGCACGCGACAAGCGACGGCGCCTTCCTGGAGGTGGAGCCCTTCGCGGCCGCCCTGGAGGCCGCCGACGCCGTGCTCGAACCTGGCGCGCCGTTTCACATCCACTTCTCCGACATCGCCTACGCGAACCGGAACGAGACCAAGCACCTGCCCTACGGCGAGGGCACGCTCAGGGCAGAGCCGCTCAGCGAGGCGCTGGCGCGCTTCAAGCGCCCGGCGACGGTGATCTCGGAGTCGCCCGACCTCGAGTCGGATCAGGCGATCCGGACCGCGCTGCTCGCCTCGGCGAGGAGCTCGTCCCGGCGGGCATCGAAGTCCGCGGCCTCGTCCTCGCGGCGGCGGTCGCGCAGGAACTGAACGAGCGCCTCGAGCGAATCGGACTTGTGGTGGCGATGGTCGGTCGGCTCGATCAGCGCGTATGCCTCGCGCAGGAGCGTCTCCGCCTCCTCGTCGCGCTCCTGCGCCGCCCGCACGATGCCGAGCGCCATCGTCGTCGTGGACAGCGAGGTGACGTCCTGCGGGCCCACGGTCTCCCGCGCGGCGAGCGCCAATCGCTCGGCCTCGCCGAGGTGGCCTCGCTCGACCAGGAGCTGCGCGAGGCCGCGCTGGCTCTCGCAGAGTGTCGCCCGGTCCTCGAGCGGAGTGAGAACGCGAATTGACTCGCGGAACAGCTTCTCGGCCCGGGCGCCGTCGCCCTTTCGCCAGGCGGTCCAGGCCAGGTAGTTCAGCGTCCGGCCGAGGGCCCAGGCCGCGCCGGCCTCGGAGAGGTACTCCCGAGCCGCCTCGAGAGCCGACTCCGCGTCGTCGAGCGAACGCCGGGCGAGGTGCAGCTGGCCCGCGTACCTCAGCGCGCGGCCGCGTGCGGCGGCGCTGCCGCTCTCCTCGGCGAACAGAAGCGCCTCATCGACAAGCGGCTGCGCCCGGTCGAACTCGAGCCGAGAGAGGTACACGCTCGCGAGGGTGTCGGCCGCCTCGGCCTCGAAATCCTTCCGCCCGGCCCGGCGAGCCACGTCCAGGGCCTTGCGCATCACCTCTTCCTGCTCGTCGAGGTGGCCGTGCGCCCAGGCGATCGTGCCGCGAACGGTGAGAGCCTGGAAGCGGCCGGCAAGGTCGTCCTCTTCGAGCACCTCGAGGGCGTGCTCGACGCGGTCCTTCGCCCGCGCCAGGTCGGCGTCTCGGAGCACGGCCGTCTCGGCCAGGGCGATCAGCGCGCGCCCCTGCGTCGAGCGTTCGCCGGCCTCTTCGGCCGCCGCGCAGACCTCCTCCATCTCGCGCGAGACGGCCGGCAGGTCGCTCAGGTGCGAGGCGGCCTTCGCCGCGAGATAACGGCGCCGAAGCGTTGGCTCGAGCTGCGCGGAGCGGACGAGGAGCTGGCGGGCCGAACGGTTCGCCTCGCGGGCGAGGGCTCGCTCCCCGGCGCCCTCGAGCGCGGCCGCCGCCTCGCGGCGGAGCTCCTCGGGCGCCTGGCCGTCGAGCTCCGCGAGCAGCTGGGTCGCGTGATCGAGGTGGTAGGCGCGGATCTCGAGCAGCTCCTCGCCGGCGCGCTCCTTCAGCCACTCCGCGAAGCCGGCGTGGTATTCGGCGCGGGCGGACTTGGAGAGACCGCCGTAGGCGACCTCGCGGATCAGCACGTGCTTGAACCTATAGGCCTCCTCGCCCCGGATCGAGGAGTGCGACTCGTGCGCGACGAAGTCGCGTATGAGCAGGTCGTCGAGCGCCTGCTCGACCGACTCGAGCTCCGGCGAAAGCCGCTCGAGCGCCGCCGCCCAGAAGATGCGCCCGACCACCGCGGCGCGCTGGAGGATCGCCTTGGCCTCGGCCGGCAGCCGGTCGATGCGGGCGGCGATCAGGGCCTGCACCGTGTCCGGGATCTTGTCCACGCACTCGATTCCCTCTTCGGCCAGCATCCGCATGGTCTCCTCGACGAAGAGCGGATTGCCTTCGGTCTTGTCGAGCAGCTCCTGGCGCGCGCTCTCGGGCAGCTCGCCGTCGAACATCAGCGCGTCGACCAGCTCCTCGCTCTCCTGCCGGCCAAGTGGCTCGAGCTCGATCGAGGTCGCGCGGACGCGGCCGCCGCCCCAGCCGGGGCGAATGTCGAGCAGCTCGGTGCGCGCCAGGCAGACGAGGAGGAGCGGCGCCTCTTTCACCCACGCCGAGAGGTGCTCGATCAGCTCGAGCAGCGGCTCCTCGGCCCAGTGGATGTCCTCGAAAACGAGCACGAGCGGCTGTTCGTGGGCGAGCCGCTGCGCCCACTCGCGCGCGGCCCAGGCGATCTCCTGCTGGCTTCGCTCGGCGCGAACGGCCTCGAGCACGCCCGACGCCAGGCCGAGCAGGTCGGCGACGGCTTCGTCCTCGCAGAATGCTCTGAGCTTCTCGATCGCGACCTCGAGCGGGTCGTCGTCTGCGATCCCCGCCGCGCCCTTGACCATCTCGGCGAGCGGCCAATAGGTCACGCCTTCGCCGTACGGAAGCGACCGGCCCTGCAGCACCGTCGCGCCCTCGAGGACCGCGGCGAACTCGCGCGCGAGCCGGCTCTTCCCGACGCCCGGGTCGCCGTAAACGGTGAACAGGTGCGCGCGCCGGTCGCGCAGGGCCCGCTCGTAGGTGTTCGTGAGCAGCTCCAGCTCGGCGTCGCGGCCGACCAGCGGCGCCTGGACGGCCTGCGGGCGAATGCCCTGGCCGTTGGTGCCCAGCGCTCGCCACGCCCAGACGGGCTCTGCAAGACCCTTCAGGTCGACGGGACCGAGCTCCTCGACCTCGACGCGGCCGAGCGTCAGGCGGTGGGCGCTGGGACCCATCAGGAGCTGACCCGGCTCGGCGAACTGCTCGAGGCGCGCGGCCAGCGTGACCGCCTCACCCGTCGCAAAGGTGGCCTCCCCGTCCTCGGCCACGACCTCGCCCGACTCGACCCCGACCCGGGCTGCGAGCTCGAGCTCGTCCACGGCGTCGAGGATCGCGAGCCCCGCGCGAACGGCCCGCTCCGCGTCGTCCTCGTGGGCCTGCGGGATCCCGAAGGCGGCCATCACGGCATCGCCCGCGAACTTTTCGACGATCCCCCCGTGGGTGATCACGCAGTGCGAGACGCGGTCGAAGAACGTCTGCACGCGGCGGCGCACGATCTCGGGATCCACGCCGGTGACGAGCGCGGTCGAATCGACGAGGTCGACGAATAGGACCGTAGCTAGCTTCCGTTCCACGAACACCTAAGTTTAAGAACGAGGAAGGGGGCCGCGGTCTTCCTTTGTCGGAGCGGCCTAGAGAGGCTGGGAGGGCCGCTCCCGCGAGAACGGCCCTCCCTCTCGAGGCTCTTTTTAGTAGCCGACTCCGAAGGTCGAGCGTGGCACCGTCCCCAGCACCTGCTGCTGATAGTAGACGGGCCCGCCTTCTTCGGCGGTTACGTCCGAGGGATAGTGCGTCGAGACCGCAAGCGTGTAGATGTTCCCGCTCGAGATCGCGAGCCCGAAGTAGTCGCCGATGAAGCCGCTGCCCGTCGGGCAGGGATCCCTCGCTCCGGCACACGGGTACTGCGAGATGCCGCCCAGGTGCTGGCCCGGCTGCTCCGGATCCCACGTGAACTCTGAGATCCGCACGTTTCCACCGACCCGCACGGCTCCAGCGCCGCTGTCCTTGTAGGCCTGCAGCGAGCTGTCGATGCAGAAGTTCGTCCGTCCGACGTCGGCAGCAAGGACGCTCGGGTCGCTCGGGCACGGCAGGCGCCTGTCGTAGAACGCCACGGCCACCGCGCCGTTCGGGCCCGCCGCGACCGACGGCTGGAACTGGTCGGTCGGGTTACCGGGAAGGTCGACGTTGTCGTTGACGACGGCGGGCGTCGTCCACGTGGAGCCGCCGTCCTTCGATTGCGTGAACTTCACGTCCGCCTGGCCCACGATCGGATCCCAGTCCTCGTACGTGAGGTAGAGGTGGCCGGTATATGTCGGGCTCGCGGCGAAGTTCTCGACGATGCCGCTGCGGAAACGCGTGTTCGGGTACACCTCGCCCGGAGGGATGTTGACGGTCGTGATCGGCACGAACGGGCCAAACGTGCGGCCGTCGTCGGTCGAGCGGGCGACGTAGATCGTCGACGTCCTCCCGTTCGGCGGGAACGAGACGACGGAGACATAGACGTTGCCCGCGGCGTCGATCTCCGGGTACACGTATGTGGCCCCGGCACTGACCTCGGAGGGCGAGGTGATCGTGATGGCCTTATCGAAGATCCCACTCCGGCGATCACGCAAGACCGCCATGCGCACCTTGATCCCGCCGCCGTTTCCGTTGAAGACCGCCCACGCCGCATAGACGTGGTCCTGGAAGGGGTTGCCGACGATGTGGTTGACCGCGACCCACTGCTTGTCCTCGACGTGGCCGAGCTGCTTGGCCGAGGCGTTGTTCGACGGCTCGAGCGGACGGCCCCCGTTCCCCTTCACCCAGTGGCGGCCCAGGTCGTCGCTGTACGAGATGTCGATCTCGCCGTCCGGATGGAGCTTCGTCGCGTCGAAGAACGAGTTGAACGGCAGCATCGTCTGGTAGACGCGGCCCTTCGTGTCGAAGTCGATGTTAGGGTCGGTGGTGTCGGTCCAGCTCGGCGGCATGTCCTGGTTCAGCTGGCCGTTCGTCCCTGTGCTGAGGCAGTCGTAGCCCTGGACCTGGTTGTTCCCCGAGGGCGTTCCGCCCAGGATCTGGAAGGCGCCGAGGTAGAACATGTAGAAGGTCGAGAACTTGTCGAAGAAGAACTTCGCCGAGCCGACGAGGTCCTCGGTGCCGGGCTTGACCGCCAGCCACGACTCCGAGTGGTTGGCGTCGAACGGGCCTTCCTGGCACGTCCCCGCAACGGGGACTCGCGAGCCCGGCGGCACCGGGTAGCCGGCACCCGTCGTCGGCGAGCTCGCAACGACGTTGCTTCCCACGAAGCTCCACGACGGAGCGGCCCCGGTGGGGCTCGTTAGCGCGCCGAAGGTGACACCTGCCGCCACGAGGGCGGCAAGCGCCGACAGCAATCTCCGCATCGGTTGATTCCCCCCTTCAACCCCTGAGATATGCGGTGGTCTATCACAGCTGGCCGTTCGGCGAGGCGAGAAGGTCGGGCAGCGATAGCATCGACGCGTGCTTGATCCGAAGGTCTTCAAGGCCTACGACGTGCGCGGGATCTACCCGACGGAGCTCGACGAGGACGGGGCCTACCGGATCGGCCGGGCCTTCGTGGAGCAGTTCGAGCCGCGCAAGATCGCCGTCGGGCACGACATGCGGGTGTCTTCGCCCGCGATGGCCGAGGCGCTCATACGCGGCGCCGCGGAGGCCGGGGCCGACGTGTTCGATCTCGGGCTGGTCGGCACGGAGATGGTCTACTTCGCCGTCGGCGAGCTCGGGCTGGACGGGGGCGTCGCCGTCACGGCCTCACACAACCCGAAGGAGTACACGGGCATGAAGATCGTCCGCCGCGGCGCGCTTCCGGTCGGCGGCGAGTCGGGCCTGCTCGAGATCCGCGACCGGGCCATGTCCCTTTCGGACCCGTCCGGGGGTCTGACCCCGGGACATGTCCAAAGGCACGACATCTGGCAGCGGTACGTCGAGCGCGTCCTCTCGTTCGTCGAGGTGGAGGCGATCCGGCCGCTCAAGATCGTGATCGACGCGGCGAACGGGATGGCCGGCGCGATGCTTCCGCCGGTGCTCGAGCGGCTACCGCAGGTCGAGACCGTCCGGTGCTTCTTCGAGCCCGACGGCACCTTCCCCAACCACGAGCCGAACCCGCTTCTGCCCGAGAACCGCGAGTTCATCGTCGGGAAGACGCTCGAGGAGCAGGCCGACTTCGGCGTCGCCTTCGATGGGGACGCCGACCGCTGCTTCTTCGTCGACGACGAGGGCGAGTTCGTCGCCGGCGACTTCGCCACCGCGCTCTTCGCCGAGGCCGTTCTCGAGAAGGAGCCCGGCGCGAAGATCATCTACGACGTTCGCGCGAGCTGGGCGGTGCCGGAGACGATCGATCGGGCCGGAGGCGTCCCGCTGATCAACCGCGTCGGCCACGCCTTCATCAAGCACCGCATGCGCGAGGAGGACGCAGCCTTCGGCGGCGAGGTCTCGGGCCACTACTACTTCCGCGACTTCTCGCAGGCCGACTCGGGCGTTATCCCGTTCCTGCTGATGCTCGAGCTGGTCTCGAAGAAGGGGCAGCCGCTCTCCGAGATCCTGCGCCCATTCCTTGAGCGGTACTTCATCACCGGCGAGCTGAACACCCCGGTCCCGGACGTCGCGCTCAAGCTCCAGGAGCTGAAGGAGCGTTTCGGGCCCGAGGGCCGGGTCAGCCATCTGGACGGCGTCTCCGTCGACGCGGACGATTGGCACATGAACGTCCGCCCGTCGAACACCGAGCCGCTCCTGCGCCTCAACCTCGAGGCGCGCTCGCCCGAGCTGATGGAGAAGAAGCGCGACGAGGTCCTCGACGTGATCCGCTCGTGACGATCGAGCTCGGGCACGAGACCCACCGGAAGCCGCCGTTCAAGTACGCGAGCTTCACGCGCGTGGGCTTCTCCGACACCGACGCGCAGGGGATCGTCTACTACGGCCGCTACCTCCCGTACTTCGATGCGGCGCGCGTGGAGTACCACCGCCATCTGGACATGCTCCAAGCCGGAGCACGAGAGCAGGAGCTCGTCATGCGGGCGTCGACGATCGAGTACCTCGCGCCCGCGCGGTTCGACGACCTGATCGAGGTCTTCGTGCGCGTCTCCCGGATCGGCCGGACGAGCGTCACCTACGAGTGCGCCGCCTACCGCTGCGAAGATGATGTCCTGATGGTGACCGCTCAGCAGACGCTCGTCATGGTCGACCTGGCCGAGCGGCGGGCGCGGCCGATCTCCGACGAGCTGCGCGAGCCGGTCCGCGCGTTCGAGGGCGAGGATCTCCAGTGAGCGCGGCGCACGACGGTGCGCTGGAGGCGGTCGACCGGATCGTCAACCGCGGCGGTGATGCCGACGCCGTCCTGCGCGCCGTCGTCGACGTGCTTGACGACCGCTTCGAGAGTTACTCGTGGGTCGGGATCTACCTGGTCGAGGAAGACGAGCTCGCTCTTGGCCCCTGGAAGGGACCCGAAGCGACCAGCCACGTGCGAATCCCGATCGGCCGGGGCATCTGCGGCGCGGCGGCGGCGAGCGGCCGTACCGAGGTGGTCGACGACGTCGAGCTCGACCCGCGCTACCTCGTGTGCTTCCCCTCGACCCGCTCCGAGATCGTCGTCCCGATCAGCTACGAGGGCCGCGTCGTCGGCGAGATCGACATCGACTCCGACCGTCCGGCCGCCTTCGGCGAGGAGGACCGCGCGTTCCTCGAGCGCGTGGCGTTGCTGATCTCGCCGCACTGCCTGGTCGGCTGGGCCACCGGCGGAGTGCCCTGGCAGGACGTGAAGTAGTGCAGAATCCAGTCTGATGGCCCCGCTCCCCTACCTTGACCCCGGCTCCGGGAGCATGTTGCTCCAGATCATCCTCGGCGGCGTAGCGGCCGTCGGTGTGACCGCGAAGCTGACATGGCGGAAGTTCCTCAG